>NZ_CP012676.1:3880000-4180000 GCF_001294575.1 Pseudomonas versuta
CATCAATAGCTTTTTGAATAGTCTCGCGACTGGCCAGTGGTACCTGGTGAATCACTTTACCGGTCGACGGGTTGTACACATCGGCAGTACGGCCAGAATCACTCACCATCTCGCCATTGATCAAATGTTGAATCGTGCTCATTGGAGCTCCAAAAAGTTGTCCACAGGCGCGAACACTGCGCGCCTGTCAAAATTCAAAAATGCCTCTTCTATATAGATAGAAGAAATCAGTCGATCTGATTAAGCGCTTCACCGACCGCATCGAACAGGCGATCCAGATCCTGCGGCTTGCTGTTGAAGGTCGGCCCGAACTGCAAAGTGTCACCGCCGTAGCGCACGTAGAAGCCTGCCTTCCACAGCTTCATCGCCGCATCAAACGGCCGCACAATCGCATCGCCATCACGCGGAGCAATCTGAATCGCACCGGCCAGGCCGTAGTTGCGGATGTCGATGATGTTTTTCACGCCCTTCAGGCCATGCAACGCATTTTCGAAGTGCGGGGCGACTTCGGCCACGCTCTGCACCAGGTTTTCTTTTTGCAAAAGATCCAGGGCCGCCAGCCCCGCAGCACAAGCCACCGGGTGAGCCGAATAGGTATAACCGTGCGGGAATTCAACTGCGTACTCAGGCGTCGGTTGATTCATGAACGTCTGATAAATCTCGCTGCTGGCAATCACTGCCCCCATCGGGATCGCGCCGTTAGTGACCTGCTTGGCAATACACATCAAGTCTGGCGTTACACCGAAGCTGTCAGCACCAAACATGGAACCTGTACGACCAAACCCGGTTATGACCTCATCAAAGACCAGCAGGATGTTGTGCTGATCGCAGATTTCACGCAGACGTTTCAGATAACCCTGCGGCGGTACCAGTACACCGGCAGATCCTGCCATCGGCTCCACGAACACGGCCGCAATGTTCGATGCATCATGCAGTTCGATCAGCTTCAGCAGCTCATCGGCCAAGGCAATACCGCCCAGTTCAGGCATACCGCGAGAGAACGCGTTACTTGCCAGCAATGTGTGTGGCAAATGATCGACATCCATCATCGCCTGACCAAACATCTTACGGTTGCCGTTCACACCGCCCAGGCTGGTACCGGCAATGTTCACCCCGTGATAACCACGGGCACGCCCAATCATCTTGGTTTTGGTCGACTGGCCTTTCAAACGCCAGTAAGCACGGACCATTTTCACTGCGGTGTCCGCACACTCCGAACCCGAGTCAGTGAAGAACACGTGATTCAGGTTGCCCGGCGTCAACTCGGTAATCTTTTCAGCCAACTGGAACGACAGTGGATGCCCGTACTGGAATGCCGGCGAGTAATCGAGGGTGCCCAACTGCTTTGAAACCGCCTCCTGAATTTCCTTGCGGGTATGCCCTGCGCCACAGGTCCACAGACCTGACAGCGAATCGTAAATTTGCCGACCCTTATCGTCCGTCAGATAGCTCCCTTTGGCCCCAACGATAAAGCGCGGGTCACGATGGAAGTTACGGTTAGCGGTGTAAGGCATCCAGTGAGCATCCAGCTTGAGCTGGCTCGTCACTGTAATTTCGGCATTTTCGGGCATGTTCATGTGCAAAACCTCGCAAAGCAGAAAGCGGCGTGGGATTGAAAGCGTTGTTGCAGCTAAATTGCCATGGCTATAAAGTCGGTGAAATCCAACTCTTCTAACCTTTAGTTAGGCATTTACTAAACTATGAGCAGCCGTCGCCCTGATGCACTGGCCCAAGTCAGCGACTTTGATATTCGCTTGCTACGCATTTTTCGCAGTGTCGTGGAATGCGGAGGCTTTTCGGCGGCCGAAACCGTGCTCGGGATCGGCCGCTCGGCCATCAGCCAGCAGATGAGCGATCTGGAACAGCGCTTGGGTTTACGCCTATGTCAGCGTGGGCGAGCGGGGTTTTCTCTGACAGAAGAAGGCCGTGAGGTTTATCAGTCATCGCTACAGTTGCTGGGTGCACTCGAAAGCTTTCGTACCGAGGTCAACGGCCTGCATCAGCACCTGCGCGGTGAACTGACAATCGGGCTGACCGACAACCTGGTCACCCTGCCCCACATGCGGATCACCCATGCCCTGTCCCAACTCAAGGAGCGCGGGCCCGACGTACAAATTCACATTCGAATGATCGCCCCCAATGAAGTCGAGCAAGGTGTGCTGGATGGTCGCTTGCATGTAGGTGTCGTACCCCAGGCCAGTGCATTGTCCGGGCTTGAATACCAACCGCTGTACAGCGAGCGCTCACTGCTCTATTGCGCTGTAGGCCACCCATTGTTTTATGTTGATGATCGGCAACTGGCCGACCAGCGACTCAACGAACAGGATGCAATTGCCCCGACTTTCCGCCTGCCGTCCGAGATTCAGGCGCACTACCAGGCACTTAACTGCACCGCCAGCGCTTCAGATCGCGAAGGCATGGCCTTTTTGATTCTGACCGGGCGCTACATCGGTTATTTGCCCGATCACTACGCCAGCCTGTGGGTTCAACAAGGCCGCCTTCGGGCCCTGAAAGCCAACACGCGGTTCTATGACTTGAGCCTGGCCTCCGTTACCCGCAAAGGTCGACGCCCGCATCTGGTGCTGGAAAGTTTCCTTGAGAGCCTCGAAGCGACGCGCTAACGTGAAAGTGCATTGAATATCCCTACAAAGATTGCTCTGGAAAACCCATGACCTTTGAAATCCCCGCCCACGATGGCAAGCCGGCCGGCCGTATTCGTCAACAGAACGAAGAGATCATTCTCAAGGCCGCGGAGGATGAGTTTGCCCGTCACGGGTTCAAAGGCACCAGCATGAACGCCATTGCGCTCAAAGCAGGCCTGCCAAAAGCTAACCTGCACTACTACTTCACCAACAAGCTGGGGCTCTATATTGCGGTTTTGAGCAATATCATCGAGTTATGGGACAGCACCTTCAATAGCCTGAGCGCCGAAGATGATCCGGCTCAAGCACTCAGCAGCTACATCCGGGCCAAGATGGAGTTCTCACGCCGCCAACCCGAGGCTTCGCGTGTATTTGCAATGGAAATCATCAGCGGTGGCGCCTGCCTGACCGAATACTTCACCCAGGACTACCGCACCTGGTTCCAGGGCCGCGCTGCCGTGTTTCAAGCCTGGATCGATGCCGGAAAGATGGACCCGGTCGACCCTGTACACCTGATCTTCCTGTTGTGGGGCAGTACCCAGCATTACGCCGATTTCGCGACACAAATCTGCCGCGTATCGGGGCGCACGCGCTTGACCAGGCAAGACATGCAAGACGCCAGCGATAACCTGATCCGTATCATCCTCAAAGGCTGCGGCCTGACGCCCACAGTCTAAGTCCGGAACCGACATGCCTTCGACCCTCGTGGATCTTTGCGAATACCGCGAAGAAATCCGAAAAAGCCGCTTTATCACGCTTGCCGCACCCATCACCAACGCCCGACAGGCACAGGACTTTATCGAGCTGCACAGCGACCTGAACGCCTCCCACAATTGCTGGGCCTGGAAACACGGTGATCAATATCGCAGCAGTGACGATGGCGAACCCGGCGGTACCGCTGGCCGGCCGATACTGTCAGCTATTGAGGCCCAGGACTGCGATCAGGTCGTGGTGCTGGTAATCCGCTGGTATGGCGGCATCCAGTTAGGGACCGGCGGCCTGGCTCGGGCATATGGCGGGGGCGCCAACAAATGCCTGCAAGGCGCAGAAAAACTGCCGCTGGTTAGCCGTGTAGCGCTGTACTGCTCCTGCAGCTTCGGCGAGCTGGCACTGATTAAACTGCGGTTAGCCGACTCAGGCGGCTTACTTGTCAATGAAACCTTCACCGGCAATGGGGTTGACCTGCACTTGGCACTGGCCGAAGAACAGATAGCCCCCCTGCAGCAGCAACTGGCCGATATCAGTCGCGGCAGGATTTTGTTGCACAGAAACGATCCCGCCACGGCGAAGTAAAAGCGTTCTATCCACACCCCCATACTTGCCCACAGTCACTGTGTACCCAGCTGTGGATAACCTGAGTACATACAGCTGCAGCCCTTATTCCACGGGCATCACACCGCTTTGTACATTTTTTGATCTGTTTTTCTCATGCTCAGCTAAATTTGTTTAAAAACAATTATTTAGCGGAGGTTATCGCGGTTAGAACAAAGCAGCCCAGTGCTTATATCTCTGCATCGAAGTTGCACACAGTAACTGTGGAACAACCTGTGGATAACCCGTGTAAATACCTCGCCGATTCAATCCCTGTAACGCCTGCTTACCTTTGTACGTTTTTTAACCAATCCAGTGCAAAGTGCACCCTGCCTCAACGCGTACTCAAACACTGCCGGGCCTGAAAAATAGTGCCCGTTCAAACCGCGAGGCTGGGCACCCGCACAACGATGGAGTAAAAACCCCTACGGTGAATTCCCTTTAGCTTTGGAAGGACGTTACTCATGACAGCAAAACATGCACTGATTATCGGAGCCTCACGCGGATTGGGTCTGGGTCTGGTTAAAGAGTTGCTCAAGGACGGCTGGAAAGTTACTGCCACCGTGCGTGATCTCCAGAAAGCCCAGGCCTTGAAATCACTGGGCCAGGTAAACATTGAGCAACTGGACATGGATAACTACCAGGCCATCAAGGCATTGAGCAACACATTGAACAACCAGGTCTTTGACCTGTTGTTCATCAATGCCGGTATCAAAGGCCCGGATGATCAATGGTCAGGTAACGCGACGCTGGCTGAGGTGGGTCAGCTGTTTTATACCAACAGCGTGGCGCCGATTAATCTGGCGAAAGAGTTTGTCAGCAAAATACGTAAAGACAGCGGCGTGCTGGCATTCATGAGTTCTGTACTGGGCAGCATTGCTGTACCGGACGCACCTGAATTGGCGCTCTACAAAGCCAGTAAGGCGGCGCTCAACTCCATGACCAACACCTTTGTGCATCATGAGCTGGGTGACAACAATCCCACTGTGCTCTCCATGCATCCGGGCTGGGTGAAAACCGACATGGGCGGTGAAGATGCCCAGATTGATGTCGAAACCAGCACCCGGGGCCTGGTGGAGCAAGTCAAAGCGTTCGCCGGTAAAGGTGGCCATCACTTCATCGACTATCAGGGGCAGACCATTCCCTGGTAACAAACAGCTGAGCCCTTCCCGACGGGATTGGCTCAGCTTCGGTTAAAGCCCCAACAACGAGAGCATGATGAACGTCGCAAACAGCACGAAATGCGTCATGCCCTCAATGGCATTGGTCTCGCCGTCATTGAGGTTGATTGCGCAAATCACCAGGGTAATCAGCACCATTACCGTCTGCACCGGAGTCATGGCCATCTGAAACGGCTGACCGGTATACAGTGCCATTCCCTCCATCACGGGTACTGTCAGAATCACAGTCGACAGTGACGCGCCCAACGCGACGTTAACCACCGACTGCATGCGATTGGCCAAGGCCGCACGCAA
Source organism: Pseudomonas versuta (assembly GCF_001294575.1). Taxonomy (NCBI): domain Bacteria; kingdom Pseudomonadati; phylum Pseudomonadota; class Gammaproteobacteria; order Pseudomonadales; family Pseudomonadaceae; genus Pseudomonas; species Pseudomonas versuta. Next base: position 3,885,429 of record NZ_CP012676.1, read on the forward strand.
GGCAGTGAGGATTTCCGGCGCAGCCGAGATGGCAGCCACCAGAATCGCCGTGATCACCGGCGGCGCCCCCGTGCCCTCAAGGCCAAGGTCCAGGGTTTTGGACATCACCTCCGCCAACGCACCGATCACGATAACCCCCAGTGCCAGCACGGTAACGGACAGCTTGAGGTTGGCCGGCTCTGCTTGCGGCTCGTTTTTGCGGCGTTTCTTTTCCGGGTAGCTGTAGCTGAAGAAGTAACTGTGTGGCCCGACCTGCATCCGTAAAAACACGGTATAGAGCAACACCATCGCACCAATGGTGAAGGCTGAATAAATTTTCCAGTCTGCCTCGGGGATAAATTCCGGCACCACCATGGACACCCCCATGGCCGTCATAATCATCACGGTGTAGGTGCGGGCCGAATCATCGTTGTACGGCTGTTCGCCATGCTTGATCCCGCCCATCAGTGCTGCCAGACCCAGAATGCCGTTGATGTCGAGCATGACCGCGGAATAAATCGTGTCGCGCACCAGGGTCGGTGATGCTTCGTTGCTCATCATGATGGCCAGGATGACCACCTCAACCAGCACGGCGGACAACGTAAGGATCATCGTGCCATAGGGATCACCGACTTTTTCTGCCAGCACCTCAGCGTGATGAGCCACGCGCATCGAGGCACAAACAATCGCCGCAACCAGCACAACCCCTGCAATCAGGGCCGTAATCTGGCCGTTGCTCAGGAGCCAATGCTCCAGCGGGTAAGCCACCGCCACCATCACAATCGCCAGCAACAACAGTTTTTCGTCTTTCAATAGAGTCAGCATTGCGAACCTTTCGCCAGGGAACAAATACACGTTGATGGGTTACAGACTTCAGCAACTTGCTAACGTTTCGTTACATGTTAGTTCACAGACAAGCGCACCAAGCTCTGGCAGCCCTGGCGCCAGGTACGCTGCGACAAATAGCTTGGTCGGGTTTTACCAAATGTGTAGCAGCACCCCTGTAGAATGCTGCGATCTGCACCTGATTTAATGAGAAAACTTTTTATGTACGACTGGCTGAACGCCCTGCCAAAAGCGGAACTGCACATGCACCTTGAGGGATCTCTGGAGCCCGAATTGCTGTTCGCTCTGGCCGAGCGCAACAAGATCGCCTTGCCCTGGAACGACGTTGAAACCTTGCGCAAAGCGTATGCCTTCAACAACCTGCAAGAATTCCTCGACCTGTATTACAAGGGTGCCGACGTACTGCGCACTTCCCAGGATTTCTACGACCTGACCTGGGCGTACCTGCTGCGTTGCAAGGCGCAGAATGTGATTCATACCGAACCCTTCTTCGACCCGCAAACCCATACAGACCGCGGGATCCCCTTCGAAGTGGTGCTCAATGGCATCGCCAGTGCACTCAAGGACGGCGAGCAGCAGCTGGGGATCACCAGCGGTCTGATCCTGAGCTTTCTGCGCCACTTGAGCGAAGACGAGGCCGAAAAAACCCTCGACCAGGCATTGCCATTTCGCGAAGCATTTGTTGCCGTAGGCCTGGACAGCTCAGAAATGGGCCACCCGCCGAGCAAGTTCCAGCGAGTCTTTGATCGCGCCCGTCACGAAGGTTTTCTGACCGTTGCCCACGCCGGCGAAGAAGGCCCGCCGGAGTACATCTGGGAAGCGCTCGACCTGCTGAAAATCCAGCGTATCGACCATGGTGTACGGGCGATTGAAGACGAGCGTCTGATGCAGCGCATCATCGACGAGCAAATTCCGCTAACCGTATGCCCGCTCTCCAATACCAAACTCTGTGTGTTTGATCACATGTCGCAGCACAATATTCTCGACATGCTTGAGCGCGGCGTGAAGGTCACTGTCAATTCGGATGACCCGGCCTATTTCGGCGGTTACATGACCGAAAACTTCCATGCCCTGTACACCGACCTGGGCATGACCCAGGATCAGGCCAAGCGTCTGGCGCAAAACAGCCTGGATGCGCGGTTGATCAAGCCGTAAACCTCTTGTGGGAGCGGGCTTGCCGGCTCCCACAGTCAGGCCCCAACGCTGTCTCTGCCACGCGCCAGCACCTCGCACCGCTCAACAAGCATGTCGCGCAATAACTTCACCGGCTTGCTCAATTGCGCACGATGGCCGCACAGCAGGTTCAAGGGTGCCCGCTCGCAGGTCAGCTCGGGCAACAGCACCTTAAGCCGCCCTGCAATCACATCCCCCGCCACGTCCAGCCAGGACTTGTAGGCAATCCCCGCCCCGGCCAACGCCCACAAGCGCACCACATCGGCATCATCACTGAACCGGTCGCCAGCCACCGTCAACCCGAGCTCACGCTTGCCGTCATAGAATTGCCAATAGTCGTGGACCCGCGTGCCGAGCATGTACAGCAGGCAATTGTGTTGCAACAGCTGTTCAAGATGACGGGGCGCCGAGTGGCGCATCAGGTAATCAGGGGACGCGCACAGCACTCGGCGGTTGTCTGCCGCCACCGGCAAGGCCACAAGGCTCGAATCCTCCGGCTCACCGTAACGCAAGGCAATATCAACCGGCTGACGAAAGAGGTCGGCAATACGGTCTCCCAGTAACAGGCGCACCGTGAGCCCCGAGTGCTCACGCTGAAACTCATCCAGCCAGGGCAGCAGTAAATTACGCCCGAAGTCAGAAGGGGCCGACAGTTGCAGCACCCCACTGACCTGATCTTGCCCACGAGCCAACAGCCGCCGCCCTTCATCCAGACTGCTTAATGCCGTACGCGCATACTCGAGAAAGCCATCACCCTCTGCTGTCAGCCGCAAACTGCGGGTCGAGCGGGCCAGCAACCGCGTACCCAGCTGTGCCTCTATGCGTTTGAGTGCCGCACTGGCAACCGCGGGTGACATGTCCATCACTCGCGCAGCTGCCGACAAACTGCCCAGATCGGCGGCACGAACAAACAGTTGCAGGTCATTGAAGCGCAGCATTCAAATTTATCCGCCAATTATCAAAAAAATATTGAAAGAGACTGCTGTTTTAGCCGGTTTTATCATCCGGCGAAATAGCTAATCATGACCTCACTTTCTTACCCTCCTTCAGGACTTGTCCCATGAAAGCCATCGCCTATTACCAGTCGCTACCGGTGCAAGACCCACTGGCCCTGCAAGACATCGAATTGCCCGAGCCAGTGGCCGGCCCTCGTGACTTGCTGGTTGAGGTCAAGGCCATTTCCGTAAACCCGGTGGACACCAAGGTCCGTCAAAACGTACAGCCTGAAGCCGGCGCAGCCAAAGTCCTGGGTTGGGATGTGGCGGGTGTGGTCAAGGCGGTCGGTAGTGACGTGAGCCTGTTCAAGGTTGGCGACAAAGTGTTCTATGCCGGTTCCATCGCCCGCGCCGGGGCCAATAGCGAGCGCCATGTGGTGGATGAGCGGATCGTCGGGCACATGCCCAAGAGCCTCGGTTTCGCCGAAGCCGCAGCGCTGCCACTGACCGCAATCACCGCCTGGGAATTGTTGTTTGAACGGCTTGGCATTAACGAGAACAAGGTCGACGAACAACAGAGCCTGTTAATCGTCGGTGCGGCCGGAGGGGTGGGCTCGATCCTGACTCAACTGGCCAGCCAGCTCACGACCCTCAAGGTGATTGGTAGCGCTTCGCGCCCTGAGACCCAAGCCTGGGTGCGCGAATTGGGTGCGCACGTTATTGTCGATCACCGCCAGCCGCTGAGCGAAGAACTCAAGCGTCAGGGCATCGACTCTGTGACCCACGTCGCCAGCCTGACTCAGACCGATCAGCATCTGGATCAACTGGTCGAAGCCCTGGCGCCCCAGGGCAAGCTGGCACTGATCGACGACCCCAAGGCCCTCGACATTACCAAACTCAAGCGCAAGAGCCTGTCGCTGCACTGGGAGTTCATGTACACCCGTTCGCTGTTCGAAACCCCGGACATGATCGAGCAACATCATCTGCTCAATCGTGTCGCCGAACTGATCGACGCCGGCACATTGAGCACCACCGTGGGCGAGCACTTCGGCACTATCAATGCGGCCAACCTGCGACGCGCCCATACGCTGCTGGAAAGCGGTCAGTCCAAAGGCAAGATTGTGCTCGAAGGGTTCTGATCAAACCCGGCACCGGTGCGAAACAGCCAGGTTTGAACCGTCAGTCAGAGACTTGATCCCTGACATATTTCACCGGGGAGTGGGGGCTTACACTGGCCTCCTTTGCGAACCAAAGGAGGCCAGTAATGAAAATCCTGATCACTGCGTTAGCAAGATCCCAAGACTGCCAATGGCAGGTTCAACTTGACCGCCAGGCCGTTAATTTCCGCAGCGAGGCCGAAGCCCGCGCCTTTGTGGACAAACTGCAGTCCCGCCTGCAAGCCCCTCACACACTGCCCGCACGCTTGGCGGGCTGATTCAGACCGGTTCTTCAGCAGCGATCCGTGCGTTGTAGACACGCCGGGTCGCCATCCCGATTGCCACCGCCAGGATCCCGCACAAGGTGATAACCATCGCCATTGGCATCGCCGTGCCATCGTGCAACACACCGACCAGTGAAGCGGCCGCTGCGGCCACACTGAACTGCAAGCAACCCAGCATCGCCGAAGCGCTACCGGCCCGCGCGCCCTGCCCGCTCATGGCGCAGGCAGACGCATTGGGGATGATGCAGCCCAGGCTGGCAATACAGATAAACAACGGGATCAGCAACGGCCACAGCTGCGCCGTGTGCAGTGCACTGATCCCCAACAACACCAGACCTGCTGCCAGATAGACCCACACCGTTCGCGCCAGCAAAAAGGCCGGCCCGCGTTTGGCCAGCAAACGGGCATTGACCTGCGCCACCAAAATAAAGCCTGCGGCGTTGCTGCCAAACAGCCAGCCGTAATGCTCGGCAGGTACGCCGTAGAGTTTGATAAATACGAAAGGTGAACCCGCGATGTAGGCAAACATACCGGCCATTGCAATCCCGCCGGTGAGCGCGTGCCCCAGAAATTCGCGGTCCTTGAGCAGGCGTCCATATTGACGCAATGCACCCGACAAAGGCTGGCGCGGCACATTGGCGGGCAGGCTTTCCGGCAAACCCAGCGCCACGGCCAGGGCTGCCAGAGCACTGAACACTGTCAACACGATAAAGATCGACTGCCAGCCATGCAGATTCACCAGCAAGCCACCGAGCATTGGCGCCAGAATCGGTGCCAGCCCCATCACCAGCATCAGTTGCGAAAACACCTTGGCCGAACCCACCGCGTCGCATTTATCGCTGACAATCGCCCGCGACAGCACCATGCCCGCGCAACCGCCAAGCGCCTGGACGAACCGGGCACCAATCAACCATTCCAGGGTGGGGGCAAATGCACACGCCAGGGATGCGGCGGTGAACAGGCCGACGCCCACCAGCAGCGGTATGCGTCGACCAAAACGGTCAGCGATGGGCCCATAGGCCAGTTGGCCGATGGACAAGCCCAAAAAGTAAACCGCCAGCGTTAACTGGATGTGTTTTTCATCTGTGGCAAAAGCCTGTGCCATCGCCGGAAACCCCGGCAGATAGAAGTCGATCGCCAAAGGACCGAAGGCACTCAAGGCGCCTAGAATCAAGATTGTTCTAAAGTTCATCGGGTATCCAAATCGAGCTGCGGTTAGCGCAGCCCGATAGTCTAGCCGTGGATACAGAACTTGAACACGACGATAGCCAGCTAACTAATAAATCAGTCAGGCCTGAAACCTTCAGCGGCGAGCCCGCTCCTGCAACGTATCGGACTTAATGGGCGGTACGCGCTTCGAAGCCGGCATTGGTGATCGCGTCGATGATTTCCAGTGAAGACAATTTGCTCTCGACCTTGACGATATGGGTGTCCAGATCGACCTCGACGTTCGAGTTGGGGTCAATCCGCTGGACCGCGTTGGTCACACTGCGTACACAGCCACCACAGGTCATTCCGTCTACTTTGAATGTTTGCACGATGATTGCTCCTTGGTTTGAGATACCTGCAGCTTTCACCTTCCCACCATGGCAAGGTCAAGCCCCCTTGTTGCTATCGCGCGCTGGCAATCTGCCCCCTGCTCGGCCAAGCTGCAAGCCATGCGATTTAACACAGGATACTTAGCCATGCGCTGGTCCGCTCTGAGCCTAGTCAGCCTTTTAGCTCTTGCCAGTTTGCCGCTGTGGGCGAATGCCGATCAGGATTACGGCGTTCTGATCATCTCCCGTGAGCGCCTTGAAGTGCCGACCAATTGCGAAGTCGGCGTGTATATAGATGACCAGTTGGCCGGGCGATTGTTTCAGGAACAAACCCTGGCGTTCAATTTGCCACCGGCGACTGTCGGCATCCGCCTCAAACTTTTACCTGGCCAGGCGCCTGGCTGCTTGCCGGGCATGCTGGTGCCGCCGGCCCAACAATTCTCTTTAAAGGCCGGGGATGTACGCAAATACCGCATCGCATTGGGTAAAGACGGCATGTACCTCAAACCCGCCAGGCTGGAATATTAATTGCGGTGCACACCCGAGGATCTTGAGTAATGAGGCGACTGTCATGAATATCGGTCAGGCGGCAAGGCGCAGTGGCTTGAGTGCCAAGATGATTCGTTATTACGAGTCCATCGGGCTGCTCAAGCCCGCCAACCGCAGCGACAGCGGCTACCGCCTTTACAGCGATGACGACCTGCACACCCTGGCGTTTATCAAACGTTCGCGGGACCTGGGGTTTTCACTGGATGAAGTCGGCAAACTGCTGACCCTGTGGCAAGACCGCCAGCGCGCCAGCGGCGATGTTAAAGCGCTGGCCCGCCAGCATATTGAAGAGCTGAATCAAAAAATTCGCGAACTCACCGGCCTGCGCGACACCTTGCATGAGCTGGTGCAAAGTTGTCAGGGCGACCACCGTCCCGATTGCCCGATCCTCAAGGATCTGGAGTCCGGGCCCTATTGTGCTCACTGAAAAAAGCCCTCGCTGTCGCAAGCAAGCAGCAGTCATGTACGGCTCAAAACACCGTCATCAGCACTTTGCCGATCATCATCACGCTGACCACGGCGCACAGCACTGCGAACCCTTGCTGCAGCAGGCGTTCGCAGACCTTCGGTGCAATCACACGCCCGGCGATCATCCCGCCAAGGGTCGCGCCGATAAACAACACCGCCTCGCCCGAAAGACTGAAGCCCTGATACAGCAGATGCCCCACGGTGCCCAGTGACACCAGTGCCACCACCATCAGCGATGTAGCGACAATGCCGTGCATCGGCACGTCGCTGAACTTGCGAAAGGCCGGGACGATCAAGAAGCCGCCGCCAACCCCCAGCAATCCGGTGAGCAAGCCTGACACCGCGCCGATCGAGGCCAGGGTGGTGGAACACTTTGCGTCCCACTCCAGACGGCCGGTTGATGGGTTCACCCGGCAGTTCTTGTCATGCGCAGCCTCTACAGCGCGTCTGCATTCAGGCCTGGCCTGCATGAACATGCGTCCACTGACGAACACCATCACACAACCAAACATCGCCATCAGCGCAGAACCCGGCAGCAGCTTGGCCAGGTGAAGTCCGAGCGGGGATGCCAGCCAGCCGGCACTCGCCATCAGCCCGGCAGCCTTGTAACGCACCAGCCCCTTGCGCAAACCGTCGAGCGCGCCGACTGCCGCAGCGATACCCACGGCCAGCAGCGCTACCGGTGTCGCCTCGACCAACGACCAGCCTAGGCCCAGCGTCAGGGCCGGGATGGCCAGAATACCTCCGCCTGCTCCCGTCAGCCCGAGCAGCAGGCCCACCAGTACACCCAATACGATGATCAACATATTCTCGCTCAGTCCGGCTTGCAGTCAGTGAACCACTCGCGTCCTTTGAGCATGCCGTTCCAGTAAAACCAGGGGAGTAGCGTTGCCTTGAGCAACCAGGCCGATTTGCGCGCCACGGTCGGGTCCAGCGCGAAGGTCGGCAGCAGTTTGCCGCCATAACCGAACTCGGCCAGGATCACTTTGCCGTTTTCCACCGTCAGCGGGCAGGAACCGTAACCATCGTAGCGCTTGGGCAACACGGCCCCGTTGCGCAAGGCGAGCAGATTTTCGGCCACCACCACGACCTGCTTGCGGGCTGCCGCAGCCGTCTTGGCATTGGATGTGCCGCATACATCGCCAAGGGCGAATATCTCGGGATAGCGCGGATGCTGCAGGGTCGCCGGGTCGGTATCAAACCAGCCGGCTTTATCCGCCAGTTCACTGCGGCGGATTACATCAGGGGCCTGTTGCGGTGGTACCACATGCAGCATGTCGAACGTTTTCTCAACCCGCGTCACGCTGCCGTCTGCGCCCGTCACATCAAACCAGGCAGTTTTGTTCGGGCCATCGACCTTGACCAGCGTGGACTGAAAGGCCAACCGGGCGTTGTAGGCTTCAACGTATTTCATCAGCGGCGGGACAAACGCCGGAACGCCGAACAGTACTGCCCCTGCCAGGTTGAATTGCACTGCAATCGAATCCAGCACCCCTTGTTTACGCCAATAATCGCAGGACAGGTACATGGCCTTTTGCGGAGCACCGGCACACTTGATCGGCATTCCCGGCTGTGTGAACAACGCTGTACCGCCACGCAAAGAACGCACCAGTTCCCACGTGTAGGGCGCCAGGTCGTGGCGATAGTTGGACGTGACAGCGTTTTTGCCCAGGGTCTCTTCCAGCCCCTCGATGTTCTCCCAGGCCAATTGCAGCCCGGGGCACACGATCAACTGCTGATAGCCCAGTTCAGAGCCATCACTGAGCAACACTACCTTGCGCTGCGGGGCAAAAGCGCTGAGTGACGCTTTAATCCACACCGCCCCTTTGGGCATCACTCTGGCAGTGGGGCGAACCGTGTCTTTGACATCGTAGGCACCGCCACCGACCAGGGTCCACGCAGGCTGATAATAATGTTCGGCATTGGGTTCGATCACCGCGACACGCAGCGACGAATCGCGCTTCAACAGGCTTGCCGTCACCGAAATACCGGCCGAGCCGCCACCCACCACAACAACGTCGTACTGCTTGATTTCACGGGTGCCCAGCGTTGCCGCTTCATAGAGCCTGGAGGACCGGTTACCCGTTCGGCAGTACGCCAGAACAGGCTTTGGCAGCTCGCCAAGCAAGTGCTGCAACTGCTGCACTTGCTCTGGTGTTGCACCCGTGGTCAGCACCGGCAGGTAGGCGAAGCTCAGGCCCAGCGCTTGGGCGGCTTGCTGCATAGCCTCATGGTCAGGTTGTTCTGGCCCGCCTTCATGATCGGGGCGGTTGCAGATCACACTGCCAAACCCCTGCGCGGCCAAGGTTTGGAGATCAGACTGCTCGATCTGACCTGTCACAGAGAATGACGCGTCGATTCGCTTGATGATTTGCTCCATTGAGCACTCCAGGCACAACAAAAATGAATGAACCAGGTCGGGTGGTGAACGCTGGCAGATGAGTAGCCGTCACTTTTTAAGCGCTTGCCCGCAGTACAAACCTGACAGGGTTTGCATCACAGAAACCACTTCAAAGCTGGCGAGCGAATAGAAAATGTACTTCCCCATCCTGCGGGTATTTACCATGCCTTCATCGCGCAACACACCCAGCTGTTGCGACAGCGTGGGCTGCCTGATGCCTGTAAGGGCCTCAAGCTCGCCGACATTGCGTTCGCCTTGGGTCAGCTGGCAAAGCAACAGCAGCCTGTCTTCGTTGGCCAGGGCTTTGAGCAAGGTGCAGGCTTTGGAAGCGGAGTCGCGCAGAAGCCCGATTTCTTCGCTGGTTAGCTGAGCAGACATGGAAAGCTCCGGGACATGATGATCGACAGTCTACGACCCGATAATATATGTTTCAATATATTGAATATTTTCTGATCCATGCGAGGCCTCCCATGCACGCCGAAATTCAAGGGTTCTTCGACGCCGCTACGTCGACCGTGAGCTATGTGGTCTACGAGGCTTGCGGTGGCGAATGCGCGATCATCGATCCGGTGCTCGATTACGATGCCGCCGCCGGACGTATCAGCACCACAGGTGCCGACAAAATCGTCGCCTTCGTGCAAGCCCATGACCTGAAGGTGCAGTGGTTGCTGGAGACTCACGCCCACGCTGACCACCTTTCTGCCAGCGCTTACCTCAAGCGCACCCTGGGAGGGCGGATTGGCATCGGCGCACCTATCACTCAGGTGCAGAGTGTATTCCGTGACATTTACAACCTTGAGCCCGAATTCAAACTCGACGGTTCGCAGTTCGACCACTTGTTCCAGCCCGACGAAGAATTCCGCATTGGCAACCTTCATGTGCAGGCACTGCATGTACCCGGGCACACCCCGGCTGACATGGCTTACCAGGTAGAACACAGCAACCTGTTTGTCGGCGACACGCTGTTCATGCCCGACGTCGGCACGGCCCGTTGCGATTTCCCGGGGGGCGATGCGCAACAGTTGTATCTCTCGATCAGGCGTTTGCTGGCCTTTGCGCCGCAGACGCGCTTGTTCATGTGCCATGACTATCCGCCCGCAGAACGCTCGGCTACTTGGTCAACCACCGTGGGCGAGCAGCGCGCCAGCAATATCCATGTCAACGATGGCGTTGATCTGACAGCCTTCGTCGACATGCGTACCGCGCGCGACGCCACCCTGGGCGTTCCGGCACTGTTAATCCCCGCCATTCAGATCAACATTCGGGCCGGCAACCTGCCGCCTGCCGATGAAAGCGGACTGTGCAGCCTGAAGATACCGTTGAACCGGTTTTAGCCCCCAGGGCGCAGCAGCCCCTGTAGGAGCGAGCTTGCTCGCGAGTTCTTCCCTGGCAAGCTGAAAAGCTCGCTCCTGCAGTGGGGTCGGGCAGCGCCCATAAAAAAATCCGGCCTGGGCCGGATTTTTAATTCATCGAATTACTGCATCCACGGTGGAGGCGGCTCTTCGGCTTTGCTCGGTGGCGCATCGTCCGCAGCACGGACTGCCTGACGGAACGCTTCGTCCAGACGTGCAGCTTCAATCTCGCGCATGACACCGCCGACATCTGCCAACTCGTCCGGCTCGTCAAACTCACCGGTCAACACGCTGCCCGGGTGCAATGTGGCTGCTTCGTAAAGCGCCCACATTTCCTTGGCGTACTTGGTGGTCTTGAGCTCCGGAGCAAAACGCCCGAAGTAGGAAGCCATGTTGCCCACATCACGTTCCAGCATGCTGAACGCGTGGTTGTTGCCCGCGGCATCGACTGCTTGCGGCAAGTCGATAATCACCGGACCTGTCGGCGTCAGCAACACGTTGAACTCGGACAAGTCACCGTGGACCAGACCGGTGCACAACATCAGCACGATCTGTTGAATCAGAAACGCGTGGAATTCACGGGCCTGATCCGGCTCCAGCACCACGTCATTCAAACGCGGCGCAGCATCACCGTACTCGTCGGCCACCAATTCCATCAACAGCACGCCCTCAAGGAAGTCGTACGGTTTGGGAACCCTGACACCGGCACCCGCTAAACGGAACAGTGCCGCTACTTCGGCATTCTGCCAGGCATCTTCGGTTTCTTTACGACCGAACTTCGAGCCCTTGGCCATCGCTCGGGCCTGACGGCTGTTGCGAACCTTGCGACCCTCCTGATATTCGGCGGCCTGGCGAAAACTACGTTTGTTAGCCTCCTTATAAACCTTGGCGCATCGCAGCTCATTGCCGCAGCGGACTACGTACACAGCTGCTTCTTTACCACTCATGAGTGGGCGCAGCACCTCGTCGATCAGACCGTCTTCGATCAGGGGTTCTAAGCGTTTTGGAGTCTTCATCAGCTTTTATTGTGGGTCCTTTATTACCAAACACGCGAATGTCACTCGTTATACGGCAATCCACTCATCACGGGGAGAGGGGGGCCGTGTTAAGAGTCGCTTGTGCGCACTCCATGTGCCAACAAATCCGGAAAATCGCTTCCTGCGCCAGCCGCGATGAATGATAGACGAGCACACACATTAGAGCATCGTCTAATCCAACCCGCGGTAAGCGCAGACACTGCCAGCCCCCCCCCTTGCACCCGGCGCGGGCCTCACCCTAAACAGACAGATCAATGTCTGAATAACTCGCCCGGGGTGAACCCGAACATTTTTTTGAACGCAGCAATAAAGGCCGAGGTCGAGTCATAACCGCACGACAACGCGGCCCCCGTCACACTGCCGCCCTCCTCCAGTACCCGCAGCGAGGAAAGCAGGCGCATGCGCTGACGCCAACTGCGAAAGCTCATCCCGGTTTCACGGGTAAACAAACGCATCAGTGTTTTCTCCGACGTACCCAGGCGCTCCGCCCACAAGCTGAGGCTGACTTCGCCATCCGGGCTTGCGATCAGCTCATTGCACAACGCCAGCAACCGCGCATGACGGGGCAATGGCAGCGAGAAACCGACCTGATTCAAGTCGGCCAATTGATCAAGCAACACCTGCACCAGGCGCTGCTCGGCGCTATCCCCTTCAGGGTACTCCACCGGTAAGGCGCAAAAGCGTTTGATCAACTCCCGGGCCAGCGGCGTGACCTCCAGTACGCGGCAATGATCGGGCGCCCACAGGCAATCATCCCGCCGAATATAAAGACTGCGCATTTCTGCCCGCGTCGAGGTAACCACCTCATGCTCAAGCCCTGCCGGAATCCAGATCCCCCACTGCGGCGGCGCGAAGAAACTGCCTTCATCGGTATGCACACCCAGCACGCCACTGATTGCGTACGAAAACTGCACCCAGTCATGCCGATGACGGGGCGTCCATGAGCCCGCTCCCAGGCTTTCGGCGCGGGCATACAGCGGACGCGGCAACGTATCGAGGTATGGAATGCTGCGCTGGGCACCAGGTTGTCCGTTTGGCGGCATTGGTTGGCCTTATATCGCAAGACGTCAGATAAATGCGACGTTAGGCTAAGTCATCATTTCTTACAATATCCCGGTGCCCGGAATGCCTGTGTTCAAACATCTCAAACGAATGTTCACCGACTGGTTTCTGTGCGGGATGCTGCTGGCGACATTTCTGGCGTATGTATTCCCCCATTTCGGCAGTACCGGCGGCGCCATGCATGCTGAGTGGGTCATCAATATCGGCGTGTTTCTGGTGTTTTTCCTGCATGGGGTCAACCTGTCCAGCGAACAAATCAGTCACGGTCTGAAAAACATCCGCCTGCACTTCATGGTGCAAGGCTTCACCTTTATCGTCTTTCCGCTGATCTGGGTGGCGTTCAACAAACTGTTGGGCGCCCATATCCCGCCCTTGCTGATGCTGGGGTTCTTCTACCTGTGCGCCCTGCCCTCGACCATTTCATCCTCGGTAGCCCTCACCGGCAGTGCGGGCGGCAACGTACCGGCGGCCATTCTCAATGCCAGCCTGTCCAGCGTTCTGGGGATATTCCTGACCCCACTGCTGGTCAGCTTTGTGGTCGGCAGCGGCGCAAACGGCATTGATCTGGGCTCAACCCTGCTCGACCTGTGCGCCATGCTGTTACTGCCACTGGTACTGGGCCAACTGCTGCGCCCGCTGTTTGGACGCTTCTTCGCCCGCCACAAGCGCTACACCAGCATCGCCGACAAGGTGGTGATTCTGTTGCTGGTATACGCCGCCTTCTGCAATTCGATGGTCTCAGGCATGTGGCAACAACAAGGCACTTCGGTGATTTTCAGCGCCCTGGCCGGCAGTGCGATATTGCTCGCGATTATCCTGTGGCTGACCACCCGCACCGCCCGCGCCCTGAAATTCAGCACTGCGGATGAAATTGCCGCGGTGTTCTGCGCCAGCAAGAAATCACTGGCAGCCGGCGCTCCCATGGCAGCGTTGATCTTTGGTGCCAACCCGGGTCTGGGCCTGATTCTGCTACCGATCATGATCTACCACCCACTCCAACTGATCGTCTGCTCGGTCATGGCAGAAAACTACGCCACTCGCAATCGAGAGGAAGCGGCAGCGCAAAGCCCGGCCATAGTGCCCGCCCGCTAACAAGCGGCCTGAACAATTGTGTGGGAGCCGGCTTGCCAGCGATGCAGACGACTCGATCGAACTGAGCGCCATCGCGGGCAAGACCGCTCTCGCAGGGCCGGCTCAGCGCTCAATAATCGCCGTCACTCCCTGGCCTCCTGCCGCACAGATCGAGATCAGGCCCCGGCCTTTCCCGGCAGTGGCGAGCAACTTGGACATATTGGTCAGGATCCGCCCTCCCGTCGCGGCAAAGGGATGCCCCACCGCCAGTGAACTGCCCTTGACGTTGAGTTTGCTGCGATCAATCGACCCCAGAGGCGCTTCAAGACCCAGACGGGTTTTGCAATAGCCTGGGTCCTCCCAGGCTTTCAAGGTGCACAGCACCTGCGCAGCAAACGCCTCATGAATTTCGTAGTAGTCAAAGTCCTGCAACGTCAGCCCATTGCGCGCCAGCAACCGTGGTACGGCATACACCGGGGCCATCAGCAAACCCTCCGCCCCATGTACGAAATCCACTGCGGCCGTTTCGCCGTCGCGAAAATACGCCAGCACTGGCAAGCCTCGCTCCCTGGCCCACTCTTCACTGCCCAGTAACACCACAGACGCGCCGTCGGTCAGCGGTGTCGAATTGCCGGCCGTCAGCGTGCCCTTGGCGCTTCGCTCGAACACCGGTTTAAGGGCCGCCAGTTTTTCCAGCGTCAGGTCGGGGCGCAGGTTGTTATCACGGCTCAAACCCAGAAACGGCGTAATCAAATCGTCTTCCCAGCCCGCGTGATAGGCGGCTGTCAGCGCCTGATGGCTGTGCAGGGCCAACTCATCCTGCTCAGTGCGGGGGATGTTCCAGGTCTGCGCCATCAACTCGCAGTGCTGCCCCATCGACAGCCCGGTGCGCGGCTCGCCGTTACGCGGAAACTCGGGTTTCAGAAAATGCGGACGCAACTGCAACAAGGCTTTGAGCTTGTCCACAGGCGCCTTGGTACGATTGAGTTGCAGCAGCCATTTACGCAGCCCGTCGTTCAGGCCAACCGGCACATCAGACGTGGTATCGACACCCCCGGCGATCGCGCAATCGATCTGCCCCAAGGCAATCTTGTTGGCCACCAGCAATGCCGCTTCAAGGCCGGTGCCGCAGGCTTGCTGCAGGTCATAGGCAGGGGTTTGCGGTGACAGCCGGGAACCCAGCACGCACTCGCGGGTCAGGCTGAAGTCCCGCGAATCCTTGAGTACCGCCCCGGCCACCACTTCCCCCATCCGCAGCCCGTGCAAGTTGTACCGCTCGATCAGACCTTCCAGCGCCGCCGTCAGCATGTCCTGGTTACTGGCGTTCGCATACGGTCCGTTGGCACGCGCAAACGGGATTCGGTTACCGCCAATAATGGCTACACGACGCACACTCATACGATTCACCCTATTCTCTTACGGCCCATGATCGTTACAAGCGTAGGTCTTATCACTGATAGCGAACGACCCGCCTGTGTTTGTGGTCAACCCTTTGAACCCCATCTGTCGGAGAGTGTTCCATGTCAGACCGTTATATCGACTTCGTCAACTCATCCCTCGGCCAGCGACTGGTCGGCGCGTTGGGGCTGCCGTCACCGGTGCGGCTGGAACGCTGGCAGGCCGGACGGTTACGTCCCATCGAAGGCCCGTTGCTGATTGGCGGCGGCGCACTGGCCGGGCAGGTGAACCGCTTTGCGGCAAAACTCACCGACGCGGTATTCAGTTATGGTCCTGAACCGTTGGTCGCAACATCGTGGATTCCAGGTAGTGGCCCCAAGCTCAAGGCTGTGGTGTTCGACGCCAGCGAGTTATTGCACACCGACCAGCTCAAGCAGTTACGCGAATTCTTCCAGCCATTGCTGCGCAGCCTTGAGCACAGTGCCCACCTGGTGATTCTGGGCCGGGCGCCGGAAACGTTAAGCGATCCGTTCGCGGCCAGCGCCCAACGCGCCCTTGAAGGCTTCAGCCGCTCACTGGCCAAGGAGTTGCGCAATGGCGGCACCTTGCAGTTGCTGTATGTCGGCGAAGGTGCCGAAGACCAGCTTGAAGGCGCGCTGCGGTTCTTCCTGTCCCCCAAAAGCGCTTATGTCAGCGGCCAGGTCATCCGCCTGAGCGCGTGTGCCGACCAGGTTCAGGACTGGACTCGCCCGTTGGCCGGACGCAAGGCGTTGGTCACCGGTGCCGCCCGAGGCATAGGCGCGTCAATTGCCGAAACCCTGGCCCGGGACGGCGCCGAGGTGATCCTGCTCGATGTACCACCGGCCAAAGCCGACCTCGACGCTCTGGCTGCACGCCTGGACGGTCGCAGTATCACCCTGGATATTTGCGCCGCAGACGCCGCCACACAACTTGTCGAGCAATTGCCGGACGGCGTCGACATCGTGGTCCACAACGCCGGTATCACCCGCGACAAAACCCTGGCCAACATGACACCCGAATTCTGGGATGCAGTGCTCGCGGTCAACCTCAACGCCCCGCAAGTGTTGACCAAAGCCCTGCTCGACAGCGGCACCCTGCGCGATAACGGCCGGGTCATTTTGCTTGCCTCCATCAGTGGCATTGCCGGTAATCGCGGCCAGACCAACTACGCCGCCAGCAAAGCCGGACTGATTGGCCTGGCGCAGGCCTGGGCACCGCTGCTCAGTGAACGCGGCATCAGCATCAACGCCGTGGCGCCGGGATTTATTGAAACCCAAATGACAGCGCACATTCCCTTTGCCCTGCGCGAAGCAGGTCGGCGCATGAGCTCGCTGGGCCAGGGTGGCCTGCCCCAGGATGTCGCCGAAGCCGTGGCCTGGCTCGCCCAGCCGGGCTCGGGTGCGGTCAGCGGGCAAGCGCTGCGGGTATGCGGCCAAAGTATTCTGGGGGCATAAACCATGAGTGTTAATTGGCTCGACCTCAGCAATCCGCCGCATTTACCCACGCTGTATGCCCACGCGGCGGCCAAACGCAAAATCACCGGCAACACCTTGCCTGAACAGGGCTTGCGCTGCTGGGTACTGGTGGAGGCCAAACCTCTGGCTGCCTTTCGTGGCGTTTGCGGGCTGGCACCCGGCCCGCTGCTGCCGCCAACCTGGCCCCAGGTGCTGGCTTTCGGCCTGCAAATGCAGCTGCTGACCGACAAGCACTTCCCCTTCCCGTTGCTGGGGTTGATTCACCTGACCAACCGCATACGCGTGTTACGCCCCCTGGGCGGCGTGACGCAACTGCGCATCGGGGTCTTTGTCCACAACCTGCAAAAACACCCCAAGGGCGCGACCTTCGATGTCGTCACCCAGGTTGACGATTTAATCGGGCCATTGTGGGAGGCCGACAGCACCTTGTTGTGCAAAGGCGTGGAGCTCAGCGGCGATGTACCTCAACCCGGCACACAGCAGCCTGTGGCAATGAGCGAACTGACCCGCTGGTTCGCCCCGGCCAATATTGGCCGCCGGTACGCCAGGGTGTCGGGCGACTACAACCCCATTCACCTCAGCGCTGCCAGCGCGAGGCTGTTTGGCCTGCCAAGCGCCATCGCCCATGGCTTGTGGCTCGAAGCCCGGGCGCTGGCGGCCCTCGACTCGCATTTGCCCAAGGCCAATGTCGAGCTCAGCGTGGCCTTCAAAAAACCGGTACGCCTGCCCAGCGAGGTGATCCTGCTCAGTAGCGCGGCGGGCTCAAGCGGCGACTTCCAGCTCAATGGCCATGGAGATCTGGTGCACATGACCGGCAACTGGCGACCGATCAGCTAGCTCGCACAGGGCATGGCCAGCGGGTTGCAGCGCCTTTCACTTGCGCCAACTTCGGTTCGGCCGCAAGCTTTGCGCCTTCTGGAGAGCACACCCTCGATGAACCTCGACGAACTGACCCAACGCCTGCACCGCATCCGCGATAACAACGACTGGAAACAGTTTCACAGCCCGAAAAACCTGGCCATGGCGGCCAGTGTCGAAATGGCCGAGCTGGTAGAAATTTTTCAGTGGCTGAGCGAAGACCAATCGCGCCAGCTCCCCGCCGACAAACTGGCCCACGCCGGGCAGGAAGTGGGGGATATCGTGTTGTATCTGCTGTTGCTGTGCAGCGAGCTTGGCTTGGACATGAACGAAGTGGTGCGCAACAAACTGGCCGACAGCGAAAGGCGTTTCAGCAAATGAGTGACCGTCACTTCGATCAACTGGCGACCCGCTTCGCCGAAAAAATCTACGGCGGCGCCAAAGGTGCCATTCGCCTGGCCGTGCTTCAGGCCGACCTTACAGAGTCTCTGCCCGCCCGACCGCTGCGCGTACTGGATATCGGCGCCGGGCTGGGCCACATGTCTCTGTGGCTGGCCCAGCAGGGGCACGATGTAACCCTGGCAGAGCCAGCAGGCCCCATGCTCGAAGGCGCGCGCCAGCGCTTTGCCGACGCGGGGCAGAAGGGCACTTTCATTCAGGCACCGTGGCAAGAACTGCTGGGCCAACTGACCGAGCCTTACGACCTGGTGCTGTGCCATGCCGTGCTGGAATGGCTGGCCGAACCTCACGCCATCCTGCCCGTGCTGCACCAACTGACCACCAGGGACGGCTGGCTGTCGCTGGCGTTCTATAACCGTGATGCGCTGATCTATCGCAACCTGCTTAAAGGCCACTTCCGCAAAATGCGCAAGAACGATATGGCCGGCGAAAAACAAAGCCTCACCCCGCAGCAGCCCCTCGACCCGCGAGAGTTGGCGACCGCGCTCGAAGGCCTGTGGCAGGTCGAAGCCCAAAGCGGCGTGCGGGTATTTCACGACTACATGCCAGTGGAATTCCAGGCCCGCGCCGAACTGCAAGCGCTGGTAGAAATGGAGCTGGCCCACCGTCGCCACCCCGCCTTTGCCAGGCTGGGACGCTATCTGCATTGGGTGTGCCGCCCGGTATAAACCGCCCGCTCGGGAGAACATCATGCATCGCCGTTTAGCCTTAGTCGTTTTGAGCCTTGGCCTGGGGGCTTGCCAGAGTCCTAACCCGTATACCCCAAGCTCCATGCCGATGCCGCCAGCCCCGGCACAAGCGGCCAACACCCTGGATTTAAGCGCCTACCCTGCTCCGCCACGGGATTACGGGCGCTATCAAAGCTGGGCCTGGCTCAATGGCCGACTGCCCGCCGGAACAGCCTGGGCCGACTCGGCACAAATCGCCGACGCGGTAAACAACGTGCTCGACCAGCGCGGCTTGCGGCCTGCGCAGCCCAATCGTGCGGCTGACTTGTGGGTGAGTGCTGATTTACATACAGAAAAACGCCTGCGCCAGGTGCAGGACGACTATGGTTATGGAGCGGGTTACGGCAATGGTTACGGCCGTTACGGCCGTTACGGCAGTCAATACGGGATGTACAACTCGGTCCCGGTTGTACGCACCTATGAAGTGGAAGTCATGGTTGTGCGACTCAATTTCTACGATGGTAAAACCGGTCAGCCCGTATGGAGTTCCAGCGCAGAAACCAGCAGCAAAGGCAGCCTGAGCGAACGCAGTGACGCCTTGCGCGAATCACTGAAAAAGGCGGTGCAGGCTTATCCTCCTCAGTAAGACGGAATGTTGAAGCGGAGAAATCATCATGCTACGACGCATTGCATTATTGGGCCTGGCCCTGCTGCTCAGCGCCTGCGAAACAATGCAGGTCACCAACGATTACAACCCTTCAGTGGATTTTGCCAAATTCCAGACCTGGGCCTGGAAAGACCCTGCACTGCAATACCAGCCCAATAGCCTGATGCTTAAAAGCGACCTGACCGAGCAGCGGATCATGCAGGCCGTGAGCAGTGGCCTGGATCAGCGCGGCCTGCGCCCGGCAGCCGCCGGCAGTAAACCGGATCTGCTGGTGCAAACCTATCTGATCGTCGCCAACCGCCAGGAACAGATCGTCACCAACTACGGCTACGGCGGTCCATGGGGCGGGCCCTGGGGTTATGCCGGCGGCCCATGGGAAGGCTACTGGGGCGCACCGATGTACAACGAGACCCGTAACGTGGTCTATCAGGTGGGCACCCTGCAGATCGACTTGATCGATGCCAAAGACGGCAAATTGGTGTGGCGCGGCAGCGCAGAAAAAATCGTCGACAACAGCCCGACCCCAGCCGAGCGCAATGCGGCCATTCATGAAGCGGTGAACAAAATTCTTGCTAACTATCCGCCAAAATAAAGTCACAGGTTTATACGCAACAACTTACTCGCGATGTATATACCTCAGAAGGTATTAATACTTTCGCGAGTAAGTTAGTTACGCGACGGTCTTTCTTTTAATTTACTGATGACTTTTGATCAGTTGTTCACATCACGCCTATAAAACTGGCAACTGGCCAGCGCCTTGATCACTTTTTGGCTACACTCGCTGAAACTTTGGAGAGTTAGCGCTGGACACAGTTCCAGCATCAGGAGTGCTCGATGTCTCCCCGTCTACGCAGTATCGGTTTCAATAGCCCACAGCAGCAACAAGGTGCAATCGGTTTAATGGCCGCTGTCACCCTCGGCGTGGTGCTGCTTTTCATGTTGTTGGTGATCGACAGCGGACGGCTGTACCTGGAACAACGCAAGTTGCAACGGGTAGCGGACATGGCCGTGCTGGAAGCGGTCAGCCGGGGAGGGAGTTGTACCAGTGGCACTGCCGTAACCTACGTCAATGAAAGCGCCACGCGAAACGGCTTCACTCCCGGGGCGGTGCAAAAAATAACACCCACCTGCGGCACCCTTGTGACGGGCAGCGACAGCCTGCGTACCTTCAAACTGGACCCCAGCCAAACCAATGCTATCCGCGTTATCGCCACCACCACTGTCCCCACAAGCGTGGCCGGGGGACTATGGAGCTTGTTTGCCAAGGATGGATTTAATCTTAATACCCAGTTGACGGCGAGTGCGGTAGGCGCTGCCCCTAAGGGGTTGCTGGCTCAACTTACGATTCGAAGTACTGCCGTTACGATAGACTCTTCAAAGTCTCAGATACTCAATGCGGTATGGGGCGGACTGCTTGGGGGATCGCTCAATCTAAGCGTTGCAGGCTGGCAAGGCCTGGTCGACAGCAAAATAAACTTGCTGAGTTATTTGGATCAATTAGCTATCGACTTGAATATTAATGCCGGTAGTTACACAGACGTCCTGAACACCAAAGTACAACTCACAAAACTTATCGACACAGCAATCAAAGTACTCACCGCAAATGGCAATACAGCCAATGTTGCAGTAGACGGACTCCTCGGGCTTAAAGCCGCGGTGGGCAGTGTCCAGGTAAAACTGGCAGACATATTGAAACTGCAGACAGGTACGAACAGCGCAGGGCTGGACACTAATTTGAACGTCTTCCAGTTAGTGGAGGCTTTTGTCCAGCTCGCCAACATTAACAACGGTGTCGTAGCGACAGTCCCCCTGAACGTCCCGGGTGTGATCAATGGCGTGGTTAAATTAAAAGTCATAGAGCCGCCTCAACTTTCGGCCATTGGTGACCCGGCAAAAGCCAAGGCTAACCCTACCGATCCTGCATCCAGAATCTACGTGCGTACGGCACAAGTCCGGGCAGGCGTTAGTATCGCTCTGCCACTTCTTGATACTCCGGCCGTCGAATCAGTTCTCACTAACCTGGTCGGCCCCCTGACCGATACGTTAAATAGTTTACTAAGCCTCAATCTTGCCGCCACACTTAAATCAGTCCTGTGCGCTGTAGCCTTTCCTTGCAAGCAAACAGACCTCAAAGTTCTGCCTACCGCATCGATCAACGTTATCCTTGAGGTCGCCAGCGCCAACTCATATGTCACGGACTACTCATGCCCCAGTACGACCACAAAAACCCTGACAGTCGCGAATAACGCAGCTTTGGTAAAGGTCAAATTTGGCAGTATTGATATGACCAATGCCTTCTCTTCATCGAACGATGTTACCGTCAAACCTTTACCTATTATTGATATTGGCTCGGTCACCTGCTCCGGGCTAATCCTATTTAAAGTATGTGATCCTAAAACCCGTGTGCCCTTTTATGGTGGCGGAGTGGGACTGATGGTAGACACCAGTATCGGCAGTCTTAGCGCTCCCTATCTGACTCATACTTACAATCAACCACCCGAAATAAAACAGGACCCGCTTTTTTCCCCGGTATCATCAACAAACCTGGTAGGCAGTCTTAAAACGACACTGCAAGGTATCCAGTTAGCGGTCTATCAACCCACAGGCACCAGCGCTTTGGGCAGTTTGCTTGTTAATACCGGGAACATACTGAGCGGTTTAATTACAGCCATCAGTAATATCATCGGTACTTTACTGAGCCCGATTGTCGACCCGCTGCTGAATGGCATCCTTAATTTACTAGGGATAACGATCGACAATGTCGACGTTGGCGCCAACCTCTCCTGCGGCCAGGGTGGCCGCGCCCAACTGGTGCTTTGACCTGCTTACGACTCCTGTAGTCGCTGACGAGGAACGAGGCTGCGAGGGGTTACGCAGCAGCCTTGTTATCAGGCGGGTCCTGCAGACCCCCGCCAGCAGCTACAGATATGCCCGGCGTTACTCTTCAACCACCGGCAATTCCACGCAAAACCGGGCCCCGGGCCCGGTATTGCTCACGCTCAACCGTCCGCCCATGTTGTCGATAATGCCGTAGCTAACCGACAACCCAAGGCCGGTACCAATACCGATGGGCTTGGTGGTAAAGAACGGTTCGAAGATACGCTCCAGCAACCGCGGGTCGATGCCGTCGCCATTGTCCTGTACCCACAGCCGTACACAGTTGCCGTCTGTTTCGGCGCTCAGGGTTATCAGGGGCTGGAAGTCGCGATCTGTCTCGCGCTTGCTCAACAAGGCATCACGCGCATTGACCAGCAGGTTGATCAACACTTGCTCCAACTGGTCTGAATGACCGCGCACCTGCACGCTACACGCCAGCCCCTCGGCGTGGATCTCTACGCCTTTACAACGCAGACCTTCGCCCAGCAGGGCCAAAGTACCTTCCAGTGCCTGCACCGGGTTGAAGACCTGCTGCTCGATTTCGGAGCGCCGACCGAACACGCGCATATGGTCGACCACTCGCGCAGCGCGCTGGATTTGCGAATCGATACGGGTGAGTTTTTCCTTCAGGTAATCAATCTGTACATCGCCGTTACTCAGGCGTTTGAGTACGTTGACGATAGCCATGCGCATCACATTCAGCGGCTGGTTGATCTCATGCGCCAGCCCGGTGGCCATTTCGCCAAGCGTGGCCATTTTCGCGCCGTGGGTCAGTTGCTGTTGCGAGCGCCGTACCTCGGTATTGTCACGACCTACCGCCTGGACTTCGAGCAGTTGGCCCTGAGCGTCAAACACCCCCCGATCAGACCAGACCCACCACGCATGCTCACGGCCAGGCAGTTGCAGGCTGATTTCAGCCGTACTCACCGGGAACTCCGGGCTCAAGCTGGCAATACGCCGTTCAAACAACTCGCGCTGTTCGGCTGAGAGCCAGTCGCCCAGGTTGATCCCCGGCAGTAACTCAGGGGCGCACTCCAGATAATTGGCCAGCGGTCGGTTGCCGAAGGTCAGGGTCAAGTCTGGCAAGTAGCGGCAAATCATCGCCGGGGAGTCTTCGACCAGAATCCGGTAACGCTCCTCACTGTGTTTAACCCGCTCGGCCGCTTCGGTGGTCTCGGTAATGTCCAGCCACAACCCTACTGCCTCAACGGGCAGCCCCAGGTCGTCGCGTAATAATTTGGCCTCGTCCAGCAACCAGTGATAGTCGCCAGCGCGGTCACGCAGACGGAAACGGCTGCGGGTGCTGCCTTCACGCAGCAACTGGCGCGTACGCTCGAAGTACTGCTCGCGGTCATCGGGGTGGATCCTGTCGATCAAGGCCGCCCCTGCACAGTCGTCCAGGCTCCAGCCCAGCAAAGGTTGCAAGCTGTCGCTGAAAAATGCCGGCAGCAATGCACCTTCGTCGTAGCGCTGCACGTAGATCACGGCAGGTGAACTGGCGATCAGGTTGTCCAGTCGCGCATGGGCGGCGGCGGCCTGCAGTTGCTGGTTTTTGATGTCGCTGATATCGAGCATGTAACCCACTGTGCGCCGGCTTGCACCTGTTCCCAGCACCTGGCCCTGAATCCGGTACCACCGGGTCGGTTGCGTATTTTGGGGCTGGTGCAGCCGCGCGCACAGCATCAGCGTTTTGCCATGCTCCAGTAACGCATTGAAACCGCTGCTCAGTTCATCCCGATCCACGGGATGAAACAGCGCCAGCCACGCTTCACGGGTCAACGCCGAAGGTTCCAGCTGCGGCAATAAACTTGCGCTCAATTGCGGCGCCAGCTGCAATTGCCGGGAAGGCTGCAACCACTCCCACCACCCCGTACCCAACAGTTCCTGCAGCGCTTGCATGCGCTCCTTTTGTTGTTCGTGTTGCTGCTCACGCAGACGATCCTGCAGCGGCCCGGCCATTGCCGCACAGACCAGCAACCAGTCGCTTTCGCTCATCAGCGATGGGTGCTGCGTGGCCGGGTAAAAACCCAGCAGCAACCACACGGACTGCCCTTGCTGGTCGCAGTAAGGCACCAGCCAACCGTCGGCATTGCCAAACAGACTATTGAGCAAAGGGTTTCGGGTTCTCTCGACATCGGCGTTTATGGATCGGGGCCGTTTGGCATCCACACCATCCAGGACCTCGCCCAGGGTTTGTCCTGTGGTCCACAGCGCCGGCGCATCAAACCCGTGATACGCGCTGTATAGACGCCAACCCAGTGGCGTACCACTGCGCACGGCCAGTGCCACGCAGGGCACACGCCATTGCTGCGCTACACGACACAGCGCCTCATGCATCACCTCAGGCAAGCGGGCGGCGCTGCACTGACGCAACTGTTCACCGATGCTCAGGGCCAGTTGCGCACATTGCTCGCGGCTGCCGGCTTGCTGGCTGTCGCGTAATAAATCGCCGATATCCAGCAGTTGTAATAACCAGCAGTCAGCCTGCGGCTGTACCCAGCCACGGGTGTGTAGCACGTTCAGTCCGGGGCCTTGAAAATCCAGATCAAGACAGTGTCCGACCCAGTCCGCCGGTCCCCCTTCCAGCGCCAGCGTGCTGCCCGACACCAAATAGTCCAGCAGCAGACGCGGTGTAGCGTCACCAGCATCGCGCCCCAGGCCATGGCGCTGCAGGCCGCTAGCATCAATAACCCGCCCCTGCTGATCGAGCAGCAGTTGCATGCACCCATCGGTGCGTGACTGCAAACCAGAAGATCCGGGCAGCTGCTCGGTGGCCCGCCCCGTCAGGCGCCTAAAGAGCTTTTCACCCTGGATCAAAATTTCATACTCGATTGCGCGGTCAAGGTAGTCGGCAGTTGAGGCACGCTGACAGTGCCCAACGTGAGTACCGGCATAAGGGTTGCCAACGCAGCGGACGGAAGAGAGACAGTGGCCGTTAGAACACCCGCAACGGGGTCATAAGATGCGGTTTTGACCAGACTTGGGGCCACGGCTGTAGGTACCCAGCGCAGTTTTTCGTCCAGCACGCCTTTGGCCACTGACTCGACTGCAGTTTTATAGGCCGCCGCCGTAAGCGTCGGATCAACCGCAACACTGCGCCGCACCGCCTCGGCTGTGGAGTTATTAAATGATTGCACCAGCAACAACGGCAGGCTGTAACTGAGCACGCCATAAAGAACAGCAAAAAAAATCACGAACACCAACGCGAATTCAATTGCGGCGGCACCTTTTTGTTTCTTGGGAAGGCCTATTTTCATGACTGCGTCCACCCTGACAATCAAAAGTAATATCATCATAGAATCATCAGTAAAAAAGGGATGTTAATTACGTGATTCACTTATCTGTTGTATTTATTTGGCTCTTTGTTTGCGCCACACAAGACCTTATCCAGCGCCATATTTCCAACATTCTGACCTTCGGCGGGGCGGCACTGGCGCTGCTGTATCTGCTCTGGACCGGTGACACCTGGCTGGGCGCCAGCGCTGAAGAAGGCGGCTGGGCACTACTGATCGCGTTGCTGTTGACCCTCCCCGGCTACGCCCTGAACAAGCTGGGCGCCGGTGATGTGAAGCTAATGATAGCCTTGGCCCTGGCAACCGATCGTCTGACAATTCTGGGCACAGTGATTGGATCCAGTTTGTGTGCAGGGCTGTGGTGGTTAATAGCGTCAAAAATACTGCCTTTGTTGAATCAATGGTTTAACTCAGATGAATTTAAGGTGAAACGTTCAATGTCAAAAAAGCTTCCTTATGCACCTTTTTTGTTAGCCGGTTTTACCCTGACAACAATGCTACTTGGATAGTCAGTTTGAAGGATTAATACCTTGTACATAGTCGTAAAGTGGGTCTACGTTTAAATCAGTCACGTAAAACGTGTGGACCAAGATGTCCCAGATTGGTTTACCAGGATGGAGAACCGTGTGAATACACACCCCGCCCTTATAAAAATTCTCGTCGTCGATGATCAGCCCTTGATTGTCGAAGAACTCTGCGAGTTTCTGGAAAGCAGTGGCTACCGTTGCGTGCCTTGCCAGACAAGCCGTGAAGCCATCAGTGCGTTTATTGCCGACCCACTGATAGGTCTAGTGCTGTGCGACTTGCACATGCCGGACATGAATGGCATTGAACTCACCCAGCATTTGCAAAAAGTTGCCGGTAAGCAGCGGGTCTTTGAAAGCATTTTGCTGACCGGCCGCGCCGACAAACAGGATGTGATCAAAGCCTTGCGTATCGGTATCGCCGATTACTACCAGAAGCCGGTCGATCTGAACGAACTGCTTGAGGGCATCCAGCGCCAGGAACAGATCCTGCGCGAACAGCACAAGAGCAACCAACTGGGGCAACTGAACCAGAAGTTGCAATACCTGGCCGAGTCCATTGACGACCTCTATCAGGATATGGAATACGCCCGTCGCCCTCCCCAGTCCAGCGCTGAAAACCCGAACAATCCCTCTTCGAACGACAGTACCTGTCCTCAGATCCCGAGCATTTTCAAACAGCTGTCACCGCGCCAGCTGGACGTCGCCAAACTGGTGAGCAAAGGCCAGACCAACTACCAGATAGCCTGCGATCTGGGCATCACTGAAAACACCGTAAAACTCTACGTGTCGCAAGTGCTGCGCCTCACCCACATGAACAATCGCACCCAGCTGGCTCTCGCCCTGTCCCCCAACGCCTCAGTCCAGCATGGCCGGCAAACGGCTGGCAGCTAAGCCCCCAACAAGCACGACCCCATCCCCCTACCCTCACACCGGGCGGGAGATGGCGTCACTATCAATCCGACTTGGCTTTGCCGCCCTCATCCTGCTTGTAGTACTCAGGGATGGGGTGGGTGTAGCTGTCCAGCCAGCGCTGCAGGCTGCGCTCACGCTCCTGGGAAGTGGCCACCTGGTGTATCGGTGACCGGGCTTGCCCGCTGACCTGAAGCTGCAACCAGTTTTCGGTGTCCTGCTGGGATCTGGACACGGGTCCCGGCTCGATGGCAAAGGCGCCAAACGGCAGGACGGCTAACAACACACCTACTCGAATATACAAATTCACGGCACACCTCCAACGCATTATTTGATCGCAGCCACTTGATTGCTGGCTGTCTTGGCTTGGGTTTTAAGGGCTTGCGCCCTTGCCTGGGCATCACCCACTTGGGCGGGGGTCAATTCGGCACGACTGGCAAGCTCGGCTGCCTGGCTCCACTGGTCCTGATAAATCAGCAAGGTCACCAGATTCAACGCGGCTAGCGAGTCCCCCTGCTTAAGCTCCAGAGAGGTCAAAAACTCAAAGCGCGCTTCGTCCAGCCGTAATTGATTGAGATACACCACGCCCAGGTCATTGCGGATTTTTTCATCGGTCGGTGCCATACGTGCAGCCCGTTCCAGATGGGTCGTTGCCAGCGCGTTATCGCCCCGCCCGGCGGCCAGCTGACCCAGGCCATGTTCACCTTCCGCCGCCAGGCAAGTGCCTAGCAGCCCTTTGTACAAAGGTTCGGCTTCACTGCGGCCCAGTTGCCGATAGATTCGGGCCTTGCGCAATTGCACCTGCGCGTAGCGCTCCGGCAGACCTTGCAAGTTGGCCAGGCTGGCGTGCAGTTTGCCTTCCTTGGCCATGTCGTCAGCCAGGTTCATGGACAGTTCCTGGTCGCTACTCAACTTGGCGCAACTGCTGCCAGTCAGGCCCGCCCATGGCGAATTACCCTGGCCCCCTGTCGCACAACCGCCCAACATCAGCAACGCACACGCGGCAATGACAGCTTTCATATTCATACTCCTGATCACGAGCCAAAGGCCCGTGCAATAGCCATAAAACTCGGGCCGGCCAATACAATCATCAGCGCCGGAAACAGAAAGACCATCATCACCACCGACATCTTGGCCGACATTTTCGAGATGTATTCCTCCATTCGCGTCAGGCGACGGTCATCGAGCAGCTCTTTAAGTGCTTGTAACGATTTCATCGCGCCACCGCCCTGCTGAATCAATTGCTGAAGAATCACGCAGGTGTCATTGAATTCATCTACATCCAGCAAGGCTGCGGTTTTGCTCAACTCCTGGCTCAACTCCAGTCCAGAGTCCACCCGGACCAGCATCACTCGCAGTTCCCCTGTAAGTACTGGCAGCAATTGCCGCCCCTCCTGGCTCAGCACCCGCAGCGCCTGCTCGACCGCCATGCCCGACTCAAACAGAATGCGCAGTAAAGGGATGAAGGTTGAAACCTCTACAGCCACTTCTTGCTGACGTTGTTTCGCCACGTAGGCCAACATCCGCTTGGGAATCAGATACCCCACGGCAAGCGCAAACAGCAGCACAATCAGTAGATTCCCCGACCCGGGAAAGAACAGCTCGTGCCCCAGAAAAATCAGCCCGGCAAACGCTACCGGGGTCCCGATCTGGAAGGCGGCAAACAATGAACGCTGGCTGGCTGTGCGCCAGCCAACGCGATTGAGCAAGAGCTGGGTTTCACTGTCCATCGAGACCGACCGCTGGCCGAACTTGCTGTTACCCACCGCCCGCATCCAGAGGCTTAACGTGCCAGGGCCGGTCTTGTCACCTTCCAGGCGCTGCATAACGCGCTGCTGGCTCAGCCGCTCCTGAATCACATGGTTAATCAACAGCCCCAGGGCACCCAACAATAAAATCAAACAAATCAGCAAGGCCATGTCATATGCTCCGCACCATGCGCCATAGTCCCAGGCAACCAATCGCCTGCAATGCAACGGCGGTAAGCAGCATGTGCTGACCGCTCGGATCGCTCCACACCTTGGTCAGGTAACTGGGGTTGGTCAGCATGAAATAACCACCCACTAATAACGGCAACACCGCCAGAACCATCGCAGTGACACGTGTTTCACCGGTCATTGCCTTGAGCTTGCGAGCACCTTGATCACGCTCACGAATCAGCAGGATCAGGTTTTCCAGCAGTTCACTGGCGTTGCCGCCGTAGCGATGGTTGACCTTCAAGCCAAGGGCGAACATACGAAATTCATCGCGCTCATACAGCTCGGCAAAATCTTCCACCGCCTCGGGCAAACTCACGCCCAACTGCACATTCCTCGAGACCCGGCTGATGCTGCTTTTAAGCGGATCGCTGGACGACTCAATCGCATGCAGCACCGCATCGGACAAGGTGCGTCCCGCTTTCAGGCTACGCACGCAGTGATCGAGCAACTGCGGCAATTGCTCCACCATGCGCCGTACCCGACGCTGATAACGCCAACTGACATACAGCCTCAAAAGCAATGGCGGCAGGACCACAAAGATCAAGAAATACGCCCAGCCTCCCAACAAGCCCGCCAATACCGCTACCACGGCCCATATCCCCAACCACAAGCCAAGACGATCGGAAGGGCGGCCCAGACCTGCCTGCAAAAAGGCCCGGTCCAGCCACGCCACACTCAGGGGCTTCTGTGCAATTACCGGCTGACCTTCACCTAAGCGGTCCAGCACCCTGTTGGTGGCAGGGTCACGCAATGCGCGGTAGACAAGACTCAGCGACATCACAAACATCAAAAAGCTGATCAGAAAAAGTATCAAGGCCGGGATCATGGGAGCACCTCAGCCGTTTGCATTCAAAATGGGGTCGCGACGCAACTTGTCGCCTGCCGGGTTCAAGGCTTCGCGCATAAAACCAAAGCCCGTACGCTTATCCAGCCGGAACAGGGTGTTGGTGACATAAACATCGTCCCGTACTCCCACCACCTCCAGCACCTCACTGACGCAGCGTCGACCATCCGGCATACGCGTCAGCTGGATAATGACGTCCAGTGCGGCGCAGATCATCTGGCGCAAGGTTTTCTCCGCCACCGTGCGCCCGGTCAGGCCCACCAGAGTTTCCAGACGCAGCAACGCATCTTGCGCAGTGTTGGCATGCACGGTACTCATCGAACCATCGTGGCCAGTGTTCATCGCGGTCAGCACATCAAGCACTTCAACACCGCGAATTTCGCCAAGGATGATGCGGTCCGGACGCATCCGCAGGGCGTTGCGAATCAGATCGCTGGATTTGACTTCACCGTGCCCTTCAGCATTGGGCGGCCGGGTTTCAAGACGCACCACGTGGGGGTGGCCGAGCTGCAGCTCCGCCACGTCTTCGATGGTGACCAGACGTTCATGGGGGTTGATCAACTGACTCAAAATGTTGAGCAACGTGGTTTTACCGGTACCGGTACCGCCGCTGATCAAGATATTGCAGCGCTTGCCAACCGCCTCCTGGAAAAACTCAAAGATCGGCTGATCAATGGTTTGCATCGCGACCAGGTCGCTGCTTTTAAGCATGTCCTTGCGAAATTTCCGGATCGACAGGCAAGGACCGTCCAAGGCAATGGGCGGAATGATCGCGTTGACCCGGCTGCCGTCAGGCATACGCGCATCGACCATCGGCGAGGACTCGTCCAGGCGCCGGCCCAGCGGCGCGAGAATACGCTGCATCACCCGCTCTACGTGATGATCATCGATAAAGCGCAGGTCACTTTGACTGAGCAGGCCTTCGCGCTCGACAAATACCCGGTGCGGTCCGTTAACCAGAATCTCAGTCACCGCCGGGTCGCGCAGCAGAACTTCAAGCGGGCCGAAACCGGTCAGTTCGTCGACGATTTCTTCAGCCAGGCGTTCCATCTCGTAACGCGAGATCGCCAGATGCAGGCGCGACACGTATTCCGCGACCCGCTCGATGACAAATTGCGACAGGACCTGGCGCGAATCTTCCAGCAGGTTTTTCCCGGTTTCCTCGATGGCATCAATGATGTAACGGTGCAGCACCAGTTTCAGGCCGTCATGGTCGGCGCGACCGTCCTTGTACAGGCCCGAGCCGAACAACTGTTCATTGGTCATTTAGACCCCCACAGGCGGTTGAGCCAACTGTCCGACTTGCCCTGCGAGCGACCCGGCAGTTCTGAGCGCAAGGCCAGCCGCTCGCCGAGTTTTTTCAAACCCAGGCTCAGGGGTTCTCGCGGGCCCAGTTCGAAAAGTGTCACGGCCTGATTTTTGGCATTGATGCGCAATTCCGGGCTCGCCGGGAGTGTGGCCAGCACTGGCAAGCCAAAGCTTTTGGCCAGTGCATCGGCATCGGGGGCCACGCCACGCAGGTAGCGATCAACCAGCAGCCCCGCGTGTTCGAGCTTCATTCCCTTAGTGCGCCAGACGCCAAGCACGTCCAAGTTGCGCCGGCAATCGAGTACGTTTTGATCGGTGTAAAACAGCAACTTGTCGCAATGGCTGACAAAGGTGCGCAGCGCTTCGCTGTCAGGCTGGCCCGTCAGGTTGACCACAATATGCTGGAAGTGCTGACGCAAGGCGCTGAGCAACATATACAACTCGGCGGCGCTGGTTTGCTCCAGCGGTTCGTCGTTGTCGCTATGGACCAGGATTCGTAAACCTTCAGGGGTCTTGGTAAATGCACTGTCGATCAAGGTGCTGTCCAGCCGCCGTAAATGGCGCAGGGCATCTCCAAAAAAAAACGAGCTCTCCAGGCCCAACTGCGTCAGACCGTCGCCACGGGGCAAGCCCAGATCCAGGAACAGGGTTTTTTGATCCTGCTTTTGCACCACCAGCCCCAGGTGGCAGGCGAGCAATGCACCGTCAGCATTGCACTGGGCGCTGAACAGTACGGTCAGCCCGCCCAGCTCTGCGTTAGGTGTGACCGGCGGCAAGCGTTTACTCAAGCGCCGTACCAGACCGGCCACCTCGCTGGAACGCGAACCGTAGGCGACAAAATCCCGAGCCCCGGCGCGCATCGCATTGAGCACCAACTGGTTATCCATGCCATCGCCCAGGGCAACCACGGCCAACATTGGCTTGGCCTCAAGCAGCCCCTCGATCAATGCGCACTGAGACACGACTTTCTCTCGGTCCAGCCCGACAAAAACCAGACCAGCGAAAGTTACGTCAATCAATGCCAACAACTCATCCAGACTGCTCGTGCCTACGCCCACGACCTGGCCCAGGGGCGCCAATGCGCCTTGCAGCCACTCAAGATCAGTGTTGTTGCGCGTCAGCGCGAGAAATGTCTGGCTCAGGCTTTGGCTCATTGGGATAGCCCGCTACGGGTATTGAACTTACCGTTTTCAAGGAAATACAGTCGATACCAGTTAGGGTCGTAATTGCGCAGTTTTTCACCAGGCAGGGCTGGTAACTGCGCATTGGCCGCCAGTGGTTGAACCAGATGCGGCGTCACAATCATCAACAGTTCTTTTTCTTCGCTGGTGGTGTTGGAGTCGCGGAAAAAGGCGCCAAGAACGGGGATGTCCCCCAGCCCCGGGAATTTGTTGACCTGAGCACTGTTGCGCGAGCTGATCAAGCCGCTGATGACAAAGCTCTCGCCATCGGCCAGGGAAATACTGGTATCGGTACGGCGAACATTAAGGCCAGGGACTAATGTCCCGGCGATATTCACCGCGTTGGTGTAGTCCAGCTCGCTCACTTCGGGGGCGACTTTGAGCATGATGCGGTCACGCCCGACCACGGTCGGCGTCAACGTAAGACGGATACCGAACTCCTTGTACTCAATCGACACGTTGTCACTGCCGCTGCTCGGTACCGGGATAGGGACTTCACCGCCGGCGAGAAAGGTCGCACTCTGGCCGCTTAACGCCACCAGACTCGGACGCGCCAGGGTGTAGGCAAAACCGCTGCCCTCAAGTGCGTTAATCAACGCTTTGACCCGGCCACCGCCGAAGCCAATGTTGAAATACTTGCCGTTAGCTACCGGGCCACCGGTAATCACGTTTTCCGCATTGGAAATGAACGATCCGGGCGAGCCAAACAAAAAGTCTTTACCCATGCCAAAGATCGAAGTACTGGCTTCCTGCATCTTGGTGCGATTGACTTCGACAAAGCGAATATCGGTTTGCACCTGGCTGGGCAACGTCGGATCTTCAGAAGGCAATATTGAAACGCTGGTATAGCTGGTGGCGGCTTTGCCCTTGACGAACACCATGCTCTGGCGCGGTGATTTCGAACAGGCGGTCCAGACCATCAGGCTGGTGGTGCCCGGCGCAACGCCTGTGAGCAAGAAGGCGTTGCTGCCATTGGCGTGAACATCCGCAACAGTAGGATCCCCCACTGCAATGCGGGTAATGCTGACTGGCGAATCCAGTGCTTGCTGGGCCCCTTGGGCCACTTCCAGTACCGAGGGTAACTGACCGAGAGCAGCGCAATTGTTTGAAGCAGCCAAGGCCATTTCAAAGGGCAAGCTGCTTAAAATCAGCGTCCAGACAGCTCGTTTATACAGCGCAACGCCAGGATTTCTCATGCTGTGCTTCCCTTGCAGATCGTATTTTTATTGAGCCGGCTGTTGCGTGGTTTGGTTGCCGCGAATGATTTCAATCCCGCGCACCCTTTGAACCCCGGGGCTACCCGCCACAGGTGTGCGCACCGGGCTGGCCATGGCTAACTGGTTGAACTGGTAAAGACTGCGTTTGGCGTTCTCAAGGTTGCCTGGAGCATCCTTCTCACCCGCCCAGTACTTGCTCAAACGCTGCTCCTGGGCGCTGCGCACGGCCAGACGCAAGGTGCCGGCCTGAGTGGCCAGCATCAGTTGATTGATCAAAGGCTCTGGAACTGCCAGCACCGCCGTGCGCGCACCGACACGGCGCTGCGCTTGTTTGAGGGCTTCTTCGGCATTCAGCGGTTCACTGGCCAGTTGACCGTCGCTGGTCATGCCCAACTCATCACCCACGCTCAGCACCCGTACTGCCGGCAACACTGTTTGCGCCGACTGCTGCGGATTGGCCGTGTCCTGACGCAAAAACAGCAAGATATCGACGTAGTCACCAGGCGTTAGCTGCCCTGCTGCACCGGTCACTTCATCGATGGCCACTGCCAGTGCACGTTCATCAGGGCGAATCATGCGAGCAAGAGGGCCGCCGATTTCAAAGCTTTGCTTGGTCAGCCAGGTACCCGCACTCAACGCTCGCCATGGGGTAAGGCCAACCGCCTGATCGATAGCCGTAAGGCTGCCGGCGGGTGCGGTCTTGAGTTTTTCCAGGGTCAAGTCTTCGGCGGTCAGGGCCACATGCGGGGGAACATCACGGACCAATACCACCACTGGCTGTCGGGTCTGATCCTCAACCGAGGCGACACTTTGCTCCACCACCTGCGTCACCGGAACTTCAGCTACCGGCTGCTGACGAGTCAATACCAACCCCCAATAACCGGCCGCAATAGCCCCGATAAACAAAATGGCCGCCAGTACTAAACTGCGTCGATTGTTCATTAGCAAACTCCCTTTACCACAACGTAGCGCAGATAAAAAAAATCATTCGCAATCAGGCAGCCATAACCCAATAACGCTGTTTGAACCATTTCGCTATTTGAACGTAGCGCAGGTAAATCAAAATGCCATTAGTGACTTTAAAAATCTCTATTTAATTTTGAATTGTTTGATTTACCACACATTTTTTTTACACGCATCATTTGGATTAATACTTTGTGATTAGTGCTTTTTTACAGTTGCCTTAAACTGAATTATTGCCAATGCTGTAATGGCAGAAGGAAATCACGCAATATAATTGTTAAGCGGTGCCCGACCCGGTGCACGAAGGAGAAGTCAGATGTTTTTAAATACTGTTCTTAAAGTGTATGTACCGACGCAGGTATTCCTGACTCGCCAGGTCAAATTATTTGCACAGCGCACGGAGGGCGCTTCAGGTATTGAATATGCGCTTATTGCAGGAATGGTTGCAGTGGCAATTGTAACTTTTGTAGCCCCGATCAAAACCGAGGTCATTGCAATATTCACATCGATTAAAACTGCACTAACCAGTGCCGCAACTTAAATAGTGTGAGTATCTCACTTCTTCGCCAACAGCTACTTTTAGTTGATGACGAGGAGGATGCACTACTGGAGTTGGCCGAGCTGCTAGAGGGCGAGGGCTTTTGTTGCTATACCGCAACATCAGTCAAACTCGCTCTTTTGCAGTTGACCCAACATCCGGACATTGCGCTGGTCATCACAGACCTGCGCATGCCGGAACAAAGCGGTATAGAACTGATCAGGCGCCTGCGCCAGCACACACAACGCCAGCATTTACCGGTGATTGTCATTTCCGGACACGCCGATATGGACGATGTAAGCGACCTGCTCCGCTTGCAGGTACTGGATCTGTTCCGTAAACCCATCTACCACGTGCGCCTGCTCGATACCCTCGACAGCCTCTTCCCGAAGCCCTAGTCACCCGCCTCAGGCACGGGCTCCCCCTCATATGCTTACCTGAAAGCCTGTGGCTGCGTGCTTAGCCACAGGCTTTATGCGCGTATCGCTTATACCCCCTTTGCAGGGCGGGCAATGCAGCCCACTTGAGTGAACTGCATTGCGCAAGAGACGGCCCTACAACTGATAACTGAAGCTCAAGGTGTAACGCGGCCGACGGTTAAAGCTGTCCAGCGCGACGTCTGACATCGGCTTGGCAACTTCCAGGGCAATGTTGTAGTAACGCTTGTCACCAAAGCGCAGCCCCACCGCCGCCGAAGACATATCCGAACCCTTCAGGGGCAGTTCGTTGAACCAGGTTTTGGCCTTGTCCAGTACCGCATAGGGTTGCAGCAATTTCACCCACTCCCCGTCGCGGTTGAAGCTGTAGTTCAGCTCGTAAGCCACGCCCCAGCCCTTGTCCCCCGAGGCCTGGTCGTCCGGGTAGCCGCGGCCGAAGTTCTGCCCGCCGAAGACCGCCCGCTCGCTGTCGGGCAAACTGTCGTCGCTCCAGTACAAGGCCGCGGACGCCACGCCCTGCCAGTCACCGAAGAAACCGTCGCTCTGCACTCCCGACAAACGCAAGCGGAAGAAGTCCAGGTCATAGCGGCTGCCGGTCAAATCGGTCTCGGTCTTGGCTCCCAGGCCATTGATGCCTTGATACAACCCGCCGCTCACAATGCGTAACTGTTTGTCATTGGACTTGCGCCACTCACCTTCAAACGCCAGCGCACGCACGTTGGTTTTATCGCTGATGGTCTGGGAATATCCGACCACGTCGTAGTCCGTGTTGTCGTTGACCCCATACAGCCTTGCCGCGACGTTGAGCAATTGATCGGGGGCCGCGATCAGCGGGTGGCTGACACCCACCGAAAAGCGGTCATTCTCACGATGGGGCTTGAGTTCAAAGCCATCGCTGGTCGCGATGTTGGTGCCGGGATCACTGCGATATCGCGCGCCATACAGGCTCAATTGAGTACCTTCAGCATTAAGGAACTGGCTGTAATCAAGGCGGTAGTAGTGCTCCTTGTCATTGCCCGGCGGGAACAACCCGCTCAAGGAAAGCTGTTCTGCCATGGCTGTCTGTGAATTGCTGCTGACCCCGAACAGTGCCTGGGTACTGTCGCGACTGCCTTCAGTGAGGCTCATGCTGGTGGTGTAAGGTTTGCGGCTGGCATTGACTTGCAGGGTTGCAGCACCGTCGGTGGTTGCAGGCGGCGGTACTTGCGCCTGCAGGGTCACACCCGGAATCCGGCTCATCAGGGTGGTATAGCGCTCAAAGGTTTTACGGGTCAACGGCCGCTCGCCTTTGAGTTTATCTACCAGTTCATCGATAAAACCCTTCACGCGCCCGATATCACCGTCTACCCGGTAATCCTTGATATACCCTTCGACCAGTACGACGCGCACCAGCCCTTGATCAAAGTTCTGCGGCGGTAAAAACGCATAGGACAATAAATAACCGTCGGCCTGATAACGTTGCGTGATACTGCGCGTGGCTTCAATCAACTCGCTCAGGGTAATTTCATGATTCAACAAAGGCTTATACGCCGCCCCCAACTCCTGGAGCGGATAAACAGTACCCCCTTCAATCTGCAACTTACGGATCGTCAACTTGGTGCCCATCACTAATGGCTGGGACTCGGCAGCACCGGGCTTGGGTAATTCCAAGGCAGGCGTTTGTGGCCGATAAGCATCCACCGGCAAGTTGGGGGACGGCAAGTTCTGGATACTTTCATTGCTGTTCAAATAACGTGGAAGCGTTTCAGCACTCACATAAGGGGTAAGGGCCAATAATAAAAAGGGGACGCAAGTACGCATATGAGACTCCATGCTCAACAACCGCGGCACAACTAAACCAGGGGCAACGCATCATAGTGTGGCGAAGCTACCCGGCATTAACCTTACAATCCTGCAAATGAAAAAAGACGAGAGATTCATTTGAATCTCTCGTCTCAACCAAGCGTAGGCGCTGTAGGTAAGGCCGTCGAACCGGCCAGGTGCAATTAGTTAGTTTTTCTTGCCCAGGTTACCAAGCCCGCCCAGTACTGTGCCAAGACCACCCAAGCCTCCAGTTGTAGTGCCCCCGGTTGTATTGTCAGCCTTCACTAAACCGCCTAATGCACCCACTGTTCCACCAACGGTACCTACCAATTGACCCACCGCACTGCCGACCGGGTTTGCAGTGCCGCTATCAACCTTGGCACCCACACTGCTCACCGCGCCGCCAACTTGAGTCAGCAAGCCGCTGACGGGAGTCCCAAGACCGGTTGCTGCTCCGACATTTTGGGTAATGGTGGTCACAGCACCCGTTACCGGATTAAGCGCCGTACCTACAGTGTTGCCCACTGCCGCCAAAGGAGCCCCGGCAGCGTTGTTCGCTATACCGGTGCCGCCTACCACGCTACCGAGGGAGGCCACGACATTACCGCCACCGACAACGTTGCCGCCACCCGCCTGAACCACACCGCTGGTGCTGCCGGCCACCAGGCCTGAACCAACACCATTAACGACCCCGCCCACTGTCTCCAGCAAACCGCTGCCGCCCAGCCCTGGCAGGCCGCCGATACCACCTGTGCCACCTGTGCCGCCTGTGCCGCCAGTTGCAGCTGGTGGATTGACGTAGCCGCCGGCTTTATCAGCCACACCGCCCACACCACCCAGCACACCGCCTACCAGACTGGTTACAGGATTGTTACCCGTAGCCGCCACTTTCTGGCCCAGGTCTGTAACGACACCGCCGACCTTGTTCAGAACGCCATCCACCGGAGCACCCAGGCCGGTAGCCGTTCCCACCTTGCCGGTGACGCCCTCGACCATCGAAATCACTGGCACCAGTACCTTGTCATTGACCCCGCCAGTCACCTTGCTCAAAGCCCCGGTATTCACGGAGCCGGTCAGCGTGTTGCCAAGCATGGTGACGGTGGTACCCACCTGGTTCACCAGCCCGCCCGCCACATCCGTGACTTTGCCCGTTACCCCACCTACGACCGGAATCTGACTGATGGGCGTGTTGTCGAGCAAGGTACTGACACCTGTGCCCACTGATGAAACACCCTTGCCGACATCTGCCACTGCATTGGTCACGCCCGCCGCGGTAATGCCCAGGGAGTCTTTGTCGGTGCCGATCGAGCCGACGCCATTGGTTAAACCACTGCCTACGGAGGACACCGCATTGCCGGTATTGACCACCAGCCCCCCGCCCAACGTGCCCACTACCGGAACAGTGGTCAGTGTGCCGCCAATACCGCTGACCGTGGAGCCGACACCACTGACCACTGGACCCACTTGCCCAACAATCTGACCTGTGACCAGAGGCGTGGTACCTGCTCCAGTGCCGCCACCGGTGCCACCGCCTGTGCCACCGCCGGTACCGCCACCTGTACCGCCGCCTGTACCACCACCGGTGCCGCCACCATCGCCGCCGCCAGTACCACCACCGGTGCCGCCACCTGTACCACCGCCAGTACCACCACCGGTGCCGCCACCATCGCCGCCGCCAGTACCACCACCGGTGCCGCCACCTGTACCACCGCCAGTACCACCACCGGTGCCGCCACCATCGCCGCCGCCAGTACCACCACCGGTACCGCCACCAGTGCCACCATCCGTACCACCACCTGTGCCACCGCCAGTGCCATCACCGCCGCCTGTACCGCCACCCGTACCGCCGCCATCGGTACCACCAGTACCCGCACCGCTGTCAGGAGTGCTTGCCGATACATGGCTCTTGGAGCCGCCACCGCCGCTGCTGCAACCCGCAAGGCTCACGGTCATGACTAACAGGAGGGCTGTACTGGTTTTTAACCACAGTTGAGTGTTCATAATTAATATCCATGCACCTGGAACGCCTAGGTTCGAAAGTTCTCTGTTCTGATGTCAGAGATACATTTCACTCGTGTAGACATCACAACCCCAGGGGCCTTTTCGAACAATCCGCTACTTGGTATTAACGCCTTATATAATAAATCTACGAATTAATTAAAAGCCTTATAAATCAATGGCTTGTATAAATAAAAAGCCACTGAAAAGCAGACACTCACTAAAGTTATAACGCTATTTAACAGGCCTGAATCCCCGGGCATGCTTATTCCGACCTGCTCGCCCGGCGGTTGCCATGAAGAGGGGCACGCGCGGCCTGGGCGAAATCAGGGGTGGCCGCTACCGGCATTGGCCCTTTCAGTCCACCACGCTGAACTCAACGCGTGCGGTTTGCCCGCTTTCGTCGAGGACGCTCAGCTCATACCGCCCCTGGTGTTCAAGTGGGGTGTTGAGCGCAGCCTGATGGTCGCTGTCGCCCACCGGCTCACCATTGAGAAACCACCAGCGCCGACCCTCTCCGCCCAGGGCCGAGACCGAGAGCCGAAGCTCGGTCTGACTTGCCGCCGGGCGGCGCAGACGATCGCCGTCGCGAACCCCTGCAATTGACAGCCCTGTCACCGAATTCAAGGGCGGTGGCGGACATTGCGCCGAAGCCATTGGCAGCCGTGCCTCACGCCGCTCAATACGCGGCAACCAGGGTTCAAGCGGTGCTGGCCACAACGCCACTTGGCGCATTTGTGCTGCGGGGCATTGCGGGCCAACACGCAGCCCCTGTGCATCGACCCAAATGGTCTCCCGCAGCCCTGTGCCCAATGGCTGATCGGCGGCAAGCAAGGTAGGCGGCGTGGTGTGATCCAGCGTCCAGGCAAAGCGCTGACGCCGGCAATTGGGGTCGTTTCTGTTCAGCGGCTGACCCAGCGGCCAGCAAATGGCCGCCACCCCGACCGTAGCCGGCACCGGCTCCACTGGCGCTACAATGCCGCGCTGACTGTCGCGATTACTCAGCACATCGTGTACTTGCAGCATCAGCGGCGCGGCCGAAGCCAGGCCAAACTGCCCGGGCACCGGCGTACCATCCGGACGCCCGATCCAGACACCGATCAAGTAACGCGGCCCCACACCAATGGCCAATGCGTCGCGAAAGCCATAACTGGTACCGGTTTTCCAGGCCAGCAACGGACGCTGCACCAGTTCGGCACGCGGATCGCGATCAGGTCGGG
The DNA here is from genome assembly GCF_001294575.1 of Pseudomonas versuta. NCBI lineage: Bacteria > Pseudomonadati > Pseudomonadota > Gammaproteobacteria > Pseudomonadales > Pseudomonadaceae > Pseudomonas > Pseudomonas versuta. The sequence continues at coordinate 3,925,921 of NZ_CP012676.1, forward strand.
CCTGCCCGCTGAGGATGCGCCGGATGATCCACGCCGAGCCGGGCGACAGCATGCGTTTCTCGTGCAACGCGTCCTGGGGCTGCAAGCGCAAACTGGCGCTTTTCCCACCACGGGCCAGCGCGCTATAGCCGCTGACCAGATCCTCCAGGCGACTGCCTGCACCGCCCAGAATCAACGCCAGATTGGGCTCGGCCAACGCCGGCAGACTCAGCGGTATACCGCCGTTGCGCAGGTCTGCGGCAAAGCGTTTCGGTCCATAGGCTTCAAGCAACTGCACCGCTGGAAGGTTCAGCGACAGGGCCAATGCCGAGCTGGCCGACACCGGGCCACTGAAGCCCATGGAGAAATTGCCCGGACGGTAATCGCCATAACGCCGGGGCACGTCCTGCAACAGTGACTCGGAGTGAATCAGACCGGCATCCAACGCCATCCCGTACAGGAATGGCTTGAGCGTGGAACCCGGCGAGCGCATGGCGCTGATCATGTCGACATGGCCAAAACGCCGCGTATCGTTGATGTCAACCGAGCCCAGGTACGCACGCACCGCCATACTGCGGGTTTCGACCACCACAATGGCGGCCGAGGTGTGCTCGGGCAAGCGGGCGCGCCAGCCCAATAACAGGTCTTCAAGACGGCGCTGCAAACCGGCATCGATGGTGGTGCGAATCAGCGGCGGGCTGTGGGGCCGGTTTAGCCGTCGCGCCAGTAACGGCGCCAGGCTCGGCTCCAGTCGCGGCGCCAGCAACAAGGGTTCTTCAAGTGCCTCTTGCACCGCCGGCTGCGGCCACACCTGATACTCGGCCAGACGCCGCAGCACCTTGTCCCGCGCTATTTGTGCGCGCTCCGGATGACGGTCCGGGCGCAAGCGGCTCGGTGCCTGTGGCAGCACCGCCAGCAGCGCTGCTTCAGAGCGTGTGAGCTGCTGCGGCGATTTGCCCAGATACGCCCAACTGGCCGCCGCCACCCCCTGCAGGGTGCCGCCGAACGGCGCGCGATTGAGGTACAGGTTGAGAATCTGCTCCTTGGACAGATGCCACTCCAGCTGCGCCGTGCGCCACAACTGGCGCGACTTGCCGAGCAACGTACGCTCATGGGGATCGAGCAAGCGGGCGACTTGCATCGACAAGGTGCTGCCACCCGACAGCACCCGGCCACCGCTCAGGTTCTGCCAGGCCGCCCGGGCCACTGCCAGGGGATTGACCCCGGGGTGCTGATAAAACCAGCGGTCTTCGTAGGTCAGCAACGCCTCCAGGTAATAGGGCGACACCTCATCCGTGCGCACCGGATAGCGCCACACGCCATCGGCGTCGGCAAAGCGCCACAGGGGCGTACCGTCTTCAGCCAACACCACACGGGCCAGGCCATCTGCGGGCAAGGGCAACGGCCAGAGCCGGTCAGCCAGCCACAGCAACGCGCACGCCAGCAGCAGGCTGACGGCGGTCCGGCCCAGTATTTTTTTAATGTTTGAACCCACTAACCTTCACCCGGTACGCAACTTTGCATCATGACTGGTTGCCCAATGCGTATCTCTGGCACAGTGGCCACCTTATTGATCGGGACATACCCATGCACGTCGAAAGCTTTGTTGGAAATCTGGGCCTGTGGCTTGGCACCTTTGTGCGTTTTATCGTCGAAAGCCTGAACGGACTGTTCAATACCATCACCCAGGCCGGCAGTAACTTCATCGATGGCATGGCCCGCGCACTGGGCATGGACACATCGATCGTGAGCATTGCCGTGCTGGTCATCGGCCTGCTGTTTTTGTACAACGCAGTGCGCGCCTTCATGCGTGCCTCGATCATTGGCGGGGTGATCTGGTTACTGTTGGGGCTGTGGGTACTGAGCTGGATCATCAGCTAACTACTGTCCCCGTAGGAGCGTCGACCGGCTGCTCCTACAGGTCAGGTCAGGGTCAGCGGCCCTTGATCACCATCTCTCCCGGCGTCTGGCCTACGGCTTGCCAGTCAGGGCGATACATCGACTCCACTTGCGGCGGCGGTACGCGGTAGGTGCCCGGGGTCACGGCACGAGCCAGGTACAGCAAGTGCGTGGTGCCGTAGCCATCGAGTTTCAGCGCAGCCACGTAACGATCATCCCGGTATTCCTGATGCTGCACGCTGGCGTTCTGCATCGACTCGCGCCATTGCTTGACCTGGGAACTGGCGTTTTCAAGGCTCGCGGCGCTTTGGCCCAGGTTCTGGTTCTCCAACTCCAGGCCCGCCGGCAGCAAATCGACCACCAGCGCATCGGGCACCTGCTGGCTGGCCGTCACTGCCAGATGCACCAGCACCAGATCACCACTTTTCAGCGTATTGAGATCAAGCGGCTCGCCATTCATACCCAGGTAATCGCGGCGAATGCTCATGTTCTGGCCGCCCGCCACCGGCGCCTGCTGTGGATAACCCGAAATCGTCAGCTGTTGATAAACCGCTTCGCTTCCCTCATTGCGCAGGGTCAGCGGCGTGTCCAGCAATGCCCCGTCCAGCTTGAGCCCCGGCTGGCTGTTGTTCAGCTCGCGGGACTGGCCACCGCTGGCAAGCCTGGCCGTCCAGCTGGCTTCAGGTTTGCCCAGCAACTCACGCCCCGCCAGGAACAGCGAGTTACGCTCTTGAGTCGACAACCACGGACTGGCCGCCAGTTGATCCGACAGCTCAAACAGCCGCTGCTCACGCTGGCCGTCGAGCAAATTGTTTTCTTCCAGCAGCGCCAGAATCAGCGCCTGATCACGCAGCGGGCTGCCGTAATCGCCCAGCCACTGATCGGCTTTACGGGTGACGGCCAGGCCTGCCACCAGGGCCTGATCGGCCCGCGGCTGATCCCCCATCTTCTGCAGGGCAATCGACAGTTGCACCAGTGGCAACCCGGAACGGGCATCACTGCGCCGTTCAAAAATACTGCGTAGCGCGCCCAATGGCGCCTGCTGGCTGCGGGCCAGAACCAGCGCGGCATAGGCCTGAACCGCAAAGCGGGTGTGATCGAGGTTTTCGCTGTAATCGGCTTCGATCAGATTGCGTTCCTGCACATAACGCAGCAGGCGCTCGCTGGCTTTTTTCAAGGCTTCAGGTGGTACCGCGTAGCCCTGGTCCCGTGCACGCAGCAGGAAATCGGTGACGTAAGCGCTCAGCCAATACTCTTCCTGGCCGTCGGCGCCCCATAGACCAAAGCTGCCGTTGTAGCGCTGCATCCCCAGCAGGCGCTCGATACCCAGTTCGATTTTGCGCTTGCGGTCGGCATCCGGCTCGCCTTCAAGGCCCAGCCGTTTGAGTAATGCCGCGTCGGCGTACAGCGCCGGGTACAGGCCGCTGGTGGTTTGCTCCGAGCAGCCATACGGATAGGCCTTGAGTGCGCGGATTTGCTCGCCCAGGTTCAGCGGCGGGCGGCTCGATAAACTCAGCATGGCTTCACGCCCCGCCGGCTCAAACACTTGCAACGCACCTTCGGGCAAGCTCCATGGCTGATCCTTGAGTACCGCGCGGTAATGCTTGAGCAGCGCCGGGTAAGCCGGGCGCACGCCCAGTGTCCACTCGCGGGTAAAGGGCGCTAGCGTTTCACCCGGCAGCTCCAGACCGTTGACCGTAACCTTGACCACTCCCGTGCCGAAACCGCCCAAGGCTTTGACCGGGATCTGCAAGGTGCTGCGCTGGCCGGGGCTCAGGGTGACGGGTTGCGCGGTATCGCCCGGCAGGCTCAACAGGCCTTGGGTATCGAGTTTCACTTCCAGTATTTGCGGCTTGTCAGTGAGGTTGGACAGGTCCAGCGCCAACCGGGTCTCGTCGCCACCGGCCAGAAAGCGCGGTGCTGCCAGCTCGGCGACCAGGGGGGCGGCGACAACTGTTTTGGCTTGGGCCATGCCATAACGGTCATCGGTCCAGGCCTGCGCCATCAGACGCAGCTCACCGTTAAAGTCGGGAATATCGACGCTGACTTCGCCTTCGCCCTGCTCATTCAAGGTCACGGGCGCGCTTTGCAACGCCACGATGGTCACGCTGGTGGCTGGCCGCTTGCCGCCTTTGGCCAGTGCCGCATCACCGCCAAACGCCAGGCTGGCCAGACGACCCTGCCCGGCTTCGATCAACTGCCCGTAAATATCCAGCTGATCGGCACCGTAGGCCTTGCGCCCGAACAGGCTGGCGTAGGGGTCCGGGGTTGGGTAGTCGGTGATATTCAGCACCCCGACGTCCACCGCGGCCAGCAGTACATGGGCCCGCTCTGGAATGCTGCCATCGGCGTTTTTGGCGTGGATCTTTACCGTCAACGGCTGCTTGGGGCGCATTTTTGCCGGCGCATCAAGGGTCAGCGCCAACTTGCGCGCAGTGCGGTCGAGCGGCAGATGCAGCACACCCACGGCCCGTTTGGGGGTGATATTGGTCTTGCGCTCGCCGGGGCGGATCACCAGTGCACTCACATACAGATCGTGACGGGCCCAGGCCGGATCAAGCTTGATGTCGAAAGTTTTGCCGTCGGCCGGCACCTCGATTTCTTCCCACCACAGCGGGCCATCACTGCCTTCGACCAGCAAATACCCTTTGCCGGCTGCAGGCGGCGTGACCGTCACCTTGGCGGTGTCACCATCGGCATACGCGGCCTTGTCCAGCGCCAGCTTGACCTGATCGGGGCGCACGGCACCGCCTTCTGTATTGTCCTGGGCACGATAACCGGCCCAGAAGCGCAAGCTGCTGATCAGCCCGGTTTGCGGGTCTTCGACTTCAACCCGATACGGGCCCCACTCCACCGGGAAGCTGACCTTGGCAGTTTCTCCGGCCTTGAGGCTGACCGTTTCTTCGTTGAGGTTCAGAAACTTCTCGTTGAAGTGATAGCTCCAGCCGTCATTGTCCGAGTAATTCCAGTAGTAATCGCGGCGCTCGCGCACCAGCCTGATCTTGAGGTTTTCAGCCGCCAGCTTGTGCCCTTCGCGGTCAGCCACCAGCAGTTCGAACTCAACCGGGCCATCGCCATCGGTTTGCGTGCCATCAAACAGACCGCGCAGCCCCGGCAAGCGCTCAGCGGGCCACACGGGCTGGACCAGACGCCGGGTAATCGGGCGCCCGCCCGACTCTTGCAAACTGGCCTGAACAATCAGTTGCAGCGGCGATTTGGCATCGCTCCACTGGCTTTCCAGGCTGATGGTTTCCTCGCCTTCGGCGTTGAGGACGCTTTCGTCCAGCTCCAGGTCCTGAGTCAACTCGGGCTCTGTTACTGAACCGAACTGATAACCCGGCAGCGCGCTGACCGCATCACGCAACGGGCGCACATAAACCTGGCCGCTGAGGCGATTGCCCGCAGCCGGGGCACCGTACAAATAACGGCCATTGACCTGGATTTCGGCCGTCTGATCGGGGCGCAGCGGTGTGTCGCTGCCCTTGAGTTCCAGCGCCAGGCGCTCGGGCAGGAAGTCTTCGACCAGAAACTCATACAACTGCGGTTTGCCGTCGCCCAGATCAAACACCAGTTGCCAGCGCCCGGTCGGGGCTTGAGCCGCCAGTTGCAGCGGGTATTGATAAAAGCCCGAAGCATCAGGCGACCAGACAAACTTGCGGCTCACCTGCTCGTCGGGACGACGCACCTCGACACTCACCGGCTGTGGCTTGACCGGGTTGGCGTCGCGGTCGCGCAACAAGGCATTGAGCAGCACGGTTTCGCCGGGGCGATACAGATCACGCGGGCCAAACACAAAAAATTGCAGCGGGTGCGCCTGCGGCCCGCCAATGTCGAACTCGGCCAGATCCAGCGCCGCAGTATTCAAGCGCAGCACGCTGGTCTGGTCGCCCTGACGCGCCACCAACACTTCAGCCTTGGGCGGCAACGCCAGTTCGGCGTGGCCCTGCTTGTCGGTCTTGCCCTGGGCCAGCATCTTGCCCTTGCCGTCCAGCAGTTCCAGCTCCACGCCGGCCAGGGCACTGCCACCTTCCAGCGCCTGGGTGAACACATCCAGACGTTTCTGATAACGATGCACAGAAAGGCCGATATCGCTGAGGGTGAACAACGTGGCGGGCGTCGAATAGTTGTAACTGCCGGACGCCTTCATCACTGCCAGGTAAACACCCGGCTGCTGCAACGGCTTGATCCCGGAAGTCGGCAAGATCAGGGTCTCACGGGTATTGCGCGCAGGGTTCAGGTCAAAGCGCCCGCCATACACCAGATCAGCCATGCTCAGCAGGTCCTTGGCTTCGTAGCTTTGCAGGGTGCTGTTGCGGCCCCATTGGCTGAGGAACGTCGGCAACGACTCGGGTTTGACCCGGAAGAACTCGACATCCACTTTGTCGACGTTCAACGCGATCACCGGCAAACCTTCGGCCAGGCGTGTGGGCAACAGGTTGCCGCGACTGGCAAAGCCGACAGTGGGCTGCAGGTCACGGGTTTCCAGGCGGCTGACGTACTCGGCGGCGAGCGCGGTGCCGTTGACTGCGCGCAGGCCGGGGTCGACGGTGAGGATCAATTTGCGCTGCGGTTCCAGATGGCGCAGATGCAGTTCCATCAGGTTGTCCGACAGCTCCCAGGCGCCATCGACCTTGCCGGTTTTGGCGTCGACCAGGTGCAATTTGTCGGCGAAGTTCTGCTCCGGGTCCAGCGGCACCGAAAAGCTGACGGACAAGGTGCTGGCACCGTCCAATTGCACTTCGGATACATCCACCACACTCAACTCGCGCCCGGCATAGCGCTCGGCCAGCACCTTTACGTCCTGTACCGGTCTGGCCGCCTGCGCGCTGACAGCCGCCGGTGCCACGGGTTTGCCGGAGGACGATGAATCACAAGCGCTCAGCAGCGCCAGCGCACAGGCCAGGAACAGTCCTTTGTTAAGCATGGTGTACTCGTTGACTAGGCATTGAAGGGCTCGACTATATAACAGCGCACCGCATTACCTGTAGTCGCTGCCGAGGTACGAGGCTGCGATCGGGGACGCAGTCACCGTGAACCCGATTATCACGATACTTCTGAGATACCGGGCTGCATGGTTTCGCGACTGCTACGCAGTCGATCGCAGTCTCGTACCTCGGCAGCGACTACAGGTTCACCATACCGCTACAATGCGCTCCCCAAAGGAGCCTGCATGTCTTCCCTATTAGCTGACTGGCGTGATCGCCCGACCCACCGCCGGGTATGGGCGCTGGCAGCACCGATGATGCTGTCCAATATTTCCGTGCCCCTGGTGGCACTGGTGGACAGTACGGTAATTGGCCATTTGCCCCACGCCCATCAACTGGGCGCAGTAGCCGTGGGTGCCAGTCTGTATATCTTCCTGGCCTGGATGATGGGCTTTTTGCGCATGGGCACCACGGGCTTTGCTGCACAGGCCGCCGGGCGTGAAGATGGCACTGCGCTGCGGCAGATCCTGCTGCAGGGTTTGTTGCTCAGTGTGCTGCTGTCGATGCTGCTGGGGGCGATTGCCGCTCCTTTCAGCAGCCTGGCCCTGAGTGTGATGCAACCGTCAGCCGAGCTACGTGCACTGGCCCTGGACTTCTTCCATATCCGCCTGCTTGGCTTGCCCGCGGCTTTGGCCAGTTATGCACTGGTGGGCTGGTTTCTGGGCACGCAAAACGCGCGGGCGCCACTGGCCATTCTGCTGACCACCAACCTGATGAACATTGCACTTAACCTGTGGTTTGTACTCGGCCTGGACTGGGGCGTAGCCGGTTCGGCACGGGCCTCGGTGATCGCCGAATGGAGCGGCGCGCTGCTCGGCCTGTGGCTGACCCGCGGCGCGTTGCGCAAATATCCGGGCACGATCATGTGGGCCGCCTTGCGGGTCTGGCATAACTGGCAACCGCTGCTGGGGGTCAACCGCGACATTTTCATTCGCAGCCTGATGCTGCAACTGGTGTTTTTTTCCATCACCTTGCAGGGCGCCCGGCTGGGGGATGCCACCGTGGCGGCCAATGCCCTGCTGCTCAATGGTTTGCTGCTGGCCGCCCACGCGCTGGATGGCCTGGCCCACGCCGTGGAGGCGCTGTGCGGGCATGCCATCGGCGCCCGGGATCGCCACGCGTTGCGCCGTTCAATGGTGGTTGCGTGCGGCTGGTCACTCATGGCCAGCACAGCGTTCGCGCTGTTATTCCTGTTTGGCGGGCATCTGTTTGTGGAGATGCAAACCGACATTGCGAGCGTGCGTGAAACTGCCTTCCAGTACCTGCCGTATCTGGCGCTGCTACCGCTGATTGCGGTGTGGAGTTACTTGCTCGACGGACTGTTTATCGGCGCCACCCGCGCCAGGGAAATGCGCAACGCGATGCTGGTCAGCGTAGTCATCGCCTTCCCCGCCGCCTGGGCGCTGCACGGTTATGGCAACCATGGCCTGTGGGTAAGTTTTCTGCTGTTTATGGTGCTGCGCAGCCTGACCCTGGGTGTGTATGCGTGGAAGATGCAGCGCAGGGATGAGTGGTTTACTCCAAGAGCTTGATCCGGCTCAGTGATCACTGACGAACTCGCCAATGTTATCCAGCACCGGGGCCAACCAACGTAACGGACGTGAAAGCGCCGCCACCAGGGTCACGTGGCTGGTGCGCGAGAAATAGAGTTCCTGAACCGGCACCCCGGCGCCCCGCAACGCTGTTGCCAGCCCCCCGGTATTGCGCGTCGGGTTGACCAGCGTGTCCGTCTTGGCCGCCATCAATAACGTCGGCGGTGCTGCTCGGCTCACATGCCGCACAGGTTGCGACTCGGGTGGAGAGTCCGGGTAGAAAAATACTGGCCTTACCGCTTCGTCCTTGATCGGCAAAAAGTCATACGGCCCTGCCAGACCCATCCATCCGCGCAAACTGGCAGGGCTCATGCCTACAGCCCGCAACCATTGCGGATCAAGGGCAAGCATTGCTGCGTTGTACGCCCCGGCGCTGTGGCCCATCAAAAACAGACGCTGCGGGTTGCCGCCATAGTCTGCGATGTGTTGATAAGTCCAGCCTGTGGCCTGGGCGCTGTCTTGCAGAAACTGCGGATAACGCACCTGTGGATACAGTCGGTAATCGGCGATCACCGTCGTTATCCCCCGCGAAGCCAATGCTTCACCGACAAACAAATAATCGCTGCGCGAGCCGCTGTTCCAGCTGCCACCATAGAAAAAAATCACCACGGGGGCTCCGGGGGCGGGCTGCTTGGGGCGATAGATATCGAGGGTCTGGCGCGGGTCTGCGCCGTAGGCAATATCACTGGTTTTATCGAAGCTGGCGGTCGGGGTCAGGCCGTTAATGATGCGTACCGGCGAGCAAGCGCTGAGCACCCAGCCCATCAGGCCTGCGCAAGCCAGTCCCGCTGCACGCTTGAAGCTGATCAACATGCGGTTCGACCTCCAGGCAAAAAAAAACGCTGATCTGCACATAGCACAGATCAGCGTAGTTCAGTCACCAGAGACCTGGTCGGGCTATCAGTGGCTCGACAGGTACGACGAACGGGTCAGGCCAAGACGCAGTGCATCGAGGTACTGGGTACGCTCTTTGGCACTGATATTGGCGCTGGCCACTTTGTCGCGGTAGTGGTTCATTAACTCTTCCGGCGACAAGTGCACGTAGCGCAGCATGTCTTCGATGGTGTCATGGGTCTCGATCCCGGCGTGGTACACACTGCCGTCGTCGTTCTGGTAGATGTTCACCGAGTCGGTGTCACCGAACAGGTTGTGCATGTCACCGAGAATTTCCTGGTAAGCGCCCACCAGGAAGATACCCAGCAAGTAATCTTCGCCTTCGTTCAGCCCGTGAACCGGCAGGCTGGTTTCGATGCTCTGCTCGTCGACGTACTGCTTGATCTTGCCGTCGGAGTCACAGGTCAGGTCTTGCAGTACGGCGCGGCGCATCGGCTCTTCATCAAGGCGGTGCAGCGGCAGAATCGGCAATACCTGGCCAATCGCCCAGGTGTCCGGCAGGCTCTGGAAAACCGAGAAGTTGCAGATGTACTTGTCGGCCAGCTTGTCGTTGAGTTCGTCGAGCACCTGGCGATGGGAACGCTGACGCGCTTTCAACGAGTTGTGCAGGCGACGGCAAACAGCGAAGTAGCACTGCTCGGCCAGGGCTTTTTCAGCCAGGGTGATTTTGCCGTCGGCGTACTGGGCAGCGATGTCGCTCATGTAGTGCGTGGCACGCCAGTAGGTTTCGGTGACCATCTCGATATCGGTGGGGCCCAGCAGGTCCACCAGCCATTGCACGGTTTCCGGCAGGATGTCTTTGTTCTCGATCACCGGCACGTCGTCGTTGTGTTTCTCGACGTCGGTGACCTGCACCACCAGCATGGCGTGGTGCGCGGTCAGGGAGCGGCCGCTTTCGGAGAAGATGTTGGGATGCGGCAGGTTTTGCGCATCGCAGAACTCTTTGAGCATGCCCACAACTACGCCGGCATAGTCGTCCATGTCGTAGTTGATCGAGCTGGCATTGCGCGAGTGAGTGCCGTCGTAATCCACGCCCAGACCGCCGCCCACGTCGATGTGGTCAACCGGCAGGCCAAGGTTGCGCAGTTCGCCGTAGTAGCGAATCGCTTCTTTGAAGCCGTGCTGGTAGTCCGCCAGGTTGGCGATCTGCGAGCCCATGTGGAAGTGCAACAGGCGGATGCCCTGATCCAGACCGGCCACCCGGAAGCGCTCAACCACCGACAGCAACTGCGCGGCAGACAGACCGAACTTGGATTTTTCACCGCCGGTGTCAGCCCACTTGCTCGAAGCCAGGGACGACAGACGTACGCGCAGGCCTACCTGTGGCTTGACCTTGAGCGAGGCGGCCTCTTCGATGACCAGGTCTACTTCGGATTCTTTCTCGATCACGATGAAGACATTGTGGCCGAGCTTCTGGCCCATGAGCGCCAGACGAATGAATTCGCGGTCCTTGTAACCGTTGCAGACGATGGTGCCGCCCTTGGGCGCCAGCGCCAGCACGGCCAGCAGCTCAGGCTTGGAGCCGGCTTCAAGACCGATCGACACGTCTTTGGTGGCGATGATGTTTTCGATCACGGCTTCTTGCTGGTTCACCTTGATCGGGTACAGCGCGGTGTACTTGCTCTGGTATTCCAGACGCTCGATGTTGGCATCGAAAGCGCCGGTCAATTGGCGTACGCGGTCTTGCAAGATATCGGGAAAACGCACCAGCAATGGCAGGGACAAACCACTTTTGCGCAGTTCGTCTACTTGCTCGTACAGATCGATGGGCGAGCTGTTCGGGCCGTTCGGACGTACTTCTACGCGACCGGCTTCATTGATCGCGAAATACCCGGCCCCCCAATGGCGAATCCCGTAAACACTGCGGCTGTCCGCAACTGTCCATTGGCTGCCATCGTCTTTGCGTGTGCGTCGTACGGACATCGAAGTCCCCTATAAAGAAGTCAAATAGCCCAACCTGAAGGCAGGCTGGCGCAGTCTAAAGAGTAAATATGAAGATTAGTCTGCGCAGGGGTAGACCCTGACAACAGCGCGGAGTTTAGAAACCGGTCAGAACAGGCTCTGTGAAAACCATGGCGAGCGACAAAAACACACTCGGCGGTGGTCTTCACAGAGGCTGCTAGCCGCCGGACTTCTTGGCTTTGAACCCGTGCTTGACCAGCTCGGCCAATAGCAAGTCGACGTGATCGCCCTGGATCTCGATGATGCCGTCTTTCAACGCACCACCGGTGCCACAGCGTTTTTTCAACGCCGTTGCCAAATCCTTGAGCGCGTCTTCAGCCAGCGGCACGCCGGTCACAGTGGTGACTGTCTTGCCGCCACGGCCCTTGCTTTCGCGACGTACGCGAGCAATGCCATCGCCATCAGGGATGCGGGTTTGTTTGCAGGTACAGGCGTCCACCGGCTGACGACAGTCCGGACAGTGACGACCTGCGTCGGTGGAAAATACCAGGCCACCAAGGGCGGCGAAGGATGCGGCTTTTTTGGCCACCGGCAATCCTCATATGGAGGACAAAAAATTGGCCGGTACCTGACACTGTTGCGCCAAGGTATACCGACCGCGAAGCCCCACTCTGGCAGGGGCAGCGCAACTCAGGGCGGGGAAACCGCCTGAGCCTGAAAAAGGTCGCGCAGTGTAACGACAAATGCGCTGGCGCCCAATAGCCAATCGGCGGCAATTTTAAAACCAAAAGCACAGCTCGCTCCTACGGTTTGATCTGCGCCAGGTAACGCTTGAGGGCCGCCAGCGAATCAGGGCAATAGGGCTGGGTTTGGCTCAGATGCAAGGCTTGGTCGACGCTCATGAAGCTCGCATGCTGAACTTCTTCCGGCTGCACCTGCAACGGGCCATCCCATACGGCCGAAAAAACCGCGCACCACAGGTGGTTTTCTTCACCCTCGAAGTAAAAGCGCTCGTGGGCCGTCAGCGCTACACCGCTGACGCCCAACTCTTCTTCCAGTTCGCGGGCTGCCGAGTCGGCGTAACTTTCATCAACCCCCACCATGCCACCCGCCGCCACATCCCAAAATCCGGGATACAGCGCTTTGCTCAGGGTGCGCTGATGCACGCACAACTCACCGGCAGAATTGAACAGCAGAATAAAAGTGCCACGCCCGATCAGCCCCTGCTCTCGCAATTGCTGACGGGGCAAGCCGCCCAGCAGCCGGTCATCACGATCGACCCAGGCCACCATTTCTAGATCAGAGGCCGCACGGTGTGCGGCCTCCTTCGCTGAAATCGGCATCACTCAGCCTTGTGACAGCAGTTGGCGCAGGTCCATGACTGCCGCGTTGGCGCGCGAAATATAGTTGGCCATGACCAGCGAGTGGTTCGCCAGAACGCCGTAGCCGCTGCCATTGAGAATCATCGGGCTCCAGACCGGCTCCTGGGCCGCCTCCAGTTCGCGAATGATCTGACGCACACTGACCGTGGCATTCTTTTTCGCCAGCACGTCAGCGAAGTCGACTTCAATCGCCCGCAGCAAGTGCGACAACGCCCATGCCTGACCGCGTGCTTCGTAGAACACGTTGTCGATTTGCATCCATGGGGTTTCTTCTATTTCCTCATCAACCACGGGCACCTGGCCGGGTTGCAGGCTTTCTGTCTTCAGTGCGCCATTGAGCTTGACCCGGCCCACACTGGCTGACAGGCGTTGCGACAGCGAACCCAGGCGGGTCCCCACATCCCCCAGCCAGTTATTCAGGTTATCGGCGCGCGCATAGAACAGGGCGTTCTTCTGATTGGGATCGGACAAACGTGCCTGGTAGCGGCTAAGGGAGTTGATCCCTTCCTGGTACTCCGACTCACTGGAAGGCAGCATCCAGCTCTTGTTGTCGAAGTTGAAGCGCGGTTCGGCCTTGGCCAGATCGGCATCTTCAGCCGACTGCGACTGTGAACGGGCAAAGTCCTTGCGCAGGGCACGGGTCAGGTCACGCACCTGTACCAGTACGCCATATTCCCAGCTCGGGATGTTGTCCAGAAATACGCCCGGCGGGAAACGGTCGTTTGACAGATAACCACCCGGCTTGTTGAGCAGGGTACCGGCAACTGATTTAAGGGTTTCGACAGTGGTGAAGCCCGGGACCATTTGCTTGCCATTTTTCTCGGCAGCCAGCTGGGCGTTTTGCTGCACCGGGAACAAGTCCGGTTCCTGGCTCCAGTACCAGCCCAGCCCCAGGCACACCACCACGTAGATTCCCACCAGCACAGCAATTGAGCGGCTAAACAGAATGCTTTTGAAATAGCCACGCGACGGGGCACGGGTCTCCCTGACCGACTCACGGGCACTGCTGCCCTCACGTTTTTTCCAGTCCAGCATGGCTATATCCTTTCAAATACCAAGTTCAATCGTTCGACCACAACCCTACCTCATAGTGCCTAGGGTCTGTTGGCGTTTCATTGCGTACGGGGTTTTTAATCAAGCCCTGACCACGCAGTTCGCAGGCAGCGCCACGTACGCCCGGCACTATAGAACATGGATGTGCGAACGATGAAAAATATGCCTGCACGGCCGTCAGTTGCAATCCGGGACAGCTTCATTCGAAACCCACAGGCCCAGGCAGCCATCACGGGAAGGCAAAAAGCCACTATTTGTACGAAATACCACTGATGCCGTCACACCGATGTCATACAAACGCAATAACTTCAGCCGCTTCTTACTGCGTTGTAGGCAAAAACCCGGATGCGCCTGAAACTGCTAACCAACTTGAACACACTGTTGCTGGTCGCCGTTTGCCTGGCGCTGGGCGCAACCCTATGGTGGTCGCAAAGGGCTCTGGAGCGGCCCTTTCTGTTGATGGAGCGCTACTTGAGTCTCTCTCAACAGTTCCAGAACCAGGTGGCGCGCAACGTTGAGGACTACCTTGGCAGCGGCGACGCCGTGCGCCTGAGCGATGCCAACAGTGCTCTGCACACACTCAAGACAGAACTCGTCTCACTGCCCCCGGCCATGGCCGACGCCTTGCGCCCCAGCCTTGATGACCTGAGCACCTTCAGCAATAGCCGACTGCTGGCCGCTGGCAAATTGGCCGGTGACCCGCAAGCGTTGCTGTTGCAGGCCGAGCGCGAGCTGGCGGCCAACCTGGAGCAACTGAGCCAGTACGCCAATCAGGCCGACTCTACCCAAGCCCGTCTCTATTTACCGCACCTGCTGACCGCCTCCCTGCACCTGGCCAGGCTGTCCTTGAGCCGTGACAAACTGGTCAGCAGCGCACGCAGCGAGCTGGCAGGCGACGTAGAGCGCGAACTCAGCGGCATCAAGGCCCAGACACAACAGATCCAGGCCCTGCCCTTGCTCGGGATCAGTGCTCAGAGCACTTCGGGCAGTGACGACTTTGCCGCATTGATGGGGCTCGAAGCCGATCACACGGCCCAGGCCGAAGATTCCGGGCTCGGATTCAAGCGTGAACTCAACAACCTGCTGAGCCGCTACCCCACCGAACTCAAGCGCACCCAGGAGCAAATCGAACAACGCGCCCTGCTCAGTAACAGCACTCACCAGAAACTCGGCGCCGTGCAACAGGCAATTGCCGCACTGGAACCGCAGGTGCGCGCCGAGCATGGGCACATTCAGAGTGAAGTGCGGCTGATCCAGGGTGTGATGATTGGCCTGATTCTGCTGATCGCGCTCCTGATCGACACGCTGCAGCGCAGGCTGGCCAGGGTTCTGACCTGCCTGGCCGGGCTGCTGTCGACCTGGGCAGACGGAGACTTCAGCCGCAATATCCAGCTGGGCAAGACCAATCGTGAACTGCATGACATCGAGGCTTCGCTCAATCGTCTTCGCGTATATCTGGTGAATCTGGTGGGCACCTTGCGCCTGAATGCCGAACAGGTCGCCGCCAGCAGCCAGACCCTGGCCGGGCTCAGCAGCGGTCTGCACAGCGGTGCCGAACGTCAGGCCGGTGATACCGCCCAGATCCGTGACGCGCTGGGCGAGCTGGAAGCAACCATCACACAGGTGGCGGGCGATGCCAGCCATGCCGCCGACGCCAGTCGCAGCGCAGGTACGGCCGTGGCCCAGGGGCAGCGGGTCATCGGCCAGAGCCTGAGCGGGTTACACGCACTGGTCACGGAAGTACAAGGCAACGCACAGAGCATCGAACATCTGGCAGAGGAGTCGGCAACCATCGGCGGGGTATTGACCGTGATTCGCTCCATCGCCGACCAGACCAACCTGCTGGCGCTTAATGCCGCCATTGAAGCCGCCCGCGCAGGAGAAATGGGCCGCGGCTTTGCCGTAGTGGCCGAAGAAGTGCGCTCCCTTGCCCAGCGTACGGCAGGTGCCACCAGCGAGATCCAGACCCTGATTGGCGGGCTGCAACTGGCCGCCCGCCAATCGGTTGAGGGCATGCGCATACAAGTTGAACATGCCCGGGCCACCGCGCAAAAAGCCCAGGACGCTGAAGGCGCGCTGGATGAAATTGTCGGGGCCATCACCACCATTTCCGGCACCGCAGTGCGCATCGCCGAGGTCACCGCGCAACAAAGTGCAGCGGTCGCCGAAATACGCGACCACAGCGAACGCATTCACCAATTGGGCGACGACAACCTGCAACGCATCGGCATCGCACGGGATCAAAGCCAGCAACTGCTGGAGCTGGGCGGCAAATTGAATGCAGCCGTGCACACCTTCCGCCTGTAGGAGCGAGCTTGCTCGCGAGCCGTTTGCGATTTAAAAGCTCGCGAGCAAGCTCGCTCCTAAAGGGCATCTGCGCATTCAGTCCGCTATCATGCGCCCACGTTTGATTTGCGAGATTCCTATGCGCCGCCTGCTCCTTCTTTTGTGTCTGCTGTTCGCCGTACCGGTCATGGGCGCCGGTCTGCTGGATAACCGGCCCAGTTCTACGCTGGGCGCAATCAATAACAGCAACGACTTTTTACCGGTGCGTGACGCGTTCAGGCTCAACCTGATCGACACCACGCCCGAGACGATCAAGCTGCGCTTTGTGCCGACTGAAGGCTATTACCTGTATCGACACAAGTTCGCGTTTAAAACCGAACCGGCCGATATCGCCCTGGGCACGCCACAGCTGCCGCCCGGCGAGCAAAAACACGATGAGTACTTCGGCGACGTCGAGGTCTATCACGGCATTCTCGATGTCGACATCCCGCGCCCGGCCAATGATCAGCGCCCGTTCACCCTGCTGGTCACTTACCAGGGCTGCGCTGACAAGGGGTTGTGCTATCCGCCGGAAACCGAACGCCTGAACATCGGCGGCACACCGGTTTCGACCGCTGTTGCCGAGGCTGCAGCGCCCGCAGCAAAAAGTTGGGGCTGGCGCGAGCTGGCACTGTTTTTCCTCGCCGGGCTGGGCCTGACCTTCACTCCCTGTGTGTTGCCGATGCTGCCGATACTGTCGGGGGTGGTGTTGCGCGGCCAGGTGGGCGGGCTTCGCGGCTTTAGCCTGTCACTGGCCTACGTGCTGCCCATGGCCGCCTGCTTTGCATTGCTTGGCGCGCTGATGGGGATGTTCGGCGCCCAGCTCAATCTTCAGGCACGCCTGCAATCGGTGTGGGTGCTGGCGCCGTTTGCGCTGTTTTTCGCGATTTTTGCCCTGGCCATGTTCGGCGTATTCGAGCTGAAGCTGCCGCAAGCCATCAGCAACCGCCTCGATCGCGTCGCCAATCGCACCCAGGGTGGCTCGCTATGGGGCGCTGCCGTGCTGGGGGTTGTGTCCAGCTTGCTGGTGTCGCCCTGCGTCTCGGCCCCGCTGGCCGGAGCGTTGCTCTATATCAGCGCCAGTGGCGATGCACTGGGCGGCGGTTTGAAATTGTTTGCCCTGGGGCTGGGTATGGGTGCGCCCCTGCTGCTGCTGGCCACAGGCGGCGCCGCCTGGTTGCCAAAAAGCGGGCCGTGGCTGGTCAGCGTCAAAAATGCCATTGGCGTGCTGTTGCTAGGACTGGCCATCGGCCTGCTCAGCCGCGTGCTGCCCGGGCCCATTATCTTGCTGCTGATTGGTCTGCTGGCGGCCGGGGTGAGTCTGTTTCTCGGCACTCTGGAGTTCGGCTACAAAGCACCGCGCCAACGTCTGGCGCAGTTGCTTGGCCTATTTCTGCTGGTCTATGCACTGGCCTGCTGGTACGGCGCACTCAGTGGCCAGAGCGATCCGTTTAACCCTGTGGGGCACTCACAGTCGTTGGCACGTGCCGCCAGCGCGCCTCAGACCGAGGATCAGTGGCAAACCGTCAGCACCGCAGGTGAGCTGGACAAGGTGTTGGCACAAGCCAGTGCCGCTGGCCAGCCGCTGTTGCTGGACTGGTACGCCGACTGGTGCGTCAGCTGCAAGGTGATCGAGCACGGGGTCCTGAACAACCCGCAGGTGCTGGACCGGCTCAAAGGCTACCGGCGGGTACGGTTTGACATGACCGCCAGCAATGCCGGGCAACGTGCCCTGCTCGATCGCTATCAATTATTCGGGCCACCGGCACTGATGTTCTTTGGCAAAAATGGCCACGAAATAAGTGACCAGCGGGTCATCGGCGAGATCAATGCAGCGGACTTCGCCGAACGTGTCGCCAACGCGAATGACCAGATCTAGAGGGCTGGTCACAAACTTTTCGCGAACATCGGTCATCGTGCTGGCTATTGCAGTTAACTGGACAGCGAATCCTCTTTTCGGCATAGTCGCCCGGCACTGATACCTGCACACACATAACAAGGAACAGCAGATGGCGACTTTTCTGGTTCTGCACGGCCCCAACCTGAATCTGCTTGGCACCCGTGAGCCGGGCGTCTACGGCGCCACTACCCTGGCGCAAATCAATCAGGACCTGGAACAGCGGGCCCGCGATGCCGGTCACCATTTGCTCTATCTGCAAAGTAATGCCGAGTATGAATTGATCGACCGGATTCATGCCGCCCGCGATGAGGGGGTGGACTTTATCCTGATCAACCCGGCTGCTTTTACCCACACCAGCGTGGCATTACGTGACGCGCTGCTGGCGGTGAGCATCCCATTCATCGAAGTGCATTTATCAAACGTGCACAAACGCGAACCTTTCCGCCATCACTCCTACTTCTCCGACGTTGCGGTAGGTGTGATCTGCGGCCTTGGCGCCAGCGGTTATCGACTGGCCTTGGAGGCCGCCCTGGAACAGCTTGAACTACAAGCTAAACGCCCCTGACCGACCCATTGGGAGTTGACGATTCATGGATATCCGTAAAGTTAAGAAACTGATCGAGCTGCTGGAAGAGTCCGGCATCGACGAGCTGGAAATCAAAGAAGGCGAAGAGTCCGTACGCATCAGCCGTCACAGCAAGACTCCTGCTCAACAGTTCTATGCACCAGCGCCAATGCAAGCTCCGGCCGCTGCGCCAGTTGCCGTAGCTCCGGTTGCAACCGTGACCGAAGCACCTGCTGCACCAAAACTGAACGGTTTTGTGGTCAAGTCGCCAATGGTAGGTACTTTCTACCGTACCCCGGCGCCAACCTCGCCAGCCTTCGTTGAAGTCGGCCAGACCGTTAAAGTCGGCGACACCATTTGCATCGTCGAAGCGATGAAAATGATGAACCACATCACGGCCGAGAAAGCCGGTGTTATCGAATCCATCCTGGTAGAAAACGGTCAACCGGTTGAGTTCGATCAACCGCTGTTCACCATCGTTTGAACCACGGGGAGCCAACGATGTTGAAGCCTCAGAAGCTGGAAAAAGTCCTGATCGCCAACCGCGGTGAGATCGCCTTGCGCATCCTGCGGGCCTGTAAGGAACTGGGCATCAAGACCGTTGCGGTGTACTCCACCGCCGACAAGGAGCTGATGCACCTGGGCCTGGCAGACGAAACCGTCTGCATCGGTCCTGCACCGGCCAACCTGTCCTACCTGCACATTCCGGCCATCATCGCGGCAGCCGAAGTCACTGGCGCCACGGCGATCCACCCGGGCTACGGCTTTTTGGCTGAAAACGCCGATTTCGCCGAGCAAGTCGAAAAATCCGGCTTTGCCTTCATTGGCCCGAAAGCCGACACCATTCGCCTGATGGGCGACAAGGTATCGGCCAAGCACGCCATGATCGCTGCCGGCGTTCCGACCGTTCCGGGCTCTGACGGCCCGCTGCCGGAAGACGAAGCAACGGCCCTGCGCATTGGCCGCGAAGTCGGCTACCCGGTGATCATCAAGGCCGCTGGCGGCGGTGGTGGTCGTGGCATGCGTGTTGTGCACCGTGAAGAAGACCTGATCGAAGCTGCCAAGCAGACCCGTGAAGAAGCAGGCGCCTGGTTCAGCAACCCGATGGTCTACCTCGAAAAATACCTGACCAACCCGCGTCACGTGGAAGTTCAGGTACTTTCCGACGGCCAGGGCCATGCGATCCATCTGGGCGACCGCGACTGCTCGCTGCAACGTCGTCACCAGAAAGTTCTGGAAGAAGCACCGGCACCGGGTATCGATGAAACTGCTCGCGCAGAAGTCCTGGCGCGTTGCGTCAAGGCCTGCATCGACATCAACTACCGTGGCGCGGGCACCTTCGAGTTCCTGTACGAGAATGGTCGTTTCTACTTCATCGAGATGAACACTCGTGTGCAAGTAGAGCACCCGGTTTCCGAAATGGTCACCGGCATCGACATCCTTAAAGAGATGTTGAGCATCGCGGCAGGCAACAAGCTGTCCTTCACCCAGGATGACGTGAAAATTCACGGCCACTCCCTGGAGTGCCGGATCAACGCTGAAGACCCGGCGACATTCATGCCGAGCCCTGGCCTGGTCAAGCACTTCCACGCTCCGGGCGGCAACGGCGTTCGCGTCGATTCGCACCTGTACAGCGGCTACAAGGTTCCGTCGAACTACGACTCCCTGATCGGCAAGCTGATCACCTGGGGCGCGACCCGCGACGAAGCCATGGCCCGCATGCGCAATGCGCTGGACGAAATCGTGGTCGACGGGATCAAGACCAACATCCCGCTGCACCGCGATCTGGTGAATGACGAAGGCTTCTGCAAAGGCGGCGTCAACATTCACTACCTGGAACACAAACTGGCTAACCAGTAAGTTTGATTCCAGATCAACCAGGCCGCCTTCGGGCGGCCTGGTCGTTTCTGAAACTCACCCACGCTTTGCGGGAGCTGGCTGGCCAGCGATTGTGCCGTCGCCAGCATCGCCGGCAAGCCGGCTCCCACTGACGATGTACGACGAGGGCTTTTCATCGTTTTTTGATTACCCGCCCTGCCCTCGCTCGCGTAAACTGGCGCGCTTCTCGCAGCCCACCGGTTGCACACTCCTATTTTTCAAAGGTGCCCGCCATGCCTTGGCTGCAAGTACGCCTCGCCATCAGCCCGGAACAAGCCGAAACCTACGAAGACGCGTTCCTCGAAGTCGGCGCCGTTTCGGTAACGTTCATGGATG
Organism: Pseudomonas versuta; assembly: GCF_001294575.1. Lineage (NCBI taxonomy): Bacteria > Pseudomonadati > Pseudomonadota > Gammaproteobacteria > Pseudomonadales > Pseudomonadaceae > Pseudomonas > Pseudomonas versuta. The sequence goes on from NZ_CP012676.1 coordinate 3,946,611, forward strand.
CCGAAGATCAGCCGATCTTCGAACCTGAACTCAACACCACCCCGCTGTGGTCGCACACCCACTTGCTGGCACTGTTCGAAGGCGGCACCGAGGCCGACCTCGTTCTGTCCCATCTCGAACTGCTGACCGGCTCGCCCCTGCCTGAGCACCATGCCGAAGTCATCGAAGACCAGGACTGGGAACGCAGCTGGATGGACAACTTCCACCCGATGCGCTTCGGCCAGCGGCTGTGGATCGTCCCGAGCTGGCACGCCGCTCCGGAACCGGACGCCGTGAACCTGCTGCTCGATCCGGGCCTGGCCTTTGGTACCGGCACCCACCCGACGACCGCGCTGTGCCTGGAATGGCTCGATGGTCAGGACCTGAAGGACTGCAGCGTGCTGGACTTCGGCTGCGGCTCGGGGATTCTGGCAATCGCCGCCCTGTTGCTGGGGGCCAGACAGGCCATCGGTACCGACATTGACGTGCAGGCGCTGGAAGCCTCGCGCGATAACGCAGGGCGCAACAATGTTGCCGAGGAGCTGTTCGCGCTGTACCTGCCCGAAGACCTGCCACAGGTTCCGGCCGACGTCGTAGTCGCCAACATTCTGGCCGGCCCTCTGGTTGCACTGGCACCGCAGCTGTCGAGCCTGGTCAAACCGGGCGGCCGCCTGGCGCTGTCGGGCATCCTCGCCGAACAGGGCGAAGAAGTTGCTGCTGCCTATGCCGCAGACTTTGATCTGGACCCGATCGCCAATCGCGATGGTTGGGTACGTATCAGTGGCCGTCGCCGCTAGGGTCGGTTGACGTTTGGTTGTGAGCCGCAACGCGGCTCGCAATCCAGCGGGAACAGCACCTACAATGCACGCCTGCCCAATCCGGATGGCCACATGAGCGATAGTTTCGTTACACAGTGTCCTCACTGCCAGACCAGCTTCCGCGTCAACCATGCTCAATTGAGCGTGGCTCGCGGGGTGGTGCGCTGTGGCGCCTGCCTGCAAGTGTTCAATGCCGCACAGCAACTGCTGGATAAACGCACTGAAAATGAGCAACCGCCAACAGTAACGGCTACTAATGTGGCAGCGCCCGGGGTCATCGAGCCGCCAGCCAGGCCCGGGGCCATCAACCCTGAGCACTGGCAGGCGAGTGAACTCGACCTCGACCACCTGGACCTGGATGAAGAACTGGCCAGGCTCGAAGAGTTTGAGATCCAGCCCAGCAAAAGCTTTGGTCAGCCACACAAGGTAAAAGACAGCTCCCTGAGCGCTCGCCGCGACAGCCCTGACGCTGAAGAAAGCCAATGGTCTGACAGCCTGTTCAGCGACTCTGCCGAAGAACGTGCCGAGACTTCAGCGCTCGCTGCCAAATCTGCAGAAAAGCACATCGAGCCCACGTCAACGGGGCGTACCGAGCCCTCGTTATCGCTGGACCTCGACGAACCGGATGAAACGCCGACCCTCAGGCTTTCGGTCGATGACGAGCTGGAGCCGCCGCTGACAGGTGAACACCTGAGCGCCAGCGATGACGAGGACGACGAACCGTTTGAGCCGGTGCCTGCGGGCAAACACAAGCGCAAACGCAACGAACCGGGAGTGCGTGAAGATGCGCTGCTGGATCTGGTCGACGACCCGCTGCAACTGGACTGGCAAAAGCGCCGCACCCCCTGGGGCAAACGCCTGCTTTGGCTGTTGCTGATACTGCTTGCCGGTGCAGCACTGGCCGGCCAGTACATTGCCAATCATTTCGATGAACTGGCCAGGCAGGACCAATACCGTCCGGTCTTCCAGCAACTGTGCCCACACATCGGGTGCACGGTACCGTCCAAGGTTGATATTGATCGAATCAAGAGCAGTAACCTGGTGGTGCGCAGTCACCCGGAGTTCGCCGGGGCGCTGGTGGTAGATGCAATCCTCTACAACCGCGCACCGTTCTCCCAGCCTTTCCCGCTGCTGGAACTGCGTTTCGCCGATCTGCACGGCAAAATGATCGCCAGTCGCCGCTTCAAACCCGGCGAATATCTGAGCGGCGATCTGGCCAAGGCCGAAATGCCCCCGCAAACGCCTATCCACATTGCCCTGGATATTCTCGACCCGGGGCCAAAAGCGGTGAACTACAGCCTGAGTTTTCACTCGCCCGAGTGAACCCGCTGCGCTTTTAGCTGTTAACCGAGCCGCGAGTGAAGAGTGATTGGCCTCTGGCTTGAGGCATATAGCTCAAAACTTGCCTTTTGCTGTTCAATTTTTATCCAATTGCGTCTTTATCCGGTCATCGAGAGCGGGTATCATGCCAACCCTTTTTCGAACTCCCAAGATCCGGCCCCACAACAGGGAAGTCCTATGTCGGCGGTACGCATCGGCCCATATACATTGCACAACGGTTTGATCCTCGCCCCCATGGCGGGCGTCACCGATCAACCTTTCCGTCAGCTTTGCCGACGGATGGGCGCAGGACTGGTTGTCTCGGAAATGGTCACCAGCGACATGAGTCTCTGGAATAGCCGCAAGTCACGCTTGCGCATGATTCACGACGGTGATCCCGAGCCCCGCTCGGTACAGATCGCCGGCGGTGACGCGCAAATGCTGGCAGATGCCGCCAGGGCCAATGTGGAACTGGGCGCGCAGATTATTGATATCAACATGGGGTGCCCGGCAAAGAAGGTCTGCAACAAGGCCGCCGGCTCCGCACTGCTGAAAGACGAAGCACTGGTAACCGAGATCCTGCAGGCCGTCGTGGCTGCGGTTGATGTGCCGGTCACCCTGAAGATCCGTACCGGCTGGGACCGGGACAACAAAAACGGCCTGACCGTGGCGAAAATAGCCGAACAGGCCGGGATTGCGGCGCTGGCGGTACACGGCAGAACCCGCGCCGACCTGTACACCGGCGAAGCCGAGTACGACACCATCGCTGCGATCAAGCAGGCGGTGTCGATGCCGGTGTTTGCCAACGGCGACATAGATTCACCCCACAAGGCCCGGCACGTGCTGCAAGCGACCGGGGCTGACGGACTGTTAATTGGCAGGGCGGCTCAAGGGCGGCCCTGGATTTTCCGCGAAGTTGATCACTTTCTGCGTACCGGGCAACTCTTGCCGGCACCACAGATGAGCGAAGTGGAACGTATTCTGCTAGAGCATTTGGCTGCACTGCACACCTTCTATGGGGAGGTATTGGGGGTACGTATTGCCCGCAAGCATGTCGGCTGGTATCTCGCAACCTTGCCGGGCGCCAAGGAGTTTCGCGCCCACTTCAATCGTTTAGAAGATACGGAAGCACAATGCGCCAACGTTCAGGCGTTTTTCGCCGAACGACACAAGAGCCTGGGGACAGGGGACGAAGGATGGGTGGCCGCATGACGATGATGACCGAGACATTAGTGAGTGGAACAACGCCCGTGAGCGACAACGTCAACCTGAAACAGCACCTCAATACACCGAGCGAAGAAGGTCAGACCCTTCGTGGCAGTGTCGAAAAGGCGCTGCACAATTACTTCGCCCACCTGGAGGGCGCTGAAGTCACGGACGTGTACAACCTGGTACTTTCCGAAGTCGAGGCCCCTCTGCTCGAGTGCGTCATGAACTACGTCAAGGGCAACCAGACCAAAGCCTCCGAGCTGCTGGGACTTAATCGCGGCACCTTGCGCAAAAAACTCAAACAGTACGATCTGCTGTAAGCATTCAATCAAACCTGAAAGGCGTCCCGGTAAAACGGGTCGCCTTTTTTGCTGACTCCTTTGCTTTTGATGGAAATCGAGATGACCGATCAGACTACCCGCCTGCCGATCCGCCGCGCTTTAATCAGCGTTTCCGACAAAACCGGAATCCTTGATTTCGCTCGTGAACTGGAAGCCCTCGGCGTCGAGATCCTCTCCACCGGCGGTACGTTCAAGCTGCTGCAAGACAACGGCGTGGCCGCTGTTGAAGTTGCCGACTACACCGGCTTTGCTGAAATGATGGACGGGCGGGTTAAAACCCTGCACCCGAAAATCCACGGCGGCATCCTGGGCCGTCGCGGCATTGACGACGACATCATGAACGAGCACGGCATCAAACCGATCGATCTGGTAGCCGTTAACCTCTATCCCTTCGAAGCAACCATCAACAAGCCGGGCTGCGACCTGCCGACCGCCATCGAGAACATCGATATCGGCGGCCCGACCATGGTCCGTTCGGCAGCAAAAAACCACAAAGACGTAGCGATCGTGGTCAATGCCAGCGATTACGCCAACGTCCTGGAAAACCTCAAGGCCGGTGGCCTGACCTACGCCCAGCGTTTCGACCTGATGCTCAAGGCGTTCGAACACACCGCCGCCTACGACGGCATGATCGCCAACTATCTGGGCACCGTTAACCAGACTGCCGAAACCCTGAGCACCGAAGGCCGCAGCCTGTTCCCGCGCACCTTCAACAGCCAGTTCATCAAGGCCCAGGAAATGCGCTACGGCGAGAACCCGCATCAAAGCGCGGCGTTCTACGTTGAGGCCAAGCCGGCTGAAGTCAGCATTGCGACCGCCACCCAGCTGCAAGGCAAAGAGCTGTCGTTCAACAACGTGGCCGACACCGATGCCGCGCTGGAATGCGTAAAAAGCTTCGTTAAGCCGGCCTGCGTGATCGTCAAACACGCCAACCCGTGCGGCGTTGCCGTCAGCCCGGACGCGGAAGGCGGCATCCGTCAGGCTTACGAGCTGGCTTACGCCACTGACACCGAGTCGGCATTCGGCGGCATCATCGCCTTCAACCGCGAGCTGGACGCCGAAACGGCCAAGGCGATCGTCGAGCGTCAATTCGTTGAAGTGATCATCGCCCCGTCCGTGAGCGAAGAAGCCCGCGCCATCGTGGCCGCCAAAGCCAACGTGCGCCTGCTGGCCTGCGGCGAGTGGAGCGCAGACCGCGCACCGGCCTGGGACTTCAAACGGGTCAACGGCGGCTTGCTGGTACAAAGCCGTGACATTCAGATGATCGGCAGCGAAGACCTGAAAGTCGTGACCAAGCGTGCACCGACCGAGCAAGAGATCCACGACCTGATCTTCGCCTGGAAAGTAGCCAAGTACGTGAAGTCCAACGCCATTGTCTACGCCAAGAACCGTCAGACCATCGGTGTCGGCGCCGGCCAGATGAGCCGCGTAAACTCGGCCCGGATTGCCGCGATCAAGGCTGAACACGCCGGTTTGCAGGTACAGGGTTCGGTCATGGCCTCCGACGCGTTCTTCCCGTTCCGTGACGGTCTGGACAACGCAGCCAAGGCGGGCATCACTGCGGTGATCCAGCCGGGCGGCTCGATGCGTGACAACGAAGTGATTGCTGCTGCCGACGAAGCCGGGATTGCCATGGTGTTCACCGGTATGCGCCACTTCCGTCACTAACTAGACGACGGTCGTACTGAACCCGGCATCTGCTGCGTTGGAGTCGACCTCGATGATGCTCATTGCCAAAAGGCAACTCCGCTCATCAAGGTCGACTCCGCCTTGCATCTACCAGCTTCATTACGACCTCCTGAAGCGTGAAACGCTTTAGGTTTTAAACAGAATTCAGCGTCATCCGAGGTTTTTGAAATGAATGTTTTGATCATTGGCAGCGGTGGCCGTGAACACGCACTGGCCTGGAAAGTAGCTCAGGACCCGCGTGTCGCCAAAGTGTTCGTTGCCCCGGGCAACGCCGGCACCGCCATTGAAGCCAAGTGCGAGAACGTCGCTATCGACGTGCTGGCCCTCGAGCAGCTTGCAGATTTCGCAGAGAAAAATGTCTCGCTGACCATCGTTGGTCCTGAAGTGCCACTGGTTGCAGGCGTGGTTGACCTGTTCCGTGCCCGCGGCCTGGATTGCTTCGGCCCGACTGCCGGCGCTGCCCAGCTCGAAGGCTCCAAGGCTTTCACCAAGGACTTCCTGGCTCGCCACAAGATCCCGACTGCCGATTATCAGAACTTCACTGAAATCGAGCCGGCACTGGCGTACCTGCAAAAAGTCGGCGCACCTATCGTGATCAAGGCTGACGGTCTGGCAGCGGGCAAAGGCGTGATCGTCGCCATGACCCTGACTGAAGCCGAAGATGCCGTGCGCGACATGCTCGCGGGCAACGCATTTGGCGAAGCCGGTTCGCGCGTCGTTATCGAAGAATTCCTCGATGGCGAAGAAGCCAGCTTCATCGTGATGGTCGACGGCAAGAACGTCTTGCCGATGGCCACCAGCCAGGACCACAAACGCGTAGGTGACGCCGACACCGGCCCGAATACCGGCGGCATGGGTGCTTACTCCCCGGCGCCAGTGGTCACTGCGCAAGTACACCAGCGCGTGATGGACCTGGTTATCTGGCCAACCGTTCGCGGCATGGCCGAAGAAGGTAACGTCTACACCGGTTTCCTGTACGCAGGCCTGATGATCGACAAAGCCGGCAACCCTAAAGTCATCGAGTTCAACTGCCGCTTCGGCGACCCGGAAACCCAACCGGTGATGTTGCGCCTGCAATCGAGCCTGGTGCTGCTGGTAGAGGCCGCTCTGGCCCAGGCGCTGGACAAGGTTGAAGCACAATGGGATCCGCGCCCGAGCCTGGGCATCGTGCTGGCAGCAGGCGGTTACCCTGGCGACTACGCCAAGGGTGCCGTGATCCACGGGCTGGATGCGGCAGCCAAGCTGGAAGGCAAGGTGTTCCACGCCGGAACCGCGCTCAACGCAGCTGGCGAAGTGGTGACTGCCGGTGGCCGCGTGCTGTGCGCAACCGCCATGGGCGACACCGTGCAGGCGGCTCAGGAAAAAGCGTATGCACTGGCCAAAACCATCGAATGGGATGGCTGTTTCTACCGTAACGACATTGGCTACCGGGCCATTGCACGTGAGCGTGGCGAAAACCAGGAATAAGTAGCCCATATGGACAGGCAGGGGATCGAACCCTTGCCTTACTATTCCAGCGCCGCGCATAGTTACCGTCAAGCTTCAATATACGAAGGGATTTCAGCGTGCGCTGGCTTAGGATCGCCATAGGTTTCACCGTCAGTCTTATGACTGCCCTGCTCTGTTCAATGTCGGCGCAGGCGGCAGAAGGCAACCTGTGGTCTGCCCTTTTGGACCATCGGGGCGACCTGCAACTGGGCGATGTAAGTTCCGCCCGGTTCAGCAACCAGTTCAGCCCCATAGAACTCGAAGCAATCACCGCCGCCAACCCCGACCAAGCGTTGTGGTTGCGATTTCGGCTCAAGCCAGACAAGCATGAGCAGGTCCTGCGCGTCTTCGCGCCAGATCTGTTACAGCTGGAACTCTACGTTCTGGACGGTAACAAACTGATCAGTGAAGTCAGCACCGGCAGTAACTCGCCTGCGGCACAGAAGCCGTTGTTGAGCAGCGACTTCCTGCTGCCTTTGCCTCAGAGTTCCAAAGAGCTGGATGTCTATCTGCGCCTGGTATCGGAACATCAGTTGCGGCCACACATCACTCTGGATTCCGCAGTCATGCTCGCCGCCAATCAAGGCATGTCATTACTTTACGGGCTGTTGCTTGGCTGCCTGGCCATGCTGGTGCTGCACAACCTGATCCGCTTTGCTTTCTCGCGCGCAGTCAGCAGTCTGTGGCTCGCGGCCTGTGAAGCCTTGCTCCTGATCAGCTCGGCGCTGTTCTTGAATCTGCTGGGACCGTGGTTTCCCCTGTGGCACAGCGCACAACCCCCCGGAGCCTATCTGGCGCTCATCCTGACCGCGCCTTGCGGGCTGATGTTTACCTACACCTTCTTCTCCTCCTGCAAACCCAGCCCGCTGCACAAGCTGTTGCTGCTGGACATCCTGATCATCAGTCTTGGCAGTTTGTTGTTGCTGTTCAGCGATACCCTGCCGCTAAACCTGATCACCTATGGCCTGGTCGGGCTGGCGAGCCTGAGCATCCTGCTGGTTGCAACTCACCACTGGCAACAAGGCTATCGCCCTGCCCGCCTGTTTGTGGTTGCAATGATCATCTTCAACATTGGCACCCTGGTTATTCTTCCGGCACTGCTGGGCCTGACCTTGATCGCCCCCCAGGAACTGGTCCTGCTACTGCTGGCGGTAGTCTGTGTCTGCGGCCTGCTGCTGAGCATCGCCTTGAGCGAGCGCACTCGCAGCATCGCCGAAGATCAGTTCAGCATCAGTCGGGACCTGGCCGCCAGTAACGCCGAAGTGAATGCCAAGGCCGAATTCCTGGCCAAAATCAGCCATGAAATCCGCACACCCATGAACGGTGTACTGGGCATGACCGAACTGTTGCTGGGCACGCCTCTGTCGGTCAAGCAACGTGATTACGTGCAGACCATCCACAGCGCTGGCAATGAACTGCTCACGCTGATCAATGAGATCCTCGATATTTCCAGGCTTGAGTCGGGACAGATCGAACTGGACGATGTGCAGTTCGATCTCAATGCCCTGATCGAAGACTGCCTGAATATTTTCCGCACCAAAGCCGAACAACAAAACGTCGAACTCATCAGCTTTATTCAGCCGCAAGTACCACGGGTCATCAGCGGTGACCCCACGCGGCTGCGCCAGACCTTGCTGAGCCTGCTCGAAAGTGCGCTGAAGAAGACCGTCGAAGGCGAGATATTGATCGTCGTGGCACTGGAAGAGCGCGCCCGGCCACCGCGCCTGCGGATCGCCATCCAGGACTCCGGCCAACCGATGGATGAACAGGAGCGCGAAGCCCTGCTCAATGCCGAACTGCACAGCAAGAACTTCCTGGCGGCAACCCGCCTGGGCGGGCACTTGGGGCTGGTTATCGCCCGCCAGCTGATCAGCTTGATGGGGGGAGAGTTCGGTATCAAGGCCGGGCAAACCAAGGGCAGCAATCTCTGGCTGACCCTGCCTCTGGACCCGCAACACCTTGAACATCAAACCTCCGACCTGGACAGCCCGCTCAAGGGTGCACGGGTACTGGTGGTCGATGACAACGATACCTGCCGCAAAGTCCTGGTCCAGCAATGTTCGGCCTGGGGCCTGAGCGTAAGCGCTGCGGCATCGGGCAAGGAAGCCCTGGCCCTGTTGCGCACCAAGGCCCATCTGCGCGACTACTTCGACATTGTGCTGCTGGACCAGAACATGCCGGGCATGACGGGCATGCAACTGGCCGCCAAGATCAAGGAAGATCCAAGCCTGAACCACGATATCTTGCTGGTGATGCTGACCGGCATCAGCAACGCACCCAGCAAGATCATTGCGCGCAACTGCGGGATCAAACGCATCCTGGCCAAGCCGGTGGCGGGCTACACCCTGAAAACCACCCTGGCCGATGAACTGACCCAGCGCAGCAAAGGCCTGGCCAGTGCACAAACACTGCGCAATGGCCCGACAACGCCGGTTACGGTACCTGGCGACTTCCGCATTCTGGTCGCTGAGGACAACAGCATCTCGACCAAGGTTATTCGCGGCATGCTGGGCAAGCTCAACTTGCAGCCCGATACAGCCTGTAACGGCGAAGAAGCCTTGAAGGCCATGAAAGCCCAGCGTTATGACCTGGTGTTGATGGATTGCGAAATGCCAGTGCTCGATGGCTTCTCTGCCACTGAACGATTGCGGGCATGGGAAGTCAGCCATCAGCGAACCCGCACCCCGGTGGTCGCGTTGACCGCGCACATTCTGGCAGAGCATAAAGAACGGGCGCGCCAGGCCGGCATGGACGGGCACATGGCAAAGCCGGTCGAGCTGTCGCAACTGCGCGAGCTGGTGGATTATTGGGTCGAGCAACGCGAGCTGCGTGAATCACAGGCACAGCATTCCTAGTGCGCTGGCCGGTAGCCTGCAGTTGCTGCTCAACACCGGCCGACAGAGTGCAAGAGGCCTGATAGACTTTCGTCGCCTTTCTTCGGTGTGAGCTCAGACCATGCTCCATGTTTTGTTCAGTGTGTATTTGAAGATGCTGGTGCTCTACAGCCCGTTCTTCGTGCTCTCATGCTTTATCAGCCTGACCCGGGGTTACTCCAACAAGGAGCGGCGGCGTCTGGCCTGGAAAGTCGCGCTGGCCACCTTGATTTCCAGCGTTCTGCTCTACCTGTTCGGGCGCATGATCTTCAGTGTTTTCGGGATCACCGTAGATGCCTTCCGCATCGGCGCCGGCAGCGTGTTGTTTATCTCGGCCTTGGGCATGGCCCAGGGCAAGTCCGCGGTACAGACCGACAACGTGCAGCAAGATGTCACCATCGTGCCGCTGACCATTCCGCTGACAGTCGGGCCGGGCACCATCGGCGCCTTGCTGGTAATGGGGGTCAGTCAGCCCCATTGGGATGACAAGCTGATGGCAATCGTGAGCATCACCCTGGCCAGCCTGACCGTAGGCGTGGTGCTTTACCTGTCCAACAAGATCGAGCGGATTCTGGGAGACCAGGGTTTGCAGATTGTCAGCCGCCTGATGGGGCTATTCGTTTGCGCACTGGCGGCGCAAATCATCTTCACCGGCATCCGCGGGTATTTAGTGCCGTGACCTCCTGTAGTCGCTGACGAGGCACGAGGCTGCGATAAGGGCCGCAAGGACCTTCAACCGCGTCAGCCACGTCCACACGAGGCCTGCTGCGCAACCCATCGCAGCCTCGTGCCTCGTCAGCGAGTACATACCTTGGCCCCATTGCGGGGCCAGGGTGCCTGTCAGGGCTTATCGCCGTACCAGCGCGGCGTGTACACCCACTCTCCGCCGCCGGCACGCGGGAAGGTGCAGGTGGTCGACGAACCAATCAGCACCATCGTGCGCATGTCCACCTGGTCCGGGGTCAACGCTCCCAATGTGGTTGCCCGTAACGTCTGGCCGGGGCGGCCAATGTCACGGCCCAATACCACAGGCGTCTCTGCGCTGCGGTGCCTGGCCACGATCTCCAGTGCAACCCCCAGCTGCCAGGGCCGCGAGCGGGAAATCGGGTTGTAGAAGGCCAGCGCCAGATCCGCCTCGCCAGCAAGGTCCAGGCGCTTTTCGATAATGCTCCACGGCTTGAGGTTGTCCGACAGCGACATCACGCAGAAGTCATGACCCAATGGCGCACCGGCCTGGGCGGCAGTCGCCAGCGATGCCGAGACCCCGGGCAGGATTTCCAGGTCGACGCTGTGCCACTGTGCATCGCCGGACTCGTGCAAGGCTTCAAGCACGGCAGCAGCCATGGCAAACACCCCCGGATCACCCGAGGACACCACCACCACCGAACGGCCCTGGGCGGCCAGTTCGAAGGCATGGCGCGCGCGCTGCATTTCTTCGCGGTTGTCGGTGCAATGCAGCACTTGATCGTCGCGAAACGGCCCGGCCATCCGCACATAGGTTTCGTACCCCAGGACGTCATTGGCCCGCGCCAATTCTGCCTTGACCGCAGGCACCATCAACTCGGCAGCGCCAGGCCCGAGGCCGATAACGGCCAGGCGGCCCCGAGGACGGCCAATCAATGGTGGGTCCAGCGGCGCCGGGGCGACCCCCAGCAACAGACCATTGCCCGACTCATGCCACACCACCGGCAATATCTGCTCGCCGGCACTCACGAACCGTAACGGCACACCCAGCTCAGCCGCCGCCTCATGCAGTTGCGGGCGGGCCATCAAGGCGTCGTCGGCAACAATGCAGGCCAGCGACTGCCAGGCCAACTGCATGTCATGCAACGCCTCGCGGATTGCCTGCGCCGGGACCACAGCTGCGACCCGCGCCACAACATTGCGCGGGTAGATCAGCAGTTCGTTTGCCGCGGGCTCACGCTCGGCACTGCTGACGTGGATCGCCAGCCGCGCCTGCGGGTTTTCAGGCAATTGTGCACCGGCCAGCCAGGGCGCATCGCCTTCGATACGCACTGACTCCCCCGCGAGCAAGTCCGAGACAAAGCGCTTGCCTGTCTCCAGATCGCCCAGGGCATAGCCGCTTGGCGGGTTCAGCAGGCACGTGCCAAAGCGCAATTCGCCACTGGTGGTGATTGCCGCTGCAACCTGCAGACTGGCAGCGATTGCCCGCGCCATGTCATTCACACCGCCCAGACCGCCCAGCAACGGCACTACCGCACTGGCGTCTTCGGCAACGGCCAGCACCGGCGGCTCGGCGCCTTTCTCCAGCAGCAGCGGGGCCAGGGTGCGAATCACGATCCCTGCGGCGCACAGCGCAATAATCGGCGTGTCGTGCTGATACAGCTGGCGCAGGGTCGCGCCAAAGTCGCTGTAGGTGCAGTCTGGCGCTTCAACCCGCCCGTCCAGACCGTAAATCAGCGCCTGAGGGTAAAGCTGCTGAATGCGCCGGGCCGTGGCCAGGCTGCCATTGCCCAGAATCACAATGGCCGGGGCCGGGCGGCTCATCCTTGCCACCGTTCGCCGGGCACGATGATCAGCGAGAAGTAAGGCGACGACATCGGCTCCACGTCATTGAGCGCGACAATTTTCTGATTGCTCATGGTGGCGCGCTCGACATACAGCGCACGCTCGGCCAGCCCCAACTCCCCCAGCACCTCGCGGACTTTATGGAAATTGCGCCCCAGCTTCATGATCACCGCAGCATCGGCATCGGCCAGACGACGCTTCAACTCATCGTGGGGCAACACCCCCGACAACACCGACAAGCTTTGATTGCGATACACCAGCGGCACGCCCAGCACCGAAGCGCCGCCCAGCATCGAGCACACTCCCGGCACCACTTGCGCTTCAAAGCGCTCGGCCAGCCGGTCATGCAAATACATGTAGGAGCCATAGAAGAACGGGTCGCCTTCACAGATCACCGCCACATCACGACCGGCCTGCAAGTGCACGGCCACCTCTTCGGCCGCCTGATCGTAGAAGTCGCTGATGATTTGCTCATACGACAACGGCTCGGGCAGTACCTCGGTGGTCACCGGGTACACCAGTGGCATCAGGGTTTGCGCGCCCTGCAGGTGCGCTTCGATGATGCCGAAGGCATTGCCTTTTTTGCCCTTGGCAACGAAGTACGCCACCACCGGCGATTCGCGCAGCAAGCGCAGGGCTTTAACGGTAATCAGTTCCGGATCACCGGGCCCCACGCCCAGGCCGAGCAAACGTCCAGGTTGAGCCATCATTCGATCTCCGTAGCCAGTGCGTTAACGGCTGCCGCTGCCATCGCACTACCGCCGCGGCGGCCCTGCATAATCACAAACGGCACCCCGCGGCTGTCTGCCGCCAGCATTGCCTTGGACTCTGCCGCGCCGACAAAACCGACCGGGAAGCCCAAAATCAGGGCCGGTTTCGGAGCACCGGCGTCAATCATCTCCAGCAGGTAAAACAGCGCGGTCGGCGCATTGCCGATCACCACTACGCTGCCTTCCAGATACGGGCGCCACAGTTCAAGGGCCACCGCCGAGCGAGTATTGCCCTGCTCCAGCGCCATTTCGGCCACGCCCTCTTCCTTGAGCGTGCAAATCACTTTGTTATTGGCCGGCAAACGCGTGCGCGTCACGCCTTCGAGCACCATGCGCGCATCGCACAGGATCGGTGCACCGCCAGCCAGCGCATCACGCCCGGCCTTGCCCGCACCGGGCGAAAAACGCAGATCTTCGATGGCATCGACCATGCCGCAGGCGTGAATGACCCGCACCGCGAGTTTTTCCAGGTCTGGCGGGATGCTCTCGAGGTTGGCTTCAGCCCGAATAATGGCGAAAGAGTTGCGATAGATCTCTTGACCATCGCGGATGTAATCAATCATCGGTGTTGCTCCGTTGGCGGGCCTCAAGCCAGGCGCCTGCCGCTTCAATAGTAAGGTTGCGCCCATGCAGAACGCCGAAACCCGGCTGTTCTGGAGCACGTAAATAGAGGTCGTAATGACCGGGCGCCACGGCCAGCAAAGTGACCGGCGCAACATGGGCTGCCGCGCACGAACGCCGGCAACCGGTGAGGTGCACATTCAGCACCCGGGACAAGCGCCCGGCGAGCTCACGGGCATCCTGTTTGGTGTCCGCCAGGCCTTTGGCGCACGCGTCGGAGCCAGTGCAGGCAACCAGATGTGCCAGCGGCTGCGCCACATCACACAGAAAACCCAGCGCCTCTAGCTGAAGGGTCACAGCTGGCGCATCGCGGGTCTTGATCTCAGGCAGCAACACACTTTGCCAGGGGGTGAACCGCAGGGTGGCGTCGCCAAATTCGTCAGCCAGTTGCGCCAGCCCCCGCAGCATGGGGGCATCCAGTCGCCCCAGCCCGGGCACCGCGCCGATATACACCCGGCCTTGTTGGCGCTGGGCAAACGTCCCGATATGCAACACCTGCGGCGCCACACCCCGAGGCCCCAGGGCCAGCGCAATTAACGGCACACTGAGCCGTTGCTGCAACTGCTCGACAAAGCGCTCAACGGCAACCTCCTCAAGCAGATGTCGCATGCGCGTTTGCTCGGGCCGGGCCAGGTCGAGAAACAACAGCAGCACCTGCATGACCAGTTCATGGGCTTGCGCCAGCGGCACAGCGGCCAATGCCGGGTTGTGCGCCGGGCAACCGGCCAGACCGAAAGCCATCACCCATTGGCCGTCCAGCTCAATCGCTGATAACCACAAATCGTGCGGATGCTCCAGCATCGCCAGGGCTTCGCCACCATCCAGTTGCAGCGCGAACTTGGCTGACAACTCGGCCAGACGCGGGGTGTTTTGCAAACTGGCGAGCAGCGCCATGGCCAGCGGCCGTGTATCAATGCGCATCTGCGGGTCGATGCCCGCGGCCGGGCTGAGCATCAGGTTGCGCACATCGTCACCCGCCGCAGTGGCAGGCCCCAGCCCTGCCGCCATCAGCGGTTCAACCAGCGCCCGATGCTGCGCCCCGACCCCGCGAATCTGCAGGTTGCCGCGATTGGTCGCTTCAATGACACCACTGGCAAAGCGCTGCGCCACATCGGCGACCACACGGGCCTGCACCGCAGTGATGCAGCCACCATCGAGCTTGACCCGGCAAATCCCGCCATCCAGCGCCTGCACGATGCGCAGTAACCCCGGGCAAGCCGTAGGGCGCACGGGCGTCATGACAGGGAGTTGAGGTGGCAAGGTCAAAGGTCGATCCAGGCAGGTAACGGGCTGTTGCAGGTGGCGCATTATGCCTGCTTTGGGCGACAGCATGAAAAGCTTGCCGGACGGAATACCCGCTGCGGGCCACCTTATGCGGCATTACCCGCGACGGCGCCCGCCCGGCGGCTTTATGGGCGAGGCGCCGGGAGGCCAAGGCGCGCTATCATGCGCGCCCTGCCCGCGCGTCTTGCAAGAGTGCTGGCGGATGAAAAAATCAGCGTTTACCAAGAGGATCGGCATGTCGCCCTGGCTAACAATTGTGGGAATAGGTGAAGACGGCTTCAGCGGTCTGGGCAAAAACGCCCGACGCGCGTTGCTCAGTGCCAGCAACGTATTCGGCGGCCCGCGCCAGCTGGACTTGCTGCCTGCCTGCATCCGCGCCGAACGCCAGGCATGGCCGAGCCCGTTCTCACTGGCGCCGGTCCTGGCGTTGCGCGGCGAACCGGTGTGCGTGCTCGCCAGCGGCGACCCCATGTGGTTCGGTGTGGGTGCCAGCCTTGCGCGGGTCGTTGCCCGCGATGAAATGCAGGTGCTGTCGGCGCCCTCATCCTTCTCGCTGGCCGCCGCCCGAATGGGCTGGGCCTTGCAGGATGTGCTGACGCTGTCAGTGGTGGCGCGGCCAGTCGCTGCTCTCAATGCACATTTGCACAGCGGCGCGCGCCTGCTGGTGCTGAGCAACGACGCCAGCAGCCCGGCCAGCGTGGCCGCCCTGCTACGCGAACGGGGCTTTGGCCCGAGCCGCCTGTGTGTACTGGAACACTTGGGTGGCCCGGCCGAACGCCGGGTCGCGGCCAGTGCCGATGACTGGAACGACCCGCCCGTGGCGGCGCTCAACCTGATCGCCATCGAGTGCCTGGCCGATGCCGACTGCCGCCCGCTGTCGCGAATCGGCGGGCTGCCCGACAGCGCGTTCCGCCATGACGGCCAACTGACCAAACGGGATGTGCGCGCCATCACCCTGGCCCGCCTGGCCCCCTTGCCGGGCCAGTTGTTGTGGGACGTGGGCGCCGGCAGTGGCTCGATCGGTATCGAGTGGATGCGCACTTACCCCAGCTGCCGCACCCTGGCCATCGAAGCCGATGCCGGGCGCCAGCAACTGATCGAACACAATCGCGAGGCGCTGGGTGTACCGGGCCTGCAACTGATTCGCGGCAAGGCTCCGCAAGCCCTTGAGGGGCTGGAGCGCCCGGACGCGATCTTTATCGGCGGCGGCGTGACCCGCGAAGGCGTGCTCGACACCTGCTGGCAACAGCTCAAACCCGGTGGGCGGCTGGTGGCCAATGCCGTCACCCTGCAAAGCGAAATGCTGCTGATGAACTGGCGCGAGCGCCATGGCGGCGAACTGACGCGCATTCATATCGCCCAGGCGCAACCGCTGGGCGAATTTGACACCTGGCGTCAGGCCTTGCCCATCACCCTGCTCGACATGACCAAGCCTCTCGATGCGTGACGAAACCGCCGAACAACCCGCACCGCTGCGCAGCGGCCTGACCACCGGCAGCTGCGCCACAGCCACCAGCCTGGCTGCGGCGCGCCTGCTGCTCAGTGGCGTCAGCAATGACGCCGTCGCCATCACCTTGCCCAAAGGCAAGGTCGTCACCATGCGCCTGGAGTTTTGCCGCCTGAGCGAACAGGGTGCCGAAGCCGGCACCATCAAGGACGCCGGGGATGACCCGGACGTGACCCACGGCGCGCTGCTTTACTCGCAGGTGAGTCTCAGGCCGCAACCGGGTATCGGTTTTGTTGCAGGCCAGGGGGTGGGGACCGTGACCCGACCGGGGCTGGTGCTGGCCGTGGGGGAACCCGCGATCAACCCGGTGCCACGCAAAATGATCACCGATCACCTGCTGCTGCTGGCAGCCGAGCTGGGCTACCACGGCGGCTTTACCGTCACCGTCAACGTGCAGGACGGCGCGGCCCTGGCCTTGAAAACCATGAACCCGCGGCTGGGCATTCTGGGTGGCCTGTCGATATTGGGCACCAGCGGTATCGTCCGCCCGTTCTCCTGCGCGGCTTACATTGCCTCGATCCACCAGGGCATCGACGTGGCAAAGACCAACGGCTACCTGCACATCGCAGCCTGCACCGGCAATGCCAGTGAAGACACCATGCGCCGGGTCTACAACCTGCCGGAAATCGCCCTGATCGAAATGGGCGACTTTGTCGGAGCGGTACTCAAGCACCTGCGCAAAGTACCTGTGGATAAGTTGAGCCTCTGCGGTGGCTTCGGAAAAATCAGCAAACTGGCGGCCGGGCATATGGATTTGCACAGTCGCCATTCCAGTATCGACCTGCCGCAGTTGGCCGAATGGGCCGCCGCCATCGGCGCCGACAGCGCGCTGCAAGAAGCGATTCGCCAGGCCAATACCAGCCAGCAGGCACTGGCAATGGCCAGTGCTGAGGGCATCGCCCTGGGTGATGCGGTGTGCCAGCACGCCCTGGACTTCGCCCGCAGCGTGGTGCCGGCACAGGTGCAAGTTGAAGTATTTGCCATCGACCGCCAGGGTGAAATTGTCGGTCACGCCGGAGCCTTTGAATGAAGCGAATCCTGTTGTTGGGCGGCGTCACTGAAGCGCTGGCCATGGCCCGTCGCCTGGGTGCGCAACACGTTTACAGCCTGGCCGGGGTCGGTCGCGTGCCCGCGGACTTGCCCTGTGAAGTGCGGGTTGGCGGTTATGGTGGCGCCGAAGGGCTGGCGCAGTACCTCCGCGAGCAGCGCATTGATGTGCTGCTCGACGCCACTCACCCCTACGCGGCACAAATCAGCCACAACGCGGCCAGCGCTGCCGCCCTCGCCGGTATCCCGTGCTGGGCCTTGCGCCGCCAGGCCTGGCAGCCCCAGGCCGGGGATGACTGGCGTGAAGTGGCTGACTGGGCCGAACTGGTCGAGGCGCTAAAACCGTTTCAGCGCCCGCTGTTCACCCTGGGCCGCGAGCCACTTGAGCATTTGCATGAAATCCCCGAAGGACAGTTCTGGGCTTTGCGCGCCCTGGACACTTACCCCGGCAATGCCCGTTGCGAAATGATCGGCGCCCGGGGGCCATTTGTGATCGAAGATGAGCGCACCCTGTTCGCCCAACGCCGCATCGACGTACTGATCAGCAAAAACAGCGGCAGCAGCGCCACTGAACCCAAGCTCGAAGTCGCCCGCGAACGCGGGACTCCGGTGTTGATTCTCAAACGCCCGAAGCTGCCAGAGGTTGACCGGACATTTTTGACCAGCGATGAGGTGCTGGAGGCGCTGAAGCGGGAGAGTTATTTGTGAATGTGGACCAATGCTGCGCTGAAAAACCCGCAGGATGTCTCAGCTCTTCTGCCTGGGGCAACGCCATTGTGGGAGCCGGCTTGCCGGCGATTAGATCAACGCGGTGCGACTGTAAAACCGCAGCGTCTGCATCGCTGGCAAGCCAGCTCCCACAGGGAATGGGTAAGTTTTCAACTCCTGAACCAAGACAGTTGCTCGCACGCACTCTCCTCGATGTGCCATCGGGAGAAATCCCGTGAACTACACTGACGTGACACTTCGCCACACAGACTGTGTTTTTACTTACGCCGGTCATTCAGGCTAAATAGCCGCCCTGATCGCACCACCCATGGAATTCTTCATGTCCCGACAGCGCTTTGCATTTGCCTGGATCGCCTGCTTCGCAGTGCTGTTCAACATGCTCGCCATGTCGACGGCCGGAGCCATGGCCGGGTCAAGGCAAGACAGTGGCGAGCAGTTCATGCTGAGCAGCTTCTGCACCGCCACCGGCACCAAGATGGTCGCCGTATCACTGGGCAAGCTTGACGCCGGCGACAGCCGCAAAGACGATCACTCGAACATGCAGCATTGCTGGTGCTGCTCGGGCTCGGCACCTCTGGTGGCATTGCCGGCGCATATCCCGAAACTGTATTTCGCCGCCATCGAACATGGCCACAGCCAAATCCCCGATCACCTCAAACGCCCCACTCCGCGCCAGCAACGGCCGAGCCTTAGCCCCCGCGCTTCCCCTCTGGCCTGATTGCTCCTCGCAACCTTTTTGCGTTTTGAATCGTTCCGGAGAATTGCCATGTTGAACCTGTCACTGGTCAAAAACGTCCTGATTGCGGCGGCTGTGCTGCTGCCTGCCTGTTTCGCCAACGCTCACCAATACCAGAGCGGCGCGCTGCAAATCGCTCATCCGTGGTCCCAGCAACTGCCGCCCAACGCGCCGACCGTGGCCGCGTATTTCGTGATTCAAAACACCGGCAATAGCGCCGACCGCCTGGTCAGTGTCGACACGCCGATTGCCGATAAAGCCGAACTGCATCAACACGTGATGCAGGGCGACTTGATGAAGATGCAACCGGTGGCCAGCGTCGAGGTCCCGCCCGGCGGCACCGTCACGTTCGCGCCCATGGAGTACCACGTGATGCTGGTCGGCCTCAAAGACCGCAGCCTGCTGCAGGACGGCAAACACTTCCCCATGACCCTGCACTTTGAAAAGACCGGTGCCATTGCGGTTGATGTGAACGTGCAAAAACAGGCGCCGCCCGACAGCATGGAAGCCATGCACACCCACTAACGGTCACTGATCCCCGTGGGCGCCCCTCGCGCCAGGCACGCCATGTCGCAAATTCGCGGCAGCTGGCTGAGCCTGTTTGCCATGCTGATGATCTTTATCGGCCCGCTGATTTCCCAAGCGGTGCCGATGGACCATCACGCCTCCATGAACATGACGATGCCGATGTCGGCCGGCATGTCGATGGAGGCTCACGGCGAGCATAAAAAACCGTCCGCCGATCACCACGCCATTTGGGAAAAGTGCGGCTATTGCACCCTGCTGTTCAGTTGCCCGGCCCTGCCCAACGCCCCGACTCTGACCCTCCGGGCAGCGCCCCCGCACGGCCATTATCTGGCCGCGACCACACGGCTGGGCCATGCCCGGCAACCGGTTTTCCCCGGCGCCCGCTCCCGCGCCCCGCCGGCATTCCTTTAGGCACCGACACAACAAATTCACAGGCCCGCCTGCAACTGCCGCTTTAGACGGCCGCAGGCCGCTGGCCGTGTTGTACTCGCTTGAATATTGGAATGTTTATGTCGCGTTTTACTGCTGCCTCCCGTTTGCCTCACGCCCAAAGGGTATTCCCTTTCGCCCTGAGCGCACTGTGCTGCGCCTTGTTCACGCCAATGACCATGGCCGACGAACACACAGAGCATGCCAACGAAATCAGCCCGCTGGTGATCACGGCCATTGCCCCCAGCTCGCCACTGACGATAGTCACCAACCCCAAGGACCCGCGCCAACCGGTGCCGGCCAGTGACGGTGGCGACTACCTCAAGACCATCCCCGGCTTTGCCCTGATCCGCAACGGCGGCACCAACGGCGACCCGGTGTTGCGCGGCATGTTCGGCTCACGCCTGAACATCCTCACCAATGGCGGCATGATGCTCGGCGCCTGCCCCGGCCGCATGGATGCCCCCACGTCCTATATCTCGCCGGAAACCTACGACAAGCTCACCGTTATCAAAGGTCCGCAAACCGTGCTCTGGGGCCCGGGAGCCTCAGCCGGCACCATTCTGTTCGAGCGTGAACCCGAGCACTTCGGTGAACTGGGCACGCGGGTCAACGCCAGCGTACTGACCGGTTCCAACGGCCGTTTCGACAAGACCGTCGACGCTGCCGCCGGCGGCCCGCTGGGCTACGTGCGGGTGATTGGCAACACCGCGCACGCCGATGACTACAAGGACGGCAACGGCGACACCGTGCCGTCGCGCTACGACAAATGGAACGGCGATGTCGCCCTGGGCTGGACCCCGGACCCGGACACCCTGCTGGAGCTCACTGCGGGCAAGGGCGATGGCGAAGCCCGCTCTGCCGGGCGTGGCATGGACGGCAGCCAGTACAAGCGCGAGAGCCTGGGCCTGCGCTTCGAGAAAGCAAATATCGGCGATGTTCTCGACAAGATCGAAGCACAGGTCTACTACAACTATGCCGATCACGTCATGGACAACTACAGCCTGCGCACTCCGTCGGGCACCGGCATGATGAGCGGGCCGATGGCCTCCAACGTCGACCGGCGCACCCTCGGCGCACGGATCAAGGCCACCTGGCACTGGGCCGACTACCAGTTGATCAGCGGGATCGACGCGCAGACCAACGAACACCGCAAACGCTCCGGCATGGGCATCGATACGTATAAGGATCAGAACTGGAGCAAAGACGCCGACTTCCACAACTACGGTGTCTTCAGCGAACTGACCTGGTACGCCGCCGAGCGTGACCGGGTGATTACCGGAGCCCGTCTGGACCGTGCTTCGGCCAAGGATTACCGCGCCCGGATCGGCTCCGGGATGATGACCAGCCCCAACCCGACCCTGGACAAAACCCGCGCCGATACCCTGCCCAGCGGCTTTGTGCGTTATGAGCATGAGCTGGCCGACAGCCCGACCACGCTGTATGCCGGTCTGGGGCACGCCGAACGCTTCCCGGATTACTGGGAGCTGTTCTCTCCGACCTCGGGCCCTGCCGGTTCAGTCAACGCTTTCGATGCAATCAAGCCGGAAAAAACCACTCAGCTCGACATGGGCCTGCAATACAAAACCCGGGACCTCGACGCCTGGGTCTCGGCCTACGCAGGTGTGATTCACGACTACATCCTGTTCGACTACGCCCGGGGCTCGTCCCAGGCACAAAACATCAACGCCCGGATCATGGGCGGCGAACTGGGCGCGGCGTATCAGCTGACTTCCAACTGGAAAGCCGACGCCACCCTCGCCTACGCCTGGGGCAAGAACACCACGGACGGCAAGGCACTGCCGCAAATGCCACCGCTGGACACCCGCCTGGGCCTCACTTACAGCCAGGACGACTGGAGTGCCGGGGCCTTGTGGCGGCTGGTCGCGCCACAAGACCGCATCGACCGCAACGCAGGCAACGTGGTCGGCAAGGACTTCGACAAGAGCGCCGGTTTTGGTGTGTTCTCGTTGAACGGCGCGTACCGCATCAACAAAAACCTCAAGGTCAGTGCCGGGGTCGACAACCTGCTGGACAAAAACTACAGCGAGCACCTGAACATGGCGGGCAACGCCGGTTACGGCTACCCGGCGAACGACCCGACCCCGATCAACGAACCGGGCCGCACGTTGTGGACCAAGGTTGATGTGAGCTTCTGACAACAGATTGCTCTGTAGGAGCTGGCTTGCCAGCGATGAACGCGACTCGGTATTTCTGGAAAACCGAGGTGATGCCATCGCTGGCAAGCCAGCTCCCACAGGGTTCAAAGACCAATTACCTTGCGGAGCCGCTCCTGATGAGCCGACCAACCCCCTCTTTCTACAACCTGGCCTGGCGCTGGCATTTTTATGCCGGGCTGTTTGTCGCCCCCTTCATGATTCTGCTGGCATTGACCGGGATCATTTACCTGTTCAAGCCCCAGCTCGATCCCTTGATGTATGACCACCTGCTCAATGTCACCCCGGGCCATCACCGCCTCAGTGCCGATGAGCAACTGCAACGCGTGCGCCTCGACTATCCACAGGGCCATGTCAGCCAGTACCTGCCCCCGGTCAACCCTGAGCGCAGCGCTCAATGGGTGGTCAGCCATGACGGGCGCGAGCTCAACGTGTTTATCAACCCCTACAGCGGCGAAGTGCTGGGCGAGCAGGATGCCAGGTTCAATCTGCAAGCCGTGGCCCGGGCGCTGCACGGGGAATTGATGATCGGCACTGTCGGAGATCGGCTGGTCGAACTCGCCGCCGGCTGGGGCGTGGTGCTGGTGGTTTCCGGCCTGTACCTGTGGTGGCCGCGCGGGCAATCCGCCGCCGGGATTTTATGGCCACGCCTGAGCCGTCGCGGCCGCGTGCTGTGGCGCGACCTGCATGCTGTCACCGGCTTCTGGGGCGCCGCCCTGTTGCTGTTCATGCTGCTCAGCGGCATGACCTGGACCGGTTTCTGGGGCAAGCAATACGCCGATCTGTGGAACCGCTTCCCGGTGGCAATGTGGAATAACGTCCCGCAGTCAGACATCGAGGCACGCAGCCTCAACACGCCAACCCGTCAAACCGTGCCCTGGGCGCTGGAAAACACCCCGCTGCCGGTCTCCGGTGCCCACGCTGAACACATGGCCCATGCCGCCCACGCAAGCGGCCCGGCGGCGCCCGGCATCAGCCTGCAACAGGTGGTCGACACCGCCACTGCTCGCAAGGTCGAACCCGGCTACAGCATCACCTTGCCCGCCACCGCCACCGGCGTATTCACCATCGCCGTATTCGCGGACGACCCGCGCAACGACGCCACCCTGCATGTCGATCAATACAGCGGCCAGGTGCTGGCCGATGTGCGCTGGGAGCAATACGCCAGCCTCGCCCGCGCCACCGAAATGGGGGTGATGCTGCATGAAGGCAAACTGTTCGGCACCTTGAACCAGATTGTGATTTTGCTGGTGTGCCTGATGATCCTGCTGAGCTCGGTCAGCGGTCTGGTGATCTGGTGGAAACGCCGTCCGCAGGGCCGCCTGGGCGTCCCGCCGCTGCGCCACGACTTGCCGACCTGGAAGACCGGCGTGCTGATCATCCTGGCCCTGGCGATTGCCTTTCCGCTGGTGGGCGCCTCGCTGCTCGCGGTGTGGCTGCTGGACCGCCTGCTGATGATTTTGCGCAAAACACCGCCGCTTGAGCTTCGCTCATAAACAACATGAAGCATCCGAGATGCGCGATCTAGAGCCTTGGCTATACTGGCATGCCAGTATCAGCCAGAAAACCATTGTTACTGTATAACAAATGCATTTAAGCTCCATCACCCGCCGCCAGGAGGCAGCGGGTACACCTCTTGAAATAAGCGACTCACTGCCCCGATGAACAAGTACCTTTTTTCCAGCCTTTGCCTGTTGGCGATCAACAACGCGCATGCGGATGACACCGCCCCGTCCCTGATGCTGCCGGCCGCGAGCATTACCGCACCTGAAATCGATGCCGAACACATCGACCTCAAGACCGCCACCAGCGCCGGTTCGCGCCTGAACCTCAACAGTCTCGAAACCCCGGCCAGCGTCGAAAGCCTGAGCGGCGAACGGATTCGCGCCCGCGGCGACCGCAGCGTCCAGGATGCCGTGACGCGCACCACCGGCATCACCAATAACGGCACCCCGGGCAACGGCGGCTCGTCGTACTCGGCCCGTGGTTTTGTCGGCCAGGGCTCGGTCATGCAGCTGTATGACGGGATTCGCATGTACAGCGGCGCCGGCACCGTGACCTTCCCCGTGGACGACTGGTCGGTGGAACGCATCGACGTGCTGCGCGGTCCGGCATCGGTGCTGTACGGCGAAGGTGCGACCGGCGCGGTGATCAACGTGATTCCGAAAAAACCGTTCAGCGGCGAAATCGAAAATCATCTGCGGGTTGGCTACGGCTCTTACGACAGCCAGCAGCAAGCGCTGGACAGCGGCGGCTCGCTGACCGACACCCTGAGCTACCGGTTGAACCTCAACCACACCCAAAGCAATGGCTGGATCGACCACGGCGACTCCGAAAACATCTTTATCAGCGCCGCCCTGCGCTGGCAGGCCCGGGATGATCTGGCGTTTACCCTGAGCCACGATTACGGCGACCAGGAGCCGCAGATCGACTTCGGCGTGCCCCTGATCAATGGCCGGTATCACAAGAGCCTGCGGGACAAGAACTACAACGTGCGCGACGCCAAGCTGCATTACAACGATCAGTGGACGCGCCTCAATACCGAATGGCAGATCAACGACGACCTGGTTGCCAGCAACGAACTGTATTACCTCAAGGCGCAGCGCCGCTGGCAGAACGCTGAAAAGCACGGCTGGGACGAAAACCGCCAAAGCCTGATACGCAGCGGTTACTACAGCATCAAACACCAGCAGGAACAGGTCGGCGACCGTCAGACCTTCACCCTCAACCACGACCTGTTCGGCCTGAAAAGCAAAACCCTGGTGGGCGTGGACTACAACCGTATCCACTTCGACCTGCACAGCAACTCGCCTTACAAGGATGTAGTGGCTGGCGGCACACCAATTGACATGTACCACCCCGATCGTGGCGAGTTCACCAGCCATTCGCCCTACCGCGACCAGTTCAAGACCACCACCCGGCAAGTGTCGCTGTTTGCCGAAAACCGCACGCAACTGAGCGAGCAACTGTCACTGGTCACCGGCGTGCGGCGCGACATCGTGCATCTGGACCGTGACGACTTGATCGAAGACTCGCGCAGTGATCGCAGCCTGTCGGCCAACAGCTGGAAAGTCGGCCTGGTGTATGAACTGACGCCGGACATGTCGGTGTATGCGCAACAAGCCACCAGTGTCGATGGCGTGGCCGGTCTGATCAGCCTGTACCCGGCCGAGCAAGGCTTTGACATGGCCCATGCGCGCCAGACCGAAGTGGGCTTCAAGCAAATGTTCTGGGACCAGCGCGGCGAGTGGACCCTGGCGGCGTATCACATCGTCAAAAAAGACTTGCTGACCCCCGACCCGAACACCCCGGGCAACTCGCTGCAAGTTGGCCAGCAGTCGTCCAATGGCCTTGAAGCCAGTCTCGATTTGCAACTGCCGAACCGCTGGCAGCTGCAGGCCAATGCCGCCTTCGTGCGGGCCGAATACGACAAGTTCGATGACGAAGGCGTGTCCCGCAAAGGCAACCGCCCCACCGACGTACCCCGTCGCACCGCCAACCTGTGGTTGAGCAAAACCCTTACCGACGACGTGAACGCCGGTGCCGGGGTGCGTTATGTGGACTCGCGTTACGCCGACCTTGCCAACACCGTCGAATTGCCGAGCTACACCGTGGTAGACGCCACTGTCAGCTGGAAAGCGCTGCCAAAAACCACCCTGGGCCTGCGCCTGAATAATTTGTTCAACCGCCAGTACGCTGTAAGCCAATACAATGGCGGCCAGCAATGGATCATGGGCGAACCGCGCTCGTTCTTCGTCACGGCGGATTACACCTTTTAAGCACCCACCCCCTGTAGGAGCGAGCGTGCTCGCGAGATTTTCAAAAGCTCGCGAGCACGCTCGCTCCTACAGGATCAACACCGGAATTTTATGACCCGCCTCACCCTCACCCAACTCGCCTGGACCCCGCTGGGCCATGGTCACTGTCATCACCAGTTCCAGCTGCGTGATGCCAATCTGCACGTGGCCGCAGGCGAGTTCGTGGGGCTGATCGGGCCCAACGGCAGCGGCAAAACCAGCCTGCTGCGTTGCGCTTATCGCTTCAGCAAGCCCGAGTCGGGCCTGGTCAGCCTCGGCCCGCACAACCTCTGGCAGCAATCGCCGCGCTGGTGTGCTCAACGCATCGCCGTGGTGCTGCAGGAATTTCCGGATGCCTTTGGCCTGACCGTCGATGAAGTGGTCGCCATGGGCCGTACCCCGCATAAAGGCCTGTTCGACGGCGACACCGAGGCCGACCGGGAGCTGGCGAAACACGCCCTCGAATCGGTCGGCCTGCAGGGCTTCGAAGACCACGCGTTCGCCACCCTGTCCGGCGGTGAAAAGCAGCGGGTGATTCTGGCCCGGGCCCTGGCCCAGCAACCCGAATTGCTGATCCTCGACGAGCCGACCAATCATCTCGACCCGCGCTACCAGCTGGAGTTGCTGCAACTGGTCAGGCGCCTGAACATCGGCACCCTGGCCAGCATCCACGACCTCAATCTGGCCGCGGCTTTTTGCGACCGGCTGTACGTGATCGACCACGGCAGGATCATCGCCAGCGGCACCCCGCGCGAGGTGCTGACGGTCGAGTTACTGCGTGAGGTGTTTGGCGTCGACGCGCTGATCGACGATCACCCGCTGTCCGGCTACCCGCGCATTACCTGGATAACCCAAGCATGAAATTGATCCGCCTGGCCCTCTGCCTCAGCGCGTTGTCCGGTGCCCAGTGGGCACAGGCCCAAGTCACGAAATACCCGCTGACCGTCACCAGCTGCAACCGCGAGGTGACCTTTAACCAGGCGCCCGAACACGCCGTCAGCCATGACATCAACATGACGCAAATGATGCTCGCCCTGGGCCTCAAACCGCGCATGGCCGGCTACAGCGGCATCAGTGGCTGGAAAGCGGTAACGCCCGAGATGAAGGTCATTCTCGATGGCCTGCCGGAGCTGGCGAGCAAGTACCCGTCGGTGGAAACCCTGCTCAACGCCAACGTCGACTTCTTCTTTGCCGGCTGGGATTACGGCATGCGCGTAGGCGGCGACCTCACGCCGCAAACCCTGACCCCGCTGGGCATCAATGTGTACGAGCTGACCGAGTCCTGCGCGTTCGTGATGAAGCGTCCGCCCGCCAGCATGGAGGACACTTACAACGACCTGCGTAACCTGGGCAAAATCTTCGACGTGCAAGACCGCGCCACCGCGCTGATCACGCAAATGCAGGAGAAAATTGCCACCGTGCAAAAGACCCTGCCCGCCTCAAGACCGCGGGTGTTCCTGTATGACAGCGGCGAAGACCGTGCCATGACCTCGGGCAAGCTGGGCATTCCCCATGCATTGATCGAAGCCGCGGGCGGCAACGATATTCTCCGTGACATCGACGCCAGCTGGACCCGCATCAACTGGGAAACCGTGGTCGAGCGCAACCCTGAAGTGATCGTCATCGTCGATTACAGCGAAGTCAGCGCCGCGCAAAAACAGCGCTTCCTCGAAACCAACCCGGCCCTGCAATCGGTCGACGCGATTCGCAACAAACGCTTCATCGTCATCCCTTACGTGCAGGCCACCCCCGGCATCGACAACGTGCTGGCCATCGAAACCCTGGCCAAAGGTTTCCACCCCCAATGATGACGCGCCGCTATGCCTTGTTGCTGGTCGGCCTCGGCGCGCTGCTGCTGGTGTCGTGCGTGGTCTCGCTGGGCTTTGGCCCGGCGCGGGTACCGGTGGACGTGGTGTGGCACATTTTGCTCAATAAACTGTTCGGCCTCGGTGAGGTCAGCTGGAGCGCCGGGCAGGAACATATCGTCTGGCTGATCCGCGTGCCGCGCATGCTGCTCGGGGCGCTGGTCGGCGCCGGGCTGGCATTGATCGGTGCGGTGCTGCAAGCCGTAACCCGTAACCCGCTGGCGGACCCGCACCTGCTGGGCGTAACCAGCGGCGCCACCCTGGGCGCAGTGATCGTGGTGCTGCACGTGGGCCAAATCGTCGGCTTGCTGACCTTGCCCATCGCGGCCTTTATCGGTGCGTTGCTGAGCATGGTTCTGGTGCTCGCCATTGCCAGCCGCCAGGGCCGCCTGGACAGCGACCGGCTGCTGCTGTGCGGCGTGGCCGTGTCATTCGTGATGATGGCCATCGCCAATACCCTGCTGTTTTTGGGCGACCACCGCGCCAGTTCGGCCGTACTGTTCTGGATGCTCGGCGGCCTGGGGCTGGCGCGCTGGGAGCTGCTGCTGGTGCCCAGTACCGTGGTGTTGCTGGGGCTGGTGCTGCTACTGGGCATGGCCCGCCCGCTCAACGCCTTGATGGCAGGCGAGCAAACCGCTGTCACCCTGGGCCTGAATGCACGCAATGTGCGGCTCAAGGTGTTCTTGATCGCCTCACTGATGACCGGCGTACTGGTGGCCATCAGCGGCTCGATCGGCTTTGTCGGGCTGATGATTCCACACATCGCCCGACGCCTGGTGGGCGCCGAGCACCGGCGCTTGCTGCCGGTGTCGGCGTTGCTGGGCAGCGTGTTCCTGGTGTGGGTCGACGTTGCCGCGCGCACCCTGATCGCCCCCGAAGACCTGCCCATCGGCGTGGCCACGGCAGCGATTGGCGGACTGTTCTTTATTGGCCTGATGCGCAAGCGTTAACGCCTCCCCCCGTAGCAGGTCTGGCACCAACACGGCGCATGCCGCGCACCAAAAGCGTCTTTAGGCGCTGCGCTGGTGCACGCACTCCTCAAATATCACCGCAAAGCCCCGTTCCAGAGCCTGCGCACCATTTCGGCACAGCCCTTGCTATAGACCTTCCCAGTGTCCCCGTCGAACCATTAAAAAAATCAGACATCTGGAGATCGCCCCATGAAGCGTCGTAGCGTGCTCAAAGCTTTCACCCTCACGGCATCCATTGCCGCCATGGGCATGACCTGGACGGTGCAAGCCGCCGAGACCATCAAGGTGGGGATTTTGCATTCGTTGTCCGGGACCATGGCGATCTCCGAAACGTCGCTCAAGGACATGGCGCTGATGACCATCGACGAGATCAACGCCAAAGGCGGCGTGAACGGCAAGATGCTCGAAGCGGTCGTGGTCGACCCGGCGTCCAACTGGCCACTGTTTGCAGAAAAGGGTCGTCAATTGCTGACCCAGGACAAGGTCGCCGTGGTGTTCGGTTGCTGGACCTCGGTGTCGCGCAAATCGGTGTTGCCGGTATTTGAAGAACTCAACGGCTTGCTCTTCTACCCGGTGCAATACGAAGGTGAAGAGATGTCGCCCAACGTCTTCTACACCGGCGCCGCACCTAACCAGCAGGCGATTCCGGCGGTTGAATACTTGATGAGCGAGGACGGCGGCAGCGCCAAACGCTTTGTGTTACTGGGCACCGACTACGTGTACCCGCGCACCACCAACAAGATCCTGCGCGCCTTCCTGCATTCCAAAGGCGTGGCCGACAAGGATATCGACGAGGTCTACACCCCGTTTGGCCACAGCGATTACCAGACCATCGTCTCCAACATCAAAAAATTCTCCGCCGGTGGCAAGACGGCGGTGATCTCCACGGTCAACGGCGACTCCAACGTGCCGTTCTATAAAGAGCTGGCCAACCAGGGCCTGAAAGCCACCGACGTGCCGGTGATTGCATTCTCGGTGGGCGAAGAAGAGCTGCGCGGCATCGACACCAAACCGCTGGTGGGCAACCTCGCGGCCTGGAACTACTTTGAGTCGGTGCAGAACCCGGTGAACCAGAAGTTCGTCACCGACTGGAAAGCCTACGCCAAGGCCCACAACCTGCCGGGTGCAGACAAGGCTGTGACCAATGACCCGATGGAAGCCACCTACGTCGGCATCCACATGTGGGCGCAGGCAGCAGAAAAAGCCAAGTCCACCGATATCGATAAAGTCCGCGAAGCCATGGCCGGCCAGACATTCGCCGCGCCGTCGGGCTACACCCTGACCATGGACAAGACCAACCACCACCTGCACAAGCCGGTGATGATCGGCGAGATCCAGGATGACGGTCAGTTCAACGTGGTGTGGCAAACCAAGGAGCCGATCCGCGCCCAGCCGTGGAGCCCGTATATCCCGGGCAATGACAAAAAGCCGGATTACGCAGTGAAGAGCAACTAACGGTCACTGTCATTCCCTTGTGGGAGCCGGCTTGCCGGCGATGCAGCCAACGTGGTCGATCATGAACCGACGCGACTCCATCGCCGGCAAGCCGGCTCCCACGGGATTTGAGTTAATCCTGTCAGCGCAAGGCCCTGTCTATGCCAACTGCCCTTTACCGTTTTATCTTCGCCTGCCTGCTGTTGCTGCCCCTGGGCGCATACGCCGACGATGCCAGCGACTTCGCAGCGGCCGACAATTCCCGCCAGGCCCAGCTGCTTGAAAGCTGGGCGGCACAACCGATACCTGAGCGCGCGGCACTGATCAACGACCTGCAACAAGGCCAGATCAGCATCGACGGTCAAACCAGAACGCTGCGCCTGAACAACCGTCTGCGCGGTTTGATTGAAACCGCGCAGGCCAGTCAGCACTTGCTCGCCCCAGACCCGGCATTGCGTCTGGCGGCCGCCCTGCAACTGCAAAAATCCGCCAAACCGGCACAACTGGCATTCCTCGACCGGCAACTGGCCGGCGAAACCGACAGCGCTGTGCATACCGCTTTGAGCCTGGCGCTGGCCAACCTGCAACTGGTGGACCCCGACCCGGCAGTGCGTCTGGCGGCCGTGCGCCTGCTCGGTGAAACCGGCGAGCCACTGGCCCGCACCCGCCTCGAAACCCTGCTGCAAGCCGGTGTTGAAACCGATGCCAATGTACGCACCGCTGCCGAAACCAGCCTGGCGCAAGTCAAACGCAAACTGCTGATCGGTGACTGGCTGGGCCAGGCCTTCAGCGGTTTGTCCCTGGGTTCGATTCTGTTGCTGGCAGCGCTGGGGCTGGCCATCACCTTCGGCCTGCTCGGGGTGATCAACATGGCCCATGGCGAGATGCTGATGCTCGGCGCCTACTCGACCTACTGCGTGCAGTTACTGTTTCAGCGCTTCGCACCCGGCGCCATCGAGTTCTACCCGCTGCTGGCGTTACCTGTGGCGTTCTTTGTGACGGCCTGCGTGGGCATGTTTCTGGAGCGCACCATCATTCGCCACCTCTACGGCCGGCCGCTGGAAACCCTGCTCGCCACCTGGGGCATCAGCCTGATCCTGATTCAACTGGTGCGGGTGCTGTTCGGCGCGCAAAACGTCGAGGTGGCCAACCCGGCCTGGCTCTCGGGCGGGCTGCAAGTGCTGCCCAACCTGGTGCTGCCGTACAACCGGCTGGTGATCATCGTCTTCGCCCTGGCCGTGGTGTTCCTGACCTGGCTGCTGCTGAACAAAACGCGCCTGGGCCTGAACGTGCGTGCGGTCACCCAGAACCGCAACATGGCGGCTTGCTGCGGCGTACCCACCGGCCGTGTCGACATGCTCGCCTTTGGCCTCGGCTCGGGGATTGCCGGGCTCGGCGGCGTGGCCTTGAGCCAGATCGGCAACGTCGGCCCGGACCTGGGCCAGGGCTACATCATCGACTCGTTTCTGGTGGTGGTGCTGGGTGGCGTCGGCCAACTGGCGGGCACGGTATACGCGGCCTTCGGCCTGGGCATCGCGAACAAGATTCTTGAACCGCAGATCGGCGCCGTGCTGGGCAAAATCCTGATCCTGGGGCTGATCATTCTGTTTATCCAGAAGCGTCCGCAAGGTCTCTTCGCGCTTAAAGGACGGGTGATCGACTGATGAATCAACCTCTGATGATTACTGCCACGCAAAAGGCCGGGCCTGCCGTCACCGCCATTGTCGGTGGCCTGGTATTGCTGGTGCTGCTGGCCCTGCCGTTGCTGTCGCTGCTGCCTGCCGACAGCCCGTTTCAGGTCTCGGCCTATACCCTGACGCTGACGGGCAAGATCCTCTGCTATGCCATCGTTGCCCTGGCGCTGGATCTGGTCTGGGGCTACGCCGGTCTGCTGTCGCTGGGCCACGGCCTGTTCTTCGCCCTGGGCGGCTACGCCATGGGCATGTACCTGATGCGCCAGGCCTCGGGCGATGAATTGCCGGCCTTTATGACCTTTCTGTCGTGGACCGAGTTGCCCTGGTACTGGATCGGCACCGAGCATTTCTGGTGGGCCATGTGCCTGGTGGTGCTGGCCCCCGGTTTGCTGGCGCTGGTGTTCGGCTTTTTCGCCTTCCGTTCGCGGATCAAGGGCGTGTATTTCTCGATCATGACCCAGGCCCTGACCTTCGCCGGGATGCTCCTGTTTTTCCGTAACGAGACCGGCTTTGGCGGCAACAACGGCTTCACCAACTTTCGCAGCATTCTGGGTTTTGGCATCACCGAGCCCGGCACCCGCGCGGTGCTGTTTTTCGCCACCGTGATGTTGCTGGTGGCCAGCCTGTTTCTCGGCTGGCGCCTGGCGCGCAGTAAATTCGGGCGCGTGCTGACTGCGCTGCGCGACGCTGAAAACCGCCTGATGTTCTGCGGCTACGACCCTCGCGGCTTCAAGCTGTTCGTCTGGGTGCTCAGTGCTGTGTTATGCGGCCTGGCCGGAGCGCTGTATGTACCGCAAGTGGGCATTATCAACCCCGGCGAAATGTCGCCGACCAACTCCATAGAAGCTGCCGTGTGGGTTGCCCTGGGCGGGCGCGGCACCCTGATCGGTCCGTTGCTGGGCGCGGGCGTGGTCAACGGCATGAAGAGCTGGTTCACCGTAGCCTTCCCCGAGTACTGGCTGTTCTTCCTCGGCGCGCTGTTTATCGTCGTGACCCTGTACTTGCCCAAAGGCGTGATCGGCCTGCTGAAGAAAAGGGGTGAACAATGAGAATCACTGCAACGGCTGAATTCATGCTCGAACCCGCATTCGATCCAAACAAGGATGCCGGCAGCAGCCGCGATGCCATCGGTCTGGGCCAGGCCGCCGGAACCGGCCTCAATACCCGCCACGGCACCATCCTCACGCTGGAAGACATCAGCGTCAGCTTTGACGGTTTCAAGGCCCTGAACAACCTCAACCTGTACATCGGCGTCGGCGAGTTGCGCTGCATCATCGGCCCCAATGGCGCAGGCAAGACCACCATGATGGACGTGATTACCGGCAAGACCCGCCCCAGCGAAGGCCAGGCCTGGTTCGGTGAAACACTGGACCTGCGCCAGATGAGCGAAGTGCAGATCGCCCAGTCCGGGATTGGCCGCAAGTTCCAGAAGCCCACGGTATTTGAAGCCCTGAGCGTGTTTGAAAACCTGGAGCTGGCGCAAAAAACCGACAAGTCGGTGTGGGCCAGCCTGCGCGCCCGGCTCACGGGCGAGCAACGGGACCGCATCGGCGAAGTGCTGGAAACCATCCGCCTGCATACCTCGGCCCGGCGCCCGGCAGGCCTGCTGTCCCATGGCCAGAAACAGTTTCTGGAGATCGGCATGCTGCTGGTGCAAGACCCACAACTGTTACTGCTGGATGAACCGGTGGCGGGCATGACCGATGCCGAAACCGAGTTCACCGCCGAGCTGTTCAAAAGCCTGGCCGGCAAGCACTCGCTGATGGTGGTGGAGCACGACATGGGGTTTGTCGGCTCGATTGCCGACCACGTCACCGTGTTGCACCAGGGCAGCGTGCTGGCCGAAGGCTCGCTGGAACAGGTGCAGGCCGATGAGCGGGTGATCGAGGTGTATCTGGGCCGCTAACGCCCCGCTGCAATCGCTGGCAAGCCAGCTCCCACAGGGTATGAGGGATTCAACGATGCTACAGATACAAAATCTGCATCAGTTCTACGGCGGCAGCCACATTCTTCGCGGCCTGTCGTTTGAGGCAAAAGTCGGCGAAGTCACTTGCCTGCTGGGCCGTAACGGCGTGGGCAAGACCACATTGCTCAAGTGCCTGATGGGTTTGCTGGCGGTCAAGGAAGGCAGCGTGACCTGGGAGGGTAAACCGATCACCATGCTCAAGCCCCACCAGCGGGTTCACGCCGGGATCGCTTATGTGCCCCAGGGCAGGGAGATTTTCGGGCGCCTGACGGTGGAGGAAAACCTGTTGATGGGCCTGTCCCGCTTCCCCGGAGCCGAGGCCCGGGAGGTGCCCGGTTTTATCTATGAACTGTTCCCGGTGCTGCTGCAAATGAAGCATCGGCGCGGTGGCGACTTGTCCGGCGGTCAGCAGCAACAGCTGGCGATTGGCCGGGCGCTGGCCAGCCGCCCGCGCTTGCTGATCCTCGATGAGCCCACCGAAGGGATTCAACCGTCTGTGATCAAGGAGATCGGCGCGGTGATCAAGATGCTCGCGGCCCGGGGCGATATGGCCATCCTGCTGGTGGAGCAGTTCTACGACTTTGCCGAAGAACTGGCGGACCAGTATCTGGTGATGTCCAGAGGCGAAATCGTGCAGCAGGGCCGTGGTGAAAATATGCAAACAGAGGGTGTGCGCGGGCTGGTGACGATTTAATCTGTAACTCTTTTTGACGATAACAACGACCTATGAATCTGCCTGCCAACACCGCATTGTTCACCCCCAGCTGGCACGCCGAGCTGGAGCTGGGCTATGGCCGTTTTGGCGACAGCACGCGCCCCACCCTGCGCCGTCATTTCGGCCCGCTGCGGGTGCAGAAGCACCTGTATGCC
Source organism: Pseudomonas versuta (assembly GCF_001294575.1). Lineage (NCBI taxonomy): Bacteria > Pseudomonadati > Pseudomonadota > Gammaproteobacteria > Pseudomonadales > Pseudomonadaceae > Pseudomonas > Pseudomonas versuta. Next base: position 3,981,282 of record NZ_CP012676.1, read on the forward strand.
GAAGGCCCCGAGGTGTGCCAGCACATCATTGTCCACCCGCCCGGCGGCATTGCCGGCGGCGACCGGCTGAACATCTGCGCCAGTGTGGGGCCTGATGCCTGGGCACAACTCACCAGCCCCGGCGCGGCCAAGTGGTATCGCGCGGCCGGCCCGGCCTATCAGAGCCTGACCTTGAACGTGGCTGCCGGCGCGACCCTGGAATGGCTGCCGCAAGAAACCATCGTGTTCAGCGGCGCCCGGGCCGAACTGACGACCCGCATTGAACTTGAAGGCGATGCGCGCCTGTTTTATTGGGACATGGTGGCGCTGGGACGACTGGCCAGCGGTGAACGTTTTGAGCACGGGCACTTTCAGTCGCAACTGGATATTCGCCGCGACGGCCAGTTGCTCTGGCATGAACGCCAGCGCATTAGCGGCGGCGACGGCTTGCTGGATTCGCCGATCGGGCTGGACGGCAACCCGGTGTTTGCAACGTTATTGGTGACGGGGGAAATCAGTGCGCAGCTGCTGGAAATATGCCGCAACCTGCCCGGCCCGGTCCGTGCCGACCTGACTCAGTTGCCGGGGTTGCTGGTCGCTCGCTGCCTGGCGGTAGAAGCCCTGCAGGCCCGCGCCTGGCTGATTGAACTGTGGCGCTTGCTACGCCCGGCACTGCTGGGGCGTGAAGCCTTGGCCCCAAGGATCTGGAGTACCTGAGAACCGTCGCGATTTTTTTGAGGACCTCTGTGGGAGCTGGCTTGCCAGCTCCCACAGAGGTCCTCGACCAATAATCCTTAATTAAACAACGGACCCACCATGGACCTGACCTCACGCGAAAAAGACAAGATGATGATCTTTACCGCCGGCCTGCTGGCCGAGCGGCGGTTGGCACGCGGGGTGATGCTTAACTACCCGGAAACCATCGCCTATATTTCCGCCGCCCTGCTCGAAGGCGCCCGCGATGGCCGTACCGTCGCCGAGCTGATGCACTACGGCACCACCCTGCTGACCCGCGAGCAGGTGATGCAGGGCATTCCGGAAATGATCCCCGACATCCAGATCGAAGCCACCTTCCCCGATGGCACCAAGCTGGTCACTGTCCACCAACCCATCGCCTGAGGCTGCCCCATGTCTTATGTCACCCGTGGTGCTGTCGCGGCCGACCTGCCGGCGATTCGCGACATCTACAACGATGCGGTGCTCAACACCCTCGCGATCTGGAACGAACAGACGGTCGATCTGGCCAACCGTCAGCAATGGTTCGATGCCCGCCTGGCCCAGGGTTATCCGGTGCTGGTGATCGTCGATGACAGCAATGTGCCGCTGGGCTACGCCTCGTTTGGCGACTGGCGCCCGTTTGAAGGGTTCCGCCATACCGTGGAGCATTCGGTGTACGTGCACCCCGAGCAACGGGGCAAGCGCCTCGGCCCGCAGTTGCTGGCAGCGCTGATTGAACGCGCCAGAGCCTGCGGCAAACACGTGATGGTCGCGGCCATCGAGAGCGGCAATGGTGCCTCGATCCATGTGCATAAACAGCTTGGTTTTGTAACCAGCGCACACATGCCGCAAGTCGGTATCAAGTTTGGCCGCTGGCTGGACCTGACCTTTATGCAACTGATGCTCTACCCCGGCGCGCTGCCGCCTCAGGAGTGCGGTAAATGAATAGCGAACAGGTGCTGCAAGTGACCGCCCAGAGCTTTGCCCAGTATCGCGACGGGTTGATTGCGTTGCTGGTGGATGCGGTTCACTACGGGGCGTCCGTGGGGTTCATGGACGACCTGGACCACCCCCAGGCCAGCCACTACTTCAACGAAGTGCATGCCCAACTGGAGCAAGGCTCCCTGCTGTTGTGGGTGTTGATCGAAGACGGGCAGGTGCTGGCCAGCGTGCAGTTGGCCCTGTGCCAGAAGCGCAACGGGCTCAATCGCGCCGAGGTCCAGAAACTGCTGGTGCTCAATGAAGCGCGGCGTCGGGGTCTGGGGCAAATAATGATCCATGCCCTGGAACAAGGGGCACGGGAACTCAAACGCGGTTTACTGCACCTGGACACCGAAGCCGGCTCGCCCGCTGAAAACTTCTACAGCGCACTGGGTTACACCCGGGTCGGCGAGTTGCCCAACTATTGCCGCAGCCCCGACGGTCACTACAGCCCCACCGCCATCTATTACAAAACCCTGGGTGAGCCGCAATGATTCCAGGCCAATACCGCATTGCATCCGGGGACATCGAGCTGAATGCCGGCCGCCGCACCCTGAGTATCAGCGTGTCGAATCGAGGCGACCGCCCGATCCAGGTGGGTTCGCACTATCACTTTTTCGAAACCAACGATGCCCTGATGTTTGAACGTGCTGACAGCCGCGGCATGCGCCTGAATATCCCGGCGGGCACCGCCGTGCGTTTCGAGCCGGGGCAGACCCGCGAAGTGGAACTGGTGGAACTGGCCGGGCTGCGTCGGGTGTTCGGCTTTGCCGGTCGGGTCATGGGCAATCTGGACTGACCCCACTGCCCAATCCCTGAAGGAGCGAGCTTGCTCGCGAGCTTTTTCTCAAGAGCGCTTAAGGGCTCGCGAGCAAGCTCGCTCCTACAGGGGATGGGGCTTGGTTTATCTATTTAGGAACTCACAATGAAAATTTCCCGCCAGGCCTATGCCGACATGTTCGGCCCTACCGTTGGCGACAAGATCCGCTTGGCCGACACCGAGTTGTGGATCGAGGTCGAGCAGGACTTCACCACCTATGGCGAAGAAGTGAAGTTTGGCGGCGGCAAGGTGATTCGTGACGGCATGGGCCAGAGCCAGCTGCTCGCCAGCGAGGTGGTCGACACGCTGATCACCAACGCGCTGATTGTCGATCACTGGGGCATCGTCAAAGCCGATGTGGGCCTGAAAAACGGCCGGATCCACGCCATCGGTAAAGCCGGCAACCCGGATATCCAGCCCGATGTGACCATCGCCATCGGCGCCAGCACCGAAGTGATTGCCGGCGAAGGCATGATCCTCACGGCAGGCGGCATCGATACCCATATTCACTTCATCTGCCCGCAACAGATCGAAGAAGCCTTGAACAGCGGGGTCACCACCATGATCGGCGGCGGCACCGGCCCGGCCACCGGCACCAATGCCACCACCTGCACCTCGGGCCCGTGGCACATGGCGCGCATGCTGCAGGCCGCCGATGCGTTCCCGATGAACATGGGCTTTACCGGCAAAGGCAACGCCAGCCTGCCGCAACCGCTGATCGAACAGGTCGAAGCCGGGGCCATCGGCCTCAAGCTGCACGAAGACTGGGGCACCACGCCCGCAGCCATCGACAACTGCCTGAACGTGGCCGACCTGTATGACGTGCAAGTGGCAATTCACAGCGACACGCTGAACGAGTCGGGCTTTGTCGAAACCACTCTGGCCGCGTTCAAGGGCCGCACCATCCACACCTATCACACCGAAGGCGCGGGGGGCGGCCATGCCCCGGACATCATCAAGGCCTGCGGCCTGAGCAACGTGCTGCCAAGCTCGACCAACCCGACCCGGCCTTTTACCCGCAATACCATCGACGAGCACCTGGACATGTTGATGGTCTGTCATCACCTCGACCCGGCCATCGCCGAAGACGTCGCCTTCGCGGAAAGCCGTATCCGTCGTGAAACCATCGCCGCCGAAGATATCCTGCATGACCTCGGCGCGTTTTCGATGATCAGCTCCGACAGCCAGGCCATGGGCCGGGTCGGCGAGGTCATCACCCGTACCTGGCAAACCGCCGACAAGATGAAAAAACAGCGCGGCCCGCTACCCGAAGATGCACCGGGCAATGACAACTTCCGCGCCAAACGCTACATCGCCAAGTACACCATCAACCCGGCCATTACCCACGGCGTCAGCCATGAAGTGGGCTCGATCGAGGTGGGTAAATGGGCCGACCTGGTGCTCTGGCGTCCGGCGTTTTTCGGGGTCAAGCCGACCCTGATTCTCAAGGGCGGTGCGATTGCCTCAAGCCTGATGGGCGACCCCAATGCTTCGATCCCGACCCCGCAGCCGGTGCACTACCGCCCGATGTTTGCCAGCTACGGCGGCTCGCGTCATGCCACCTGCCTGACCTTTATCAGCCAGGCGGCGGCGGAGGCCGGGGTACCCGCAGCACTGGGGCTGAAGAAGCAAATCGCCGTGGTCAAAGGCTGTCGCGACGTGCAGAAAACCGACCTGATCCACAACGGCTACCTGCCTGAAATCGAAGTCGATCCACAGACCTATCAAGTCAAGGCTGACGGTGTACTGCTGTGGTGCGAGCCCGCAGACGTATTACCGATGGCGCAGCGTTACTTTCTGTTTTGAGCACAGGGTGCTGTCCCGGCAAGCGGTTGTATTGAAAGCCATCATTAGGGGCTAAGATGCGACACCTTTTTATAACCGCTCTCGCAGCAAGGTTTGGCTATGCGCCTATCTGAGTTCATCGTGCAAAACGCTGACCGTATTGTCGATGAATGGGAGCAGTTCGCCGAAACCATCACCCCGGCTGCCGAATCAATGGACAGCGTGGCCCTGCGTGATCATGCCAAGGCCATTCTGCTGGCCGCCTCGCGGGACATGAACACGGCGCAAACAGCCAGCGAACAACAGGCCAAGGCCGAAGGCGAAGGCGCGGAGAAAACCCCGGCCCTGGACGTTGCCGCGGCCAGTCATGGCGAGTTGCGCCATACCGTGGGCTTTGATCTGGTGCAGATGACTTCCGAGTTCCGGCACTTGCGCGCCTGCGTGATCCGCCTGTGGGTCGCCAGCCTCGAAACGCCACAGGCAGTGCACTTCCAGGACATGATCCGGTTCAATGAGGCCATTGATGAGGCCCTGGCCGAATCCACCGCGGCCTATGCCGAGCAGGTCAACCGTTCGCGGGATATCTTTTTGGCGATTCTGGGCCATGACCTGCGCGCGCCGCTGCAAGCGGTGAGCATGTCCACCGAGATGCTGGAGCGCAAAACCACCCTGGACGCCAATGCCCAGAACTACGTGAAGGCCATCAAGACCGGGGCTCATCACATGCATGGGATGGTCAGCGACCTGCTGGAGTTTGTGCGCAGCCGCCTGGGTACCCAGTTGCCTGTGGAACCCTGTGCCATGAACATGGCCCACGCTTGTCAGACCGCACTGGACCAGGCCCGTGCCGGGCACCCCGACTCTGAGCAGAGCTTGCAGGTCAACGGCAATGTTGAAGGCCACTGGGATCCGCGACGCCTTGGCCAGCTGTTGCAAAACCTGATCGGCAATGCGCTGCAGCATGGCGCCAGCAAGAGTGCTGTAAGCCTGACCCTCAATGGCGCAGCGGATAGCGTGACCCTCAAAGTGCACAACAACGGCACTCCGATTGCAGAAGAGGCACTGGCCACCTTGTTCGACCCGCTGGTACGCAGCCCGAGCGAAGACATCTGCGAACCGGGGGCCTCCACCAGCCTTGGCCTGGGATTATTTATCGTCAAGGAAGTGGTGGATGCACACAAAGGCAGCATCGAAGTGACCTCGACCAAAGACGAGGGCACGACGTTTACCGTGGTGTTGCCGAAAAATATCTAACAGATAGAAAACCTGTAGGAGCGAGCTTGCTCGCGATCTCTATCTGGCGTGCAGCCCGCCATGGTGGACAGCACATTGAAAAGATCGCGAGCAAGCTCGCTCCTACAGAGAGGTGGCGCTTACAGGTCGCCGACAAAGCGTCCCAATTGCTGCTTGAGCCGCTGGTTCTCGGCGCGCAATTGCTGCACTTCCTCGATCAGGTCCAGCGCCAGGGCGACGCCTTCCCACTCCATCTCCAGGTCGTTGTGCAACTTGGTCGCACGCTGTGCGATGGCCAGTTCGTAGTCGTCAAAACGCCACACGTCCGGCGTGCGGCCCTGAGGTTCGATAATTCCGTGTTCGACAATCTCTATCACGTAAGTGGCCGGGATACCGGCCTCTTCGCAGAACCTTTCCATGTCCAGCTGAACGATCAGGGTGCTGCTCATGATCAGTTACTCCATTGGGCTCTCGGGTCGAATGCCGATTTGTCGGCCAGGTCTTGCCACAGGGCTTTTGTGGCCTCGTCGCTCTGTTTGGGCATGACCACTTTCAATTGGGCATACAAATCGCCGCGCTCGCCTTGCTTGTTCGCCAGGCCATGACCTTTGATGCGCAAGCGTTGACCGCTCTGGCTGTCGGGGCGAATGGTCAGGTTGATTTTGCTGGTCAGGGTCGGCACGGCCACTTTGGTGCCCAATGCAGCTTCCCACGGTGCCACTGGCACAGTGATGACCAGATCATGACCTTCCACATCGAACTTCGGATGCGGGGCAAAGCGAATGATCAGGTATAGATCACCATTGGCACCGCCACCAACACCCGGACCACCCTGCCCTTTAAGGCGAATACGCTCACCGTCGGTGACACCGGCCGGGATTTTTACGTTCAGGGTCTTGCTGGCCCCGCCAATCTGGAAGCTGATCTGCTTCGATTCGCCAGACAGGGTCTCTTCAAGGAAAATCGGCAGTTCCATTTCTACATCCTGTCCGCGACGTCCCGCGCTGCGACCGCTCTGGCCGCCGAAACCATTACCGCGCGAACCGAAGATCGAGCTGAAAAAGTCTGAAAAATCGCCCTGATCCTCGAAACCGCCGCTCGAGTGACCCTGCCAGCCAGGTGGCCCCTGGAACGGTTGGCCATGCTGGCCGTATTTGCGCATTTCATCGTATTCGGCGCGTTTATCGGCACTTTTCAGTGCTTCATACGCTTCGTTGACGTCCTTGAATTTCTCTTCGGCGTCCTTTTCCTTGCTCACATCCGGGTGATATTTGCGCGCGAGCTTGCGATAAGCGGTCTTGATTGCCTTATCGTCAGCCGTGGGCTCGACACCCAGGATCTTGTAATAGTCTTTGAAGTCCATGTAAGGATCACCATCCGTTATCAATATCGCGCAGCTCGAAGCCACCCAGAATGCTCTGGCTGACCGGCCTGAGGGTTGACCGATCTCAATCGTGTGACTGATCAGCGCTGCAAAAGTTTATCGGCAGCCTTAAGACCACCAAACCAATGTCTGGAAGTTTGGGGGTCAAGGATAGTCTTTCAAGGGGATTAAAACCTGCGATTTAAAGAATCGTCGCGCTTCGATTCTGCGAGCGTCTGACATACACTGCGCGGCCGTTTTTTAACCGGAACTCGAAAGACATGAAAAGCGCCTCTCCAGCACGTGCCTGCGGCATCGACTTTGGCACGTCCAACTCCACCGTCGGCTGGCTGCGTCCAGGCGTGGAAACCCTCATCGCGCTGGAGGACGACAAGATCACCCTGCCCTCCGTAGTGTTCTTCAACATTGAAGAGCGCCGCCCGGTGTACGGTCGTCTGGCGCTGCATGAGTACCTGGAAGGCTACGAGGGCCGCCTGATGCGGTCGCTCAAGAGCCTGCTGGGTTCCAAGCTGATCAAGCACGACACCAGCGTTCTGGGCACGGCCATGCCGTTCAAGGACCTGCTGGGGCTGTTTATCGCCCAGCTTAAAAAACGAGCTGAAGCAACCGCCGGTCGTGAATTTGAAGAAGTGGTACTGGGCCGTCCGGTGTATTTCGTCGATGACGACCCCCTGGCCGACCAGGAAGCCGAGAACACCCTGACCGACGTGGCCCGCGCCATTGGCTTCAAGGAAGTCTCGTTTCAGTACGAACCCATCGCCGCGGCATTCGACTATGAGTCGACCATCGAACGCGAAGAGCTGGTGCTGATTGTCGACATCGGCGGTGGTACCTCCGACTTCTCGCTGGTGCGCCTGTCGCCCGAGCGCCGGGGCATGGACCACCGCCAGGACGACATCCTGGCCACGGGCGGCGTGCACGTGGGCGGCACCGACTTCGACAAGCAACTGAGCCTGCAAGGGGTCATGCCGCTGTTCGGCTACGGCAGCCGGATGAAAAGCGGTGCCTACATGCCCACCAGCCATCACATGAACCTGGCGACCTGGCACACCATCAACTCGGTGTATGCACAGAAAACCCAGATCGCCCTGAACAGCATGCGCTACGACATCGTCGATACCGGCGGGATCGACCGTTTGTTCAAGTTGATCGAACAGCGTGCCGGTCACTGGCTGGCGATGGAAATCGAAGAAACCAAAATCGAACTGACCCACGCCCAAAGCCGCCATGTGCCGCTGGACCGGGTTGAGCCGGGGCTAAGTGTTGAACTGAGCCGGGCGCTGTTTGAAGCCTCTATCGACAACCAGCTGGAGCGCATCCGCAACAGCGTGAACGACTTGCTCAGCAGTGCAGGTGTGGGTGTCGAGCAAGTGGATACGGTGTTCTTCACTGGCGGTTCGAGCGGTATTCCGGCGTTGCGCCAGAGCGTCGCGGCCATGTTGCCTAACGCCAATCACGTCGAAGGCAACATCTTCGGCAGCATCGGCAGCGGTTTGGCGATTGAAGCCAAAAAGCGTTACGGCTAGAACGAGACCTGTGTAGTCGCTGGCGCAGGCTGCGATGGGCTGCGCAGCGGCCCCGCTGTCAGAAGGACCTGCGGCCCTTATCGCAGCCTGCGCCAGCGACTACAGATTGCGGGTTAAACCAGCTCCACCTGCTTGAGTTCACTCTTCAAATACGCGTAGTAGATCGGCCCGGCCACCACCCCCGGCAGGCCGAAGGCTGCCTCGAATACCAGCATCGCCAGCAATAGCTCCCACGATTTGGCACTGATCTGGCCGCCAACGATCTTGGCGTTGAGGAAGTATTCGAGCTTGTGGATAACGATCAGATAGCCCAGTGCCGCTACCGCGACCCAGATCGACAGGGACAGGCCGACGATGGTGATCAGGGTGTTGGAGATCAGGTTGCCGATCACCGGCAGCAAGCCCAGCAGGAAGGTCAGCACAATCAGGGTTTTGGTCAGCGGCAGATGCACGCCGAACAGCGGCAGGATCACCGCCAGAAATATCCCGGTGAACGCGGTATTGAGCAGCGCGATTTTGATCTGCGCAAACACGATGTTGCGAAATGCCTGCACCAGCAGGTGCAAACGGTCGAACAACGCGGCTGACAGTGGCTTGCGACGGCTGATATCCGGGATACGCTGCAACGCGATGATGGCGCCCAGCACCATGCCGATCAGCAACGTTACGAACATGTGCGCGGCATCTTTGCCCACCAGTTGCAGATCGCTGAGGTGCTTGTTGCCCCATTCGCCGATCGCCACCCGGAATTCAGCCGCGCTGGCCGGCAGGTAGCCGTCCAGAAACGGCGGCAATTGCCCGCGCGCCCGATCAACCACGACCATGAATTTGTTCAGCGATGCTCCGGGGTTTTCTGCTTCATGCAGCAAAAAGCTGATGGCACCGGCAAAGATCAACGCCAGGACGCTGACCACCAGCGTGCCCAGCAACGCCACTGCCAGCCAGCGCGCACGGCGCCCGGCAATCAGCCGCTGCAGTTGTGGCGTGAGCATGTTGACCAGTTCGAATACCAGCAAACCGGCCAGCAGGCTGGGTAACAGGCGCAACGGAAAAACCAGCAACAGGCCGCCAGCAATGATGATGTAGCTGGCAAACAAAATGTGACGCTGAGAAAACGATGGCATACAGCCTCAAAACAAGCAGCGCGAAAGGACGGGCAGTCTGCCAGCCTTCAGCGGGTAGCACTAGAAATTGTGATACAGGCCAGCTGCAAGAGCGGGGCTGCTCGCGATTGCGCTGTGTCTGACAGCTTCGCGAGCAAGCCCGTTCCTGCAGGGTGCATTATTTCTTCTTCAGGCAATCGCTCATAAAGGCTTTGCGTGCATCCCCTTTGAGGGCCTGGGTGCCGGCAGTGGCGTTACAGGTTTTCATTTTTTCCTGCTGGGTCGCAGGTGCTGCCGGAGTGGCTTTAAGGCAGGTGCTCATAAACGCTTTGCGCTCATCGCCCTTGAGGGTCTTGGCACTCGCCTCGGCATTGCAGGTGGTCATTTTGTTTTGTTGGGCCGTGGCCGCAAAACCCTGGGTGCACAGCAACAGGCCCATCAGCAGCAGAGGAATACGCAGCATCTTCATGGAGTTTTCTCCTTGTAGCCGCACCGGGTGGCAGCGGACTTCCCAGGAGTGTAGACAAACTCTGTTACATCACTCCACGGGCCTGGCGCCGATATTGCTCAGGCGTACACCCGGCCTGACGCGCGAACATGGCAATAAATGCCGATGACGTGCTGTAGCCCAGGTCAAAGCCCACATCCTGCACGCTGCGCGCAGACTCCAGCGCTTCAATCGCCGCCAGAAACCGCAGACGCTGGCGCCACTCGCCAAAGCTCATCCCCAGTTCACGTGCAAACAGTCGCGCCAGGGTCCGCTCGCTGACATGCACCTGCCCGGCCCACTCCCCCAGCGGCCGGTTGTCGCCGGGCTGGCTCTGCAGCGCCTCAAGGACCACCTGCAGACCGGGATGACTGGCGTAAGGCAAATAGCATTGATGCACCGGCGCCTGACGCAACTGGTCAACCAGAACCTGGGCCAGCCTCTTGTCAGATTCGCTGCGGGGAATGTTGATATCGCGCCGGGCAAAATCGCTGAGGATGGCTTTGAGGATGTCGCTGATGGCCAGCGTGACGGGTGTTTTCGGCAAGTTCTGGCAATGGTCGACATCCAGGTAGACCGAGCGATAGACAATCGCCTGCGAGTTGTAGGCACTGTGCTCGGTATGGGGCGGCACCCAGACCGCGTACTGCGGCGGCGACATGAAGCGCTGGCCGTTGACCTCGTAGCGCATCACCCCGTGGGCCACATAATCCAGCGAACCCCAGGCATGGACATGGGGCGCGGCATGGCTGTCGGCATCAAATTCGGCATAACGGAAGTACACCGGAGCCGGCAAGCCATCGAATTCGGGGACGTTGATCAGATTCTTGCGCATGCTGTCTGGATTCAGGGGGAGATTGGCCGGAACGAAGTATAGCCTTGCAGACAGACAGGCGGATAATCGCTGCTCATTAACCCTGTGGTTGTTCCTGATGCAATACGCTTACCCGCTACTGGCCATTTTTATCTGGGCCGGCAATACCGTTATCAACAAACTCGCGGTCGGGGCCATCTTCCCGTCCGAGATCGGTTTTTATCGCTGGCTGCTGGCCGGCCTGCTGTTCACCCCGTTCATGCTCAAGCCGGTGATCGCCAACTGGTCGGTGATCCGCCCCAACCTGGGCAAGATCTTTGTCCTTGGCGTACTGGGCATGGCGATCTATCAAAGCCTGGCCTACTACGCGGCGGCCCGTACCTCGGCCACCAACATGGGGATCATCCTGTCGTTGATGCCGTTGATGGTGCTGGCCATGTCGATCATCAGCCTGGGGCAGCGCCTGACCGCAGGAGCCTTGGTCGGCGCGATAGTCTCGTTTATCGGGGTGCTGGTGGTGGTATCGAGCGGCAGCCTCAGTGCCTTGCTCGACCACGGCCTTAACTTGGGCGATGCGATGATGCTGGTTGCCACCCTGGCTTATGCGATCTACAGCACCTTGCTGAAAAAATGGCAGTTGCGCCTGCCGCCCCTGCAAATGCTGTACATGCAGATTCTGGTGGCGATCCTGGTGTTGCTGCCGCTGTACCTGATGTCCGCCAAAGTCGGCCTCACGGTGCACAACATCGGGCTGGTGCTGTATGCCTGCATTCTGGCCTCCATGCTCGCGCCGCTGGCCTGGATGAAGGCCGTCACCGTGCTGGGGCCGAGCCGTACCACGTTATTCTTCAACCTGTTGCCGTTGATCACGGCGCTGATTGCGGCGGTGGTACTCAAAGAACAATTGCATGCTTACCACCTGATTGGCGGCGCACTGACGCTGGCCGGGGTGATCCTCTCGGAACGCTGGACCACGCCGTTAAGGAAAGCGCCCAAAATCGGATAAAACTTTCTCCTCGCGCTGAACTCACAACTTGTGAACCGATCTTGCCAGCAGAGCGAGGCGGCAACCTGATGAGTGAGGAGATTGAAATGAGCGACATGCAATTGACCGATAAACAGACCCTGCGCGAGCGTGCCCGCAAGAACGTCGAGGAAGGTGCCGTCACCGAAGGCTACAGCGCTAACCGCGAAGAGATCCTTCGCCTGCTCAACGAATCTCTGGCCACAGAGTGGGTGTGCGTACTGCGCTACAAGCGCCACTACTTCATGGCTACCGGGATCAAGGCGCACGTGGCCGCGCAAGAGTTCCTGGAGCACGCCACCCAGGAGATGGAGCACGCCGACAAACTGGCCGAGCGCATTGTGCAGCTGGGAGGCGAACCTGAGTTCAACCCGGACTTGTTGTCCAAGAATTCCCACGCCCAGTACGTGGCGGGCAAGAATCTGAAGGAAATGGTCTACGAAGATTTGGTGGCCGAGCGCATTGCGGTCGACAGCTATCGCGAAATCATTCAGTACATCGGCGACAAGGATCCGACCACACGCCGGATCTTCGAAGAGATCCTCGCCCAAGAGGAAGAGCATGCCGATGACATGGCGGACCTGCTCAAAGGGCTGTAAACAGACCCGCAAACGCAAATGCCCGCCCTCATGAGATGAGGGCGGGCATTTTTTTGTCTGAATCTAACCCTGTAGGAGCGAGCTTGCTCGCGAGCAAGCTCGCTCCTACAGGGTTTATAGTTTATTTCACCGTTTTCGGGACTTTGCCCTGCTGCATCTGTTGCAGCAGCGGCGCGCACTGGTTGGGTTCGCCGCCACTGGGGGCGATCAACGCCAGCAGACCGGCCGCCGGGCCGGCAATCACGCCCAATGCCACCATGCCTGCACCGCGCAGCAGCAGCGGTACCGCCTCTACTCCCGCCGAAGGGTTGCCAAAGGTGCCTTTCACGTACAGCGGTGAGCGCAACGAGAACAAACGCAGGCCCTTGGACTCGGGGGTAATTTTCAGGTCGAGCTGTTCGGTGGCGAAGTTGGCAGTGCCGTCTATGTAGATGATCGCGTTCTCGGTATCAAACACAAACAACTGCGAAGTGGCCAGACCATTCTTGATCCCGAAGTCTGCCGCCGCACAGTTGATCTTCACGTCTTCGTCGCCAAAGATTTTACCCACCACATAGTTACCGACGTTCAGACCGGCAATTTCCATAAGGCTGCGGCTGATGGCGCCATCATTGATGATCATCTTCAAGCCGCCATTGGCCGTGCCCAGTAACTTGGCCACCGAGTTGCCAGTGCCCGAAAGCGTGGCATCGCCATTGAGTTCACCAAAACTGGTCTTCATTGGTTCAAAGGTGGGGAACAGCTGCTTGAGCTTGAAATTGCGCGCGGTCAGTTTGGCCCTCCCCTGCAACGGCGTACTGCGCCCGTTGAGGTTGATTTGCGCGTCCAGCTTGCCGCCCGCCACGCCGAAACGCAGGGGTTCGAGTTTCAGCTCGCCATTGTCCAGCACCACGTGGGTGTACAGGTCCGTGAACGGCAGCTCGGCACTCTGGACGATGCGCTTGCCGGTGAACTCCACATCGGCATCCATATCGCGCCAGCGTTCAGTGCGGAACTCTTCAACCGGCAGCACTTTACCCGCCGGTTGTTTGCTGTCACCGCCGCGGGCTTTTTGCTTGGCGTTGGAGTCAGCGCCAATCAACGGGGCCAGGTCAGCCATCAGCAATTGATTGGACACCAGTGCGCCGCTCAGTTTGGGCCGTGGCTGGCTGGCGACGTATTTCAGGTTGCCATGAATATCGCTGCTACCGATTTTGCCGTTGAAGTTTTCGTAGGTGAAGATTGCGCCGTCCGGCTCATGCAGTTTGGCAATCAGGTGGCCATCGGTTGAGTACGGCGGCGAGTCAGGCAGGGTTACGCCGGTCAGTGGATACAGGTTGCCCAGGCTGCTGCCTGCCAACTTCAGGCGCAGGTCCAGCGCCCCCAGATGGAACGGGTCGGTCAGGGTGCCGGCCAGCTCGACTTTGGTGTCGGCAATGCTCACTTGCGCCTGCAACGGGAAGGGTTTGGCCGCGTCCTGCAAGGCCAGCAGGCCGCCAATCTTCCCGGTGCCGTCGAGGCTCTGGCCGTGGTACTGACCTTTGACCTTCAGGGCGAAGGCATAGTCTTGTGGTGCGCTACCTTTCTCCAGCGCTTTTTTTGCAGCGCTCTGGCCGACGATGTCGCTGAACGGGACGGGTTTGCCCAGCGGATCAATCAGTACATCAAGACGGGTTTTCAGGGTCTGGTCATTAAGCGTTACATGGCCCTTGTCGAAACCAATGGCGCCTATGTCCACTGTCCAGTCCGAGGGTTTTTCGTTCGGGTCTTTGGGGTCGAACGTGAATGTCCAGTTCGCCCGGCCATCGGCCAGACGTTCAAGGCTGGCCGAGGGTTCGGTCAGATCGATACGCGGGATATCCACGGTCTGCGTCAGCAACGCCAGCGGCGACAGACGCAGCTCAACCTTCTTGAGGCTGGCCATTTGCGGTGCCTTGGACCACTCGGGATTGCCCAGGGCCAGGTCTTCGGCAATCACGTGGGGCCAGGGCACCCAGGCACGCCAGCCCCCTTCGTCCGCTTCACGCTGCCAGCGCACGGCGAGGTTGCCGTTAATGGCAAAAGGACGATGGAGGATGTCAGACACCTTGGTATTGATTGTGGGCTTGATCCGGTTCCAGTCGAAGGTAGCGAGGATCACCACCAGAACCACCACCAGCAGAACCAAAATACCGCCAATCCAGGCAAGGATTTTACGGGTGCGTGTCATGTAACGGCTCCTTATTACGGCTGAACGTCCCAACTGCGGCATTTATGAAGGGCTGCGACGCTAATAAAAGTACGACTGTCTGAGACCGCTCAAGGTTTAACCGGCGTACGACTTTCGTAAAAAAGCTGCCCGAAAGCCGCGGACCAGAGCCCTCAAGACTGAACAATCAATTGTGTTGATTATCACCATTGGCCGTATGAACTTTGATATCCAGGATCCAAGCGTAGCATTGCCTCCATACACAGTTCATTGCACTGCTACGGAGCACCCACCTCATGAAACGCCCATTATTGCTTGGTCTTACCCTTTCACTGTTTGCCATTAACGCCTTTGCGATGCCTGCCGACGATGAGCCGACACCTATGGCTCAACCCGCTTCCAGCACCTTGAGCCAACCGCTCAACCCTGTGGCTGAAGACGGTGCACAACGCACCCTGGACCAGCAGAACCGCGTGGCTGAAGACGGCTACGATCGCACTCAACGCCAGAACAACCTGGTGGCTGAAGGCGGCGCGGATCGTCTTGCACAAAGGAATCAACGTGCCAGCTAAGCCAATACTTGTAGTCGCTGCCGCAGGCTGCGATGGGGTGCACAGCAGCCCCAAGACGCTATAGGTCCTGCAGCCCTTATCGCAGCCTTCGGCAGCGACTACAGGGATTGATCATCACACCGTTCGACGTCATCAAAGCCGATTTGCTAGAGTGCGCCGCTGTACTTGTCTGGAATGCCAGCCCCGATGCTGCCTCGCGCCGAACAGAAACAACAAACCCGCCTTGCGCTGATGGATGCCGCCCGCCACTTGATGGAATCGGGCCGCGGCTTTGGCAGCCTTAGCTTGCGTGAAGTCGCTAAAACCGCCGGCATTGTGCCTACCGGCTTTTATCGCCACTTCAGCGACATGGACCAACTGGGCCTGGCGCTGGTCAGTGAAGTCGGTCAGACCTTTCGCGAAACCATTCGCCTGGTGCGTCACAACGAGCTGTTCATGGGCGGTGTCATCAACGCCTCGGTACGGATCTTTCTCGATGTGGTGCAAGCCAACCGTTCGCAGTTTTTGTTTCTGGCCCGCGAGCAATACGGCGGTTCTCAGCCTGTTCGCCAGGCCATCGGTGCGTTGCGCGAAGACATCACCTCGGACCTTGCGGCAGACCTTGGGTCCAAGCCCAAGTTGCAGCACTTGAACCATGCAGGCCTCACGGTGATTGCCGATCTGGTGGTTAAAAGTGTGTTTGCCGCCTTGCCCGATGTCATCGACCCGCCCGCAGAGGCGCTCCCCGACTACCTGCAACCCCAGGCAAAAATCAGCCAGCAGCTGCGCTTTATCTTTATCGGCCTCAAGCACTGGCAAGGGCTGGGCAGTACCGAGTAAAAGCGCGCACCTTGTTGGTGCGGCATAACACTCGCAGCGCACCATTATCGCTCGCCCCTGCCCGCTCCCCTTCCCCGGATCACTCGCCTTTGTTGTGCAACCCAAGGTTGGCAAGCCCCTTGCTCTGTTCAAGGCATTGTCAATTGCAGGAAGCCTACCGATGTTGGTGATTCATCGCAGAGTTCAGCCCCACCCCGTGTGGAGCGCCGAGTTACACCTCAACTTCGAAGCCCGAAGCAAAAGCCGTTTGCGTTGTTTCAGCAGTGACGCCGAGGACGTAGGCCTGTTCCTTGAGCGCGGACAAGCGCCCCTGCATGACGGCGAATTTCTGCAAGCCCAGGACGGGCGCATCGTGCGGGTGTGTGCCAGCCCCGAAAAGTTGCTGCACGTGACCTGTCTCAATGCCTTTGAGTTGACCCGCGCGGCCTATCACCTGGGCAACCGCCATGTCGCCCTGCAAGTCGGCGATGGCTGGCTGCGCCTGCTCGATGACTACGTGCTCAAGGCCATGCTGGAACAATTGGGCGCGCAGGCCGAAGCCATTGAGGCGCCGTTCCAGCCTGAGCATGGCGCCTACGGCGGCGGTCATCATCACTCCCGCGCAGGCGAAGAAGACTTCAACTACGCGCCGCGCCTGCATCAGTTTGGCGTGCGTTTGTGAGTCCGGCATGGGCGCTGTTGCGCCTGGCCAGCCCACAGCTGCCGATTGGCGGCTACAGCTATTCCCAGGGCCTGGAAATGGCCGTCGAGAATGGCCGGGTATGTAACCCGGCAACTGCCAGCCGCTGGATCAGTGATCAATTGCTGCTCAATCTGGCGCGTTTCGAGGCTCCGTTGCTGCTCGCCCATTGCCGGGCGGCGGCCGAGGAAGACTGGAGTGCCTTGCAGCAGTTTTGCGACGAACACCGCGCCAGTCGTGATACCCGCGAACTGCATCAGGAGAGCCGGCAAATGGGCTACTCCCTGCAGCAACTGCTGATGGGCTTGCCCGAGCTGGATGAGCCTGCACGGCTGTTTCTTGCACAGCAAACCGAGCCGCATCTGGCACTCGGCTGGGCGCTGGCCGCCCGCGCCTGGGGCATCAGCCCGGTGGATGCGCTGTCAGCCTGGTTATGGAGCTGGCTGGAGAACCAATTGGCCGTGCTGATGAAAACCCTGCCGCTGGGCCAGCAAGCAGCTCAACGCATGACCAGCGAATTGTCACCGGCGCTGCAGCAGGCACAGCAACACGCCAGCACCCTCGATTTATCCCGTTTGGGCAGCGCCGCTTTCGGCCTGTCATTGGCGAGCATGGCCCACGAGCGCCAGTACAGCCGTCTGTTCCGTTCCTAGGAGAATGCAATGAACACACAACCTTTACGCGTTGGTATCGGCGGCCCTGTGGGCTCCGGCAAAACCGCCCTGACCCTGGCCCTGTGCCTGGCGTTGCGCGACAAATACAACCTGGCGGTGGTCACCAACGACATTTATACCCGTGAGGATGCCGACTTTCTGGTGCGCAACGAGGCGCTGGCGCCGGAGCGGATCATCGGTGTTGAAACCGGCGGCTGCCCGCACACGGCCATTCGTGAAGATGCGTCGATCAACCTCGAAGCCGTGGATCAGCTGAACCGGCGCTTCCCCGGGCTGGATCTGATTCTGGTGGAGTCGGGTGGGGATAACTTGTCGGCCACCTTCAGCCCGGAACTGTCCGACCTGACGATCTACGTGATCGATGTCTCCGCGGGGGACAAGTTGCCGCGCAAGGGCGGCCCCGGGATTTGCAAATCCGACTTGCTGGTGATCAATAAAATCGATCTCGCGCCGCTGGTGGGCGCATCGCTGGAGCTGATGGACAGCGACACCCGACGCATGCGCGGCGCCAAGCCCTTTGTGTTCAGCAATCAAAAAACCGGCCACGGCCTGGACACCATCGTGGCGTTTATTGAAAAGCAGGGACTGTTGATCACGTAACCCGTTGTTCGCAGCAGTGAGCTGGCTCGCGATCTTTTGTGGGCGCTTTAAAAGATCGCGAGCAAGCTCGCTCCTACAGAGTTTTGCATCACGGTGTATCATGTCGCGCAAACGCCCCAGCCGTGACGACGCCTGCCAATGCCCCATGTAGCCAGCTCCGCCTTCCCGCTTGAACTGACCGCCCTGTTTGCGGCGGTACAGCAGCATTTTCGCCAGGTCATTGTGCCGCTCTGGCAAGGCCCCGGCTGGAATGCCGAGCTGGAACTGCCCTATGAGGCACTCAGCCCCGAGCACCGGCCCCTGGCGCCCCAGCGCTATCGCGCCATGGCCTGCGCCCGTCAACTGTATCTATTCGCCAGCCTGATCGATGACCCCGCCTTCCCCGGCGCCGCCGAGCGGGCGGGCATGTTGTTTCGCTCGCTGCAGAACCACTTTCACGACGCGGTACACGGTGGCTGGTTTTACAGCATCGACCCCGCCGGCGCGCCGCTGGACCCGCGTAAAGACCTCTACACCCACGCCTTCATCATCTTTGCCTGCGCTCATTATTGGGCCAAAGTGCGTGAGCCTTGCGTGGAGTCAGTGCTTAATGCAGCGCTGAAAGTTGTCGCCGAGCGCTTCAGTGACGGTAATGGCCTGTACGAAGCCAGCCTCGACCAGGACTGGTCAACACTAAATAGCGGCCCGCTGCAAAACCCGTTGATGCATTTGGCCGAAGCGTTTCTGGCAACTCTGTCGGTGCGCGACGATGCGCAGGTACACACAGCCTTGCTGGCACTGGCCCATGGCATGCAGCAACGCTTTATCGAGCCTGTGCATAACGCATTGCTCGAAAAGCCGCTGGGAGCTGTGGATAACTGGTTTGAACCGGGGCATCAGTTTGAGTGGTTCTACTTGCTGGAGTCCTCGCCGCTGCTGCGTCAAACAGCGTTGCACGACTCGCTTGCGGTCGCCTTCGACTTTGCCGAGCAGGTTGGGGTTGACCCGCAGACCGGGGCGGTCTGCGGCATGCTGGCTCCGGATGGCACGCTGCGTGATGGCACCCAGCGCATCTGGGCCCAGGCCGAGTACCTGCGCGCCCTGACCTTGCGCCCTACCCCCTGCCCCGTCTGCAACGCCAATTGCATGCGCTGCAGCAGAACTTTTTACATGCGGGGGGCTGGTATGAATGCCGTGATGCGGCAGGTGATGTGAGCCGACAGGACATGCCTTCGACGACCCCGTATCACCTGGCCACCTGCTACAGCGGCCTGGCGCAATTTTTGTAGGAGCGAGCTTGCTGTAGGAGCGAGCTTGCTCGCGAGCTCTTTCCATATGTTCACGGGAAAATCTCGCAAGCAAGCTCGCTCCTAAAGGGTCAGGCAATCCACTTGCGATCGCCGGTGAAGCAGATGGTCAGCCAGCGGGCGCTGTCAGCGGCGCCCAACATGCCTGAGATTTCTTCACGAATCGCGTCCAGAGTCTTGATACCGGTCAGCGGGTAACCCGCCGGCAGCACAATGTGAATCTCGATAAAGCGCGCCCGCCCATGCTTTTGCACATAGGTTTTGTAGCCCTCAAAGCCATGGCGCGCCGAGATGTCTTCGAGCACCTCACGCACCTTGTCATCGAGCTTGTCCGGGGCGATACCCAGGACGTCGCGCAAGGCCGGCCTGAGAATTTTGAACGAGGGCGCCAGCATGCTGAAAGCCAGCAAAATCAGGATCGCCGGGTCAACATAGGCCGCCCACTGTGCATAACCCTGCTGTTTCAAAATCAGCGCCGTGACAAAACTTATCAACAACCCCACCGAGAGCATGGCGTCCACCAGCCAACTGATGTTGTCGAACTGGATCAGGGTTGATTTAAGCTTGCGGTTTTTACGCCGGACCCAGAAGTAATACGCGAACTCGATCACGGTAAACACCGCCGCGTATACGATCACCAGACCCAGTTCAATATCGCGCCCGCCATTGATAATGCCGAACACGCCATTGAGAAAGGCGTAGATCGCAATCAAAAACAGGAAACTGCCTTCGATCAACAAGACCATGGGCTCAAGGTGCCAGAAGCCGAACTGGAACCGCTGATTGCTTTCTTTGGCGATCAGCTGTGCCGTAATCAGCATCAGTACTTTGATAAAGGTCGCGATCAAAGAGAAAAATCCATCGAACAAGATGGATTGGGAACCCGAAATGACGCCTGTCACGATGCCGGCGATGGCCACCGCGAACATAAGAATGGTCGATTGTTTGAGCAGGTTCTGCTCACCACGGTTACTCACAAAAACTCCTTTTCAGCCCGGTTGAATGCGACCCCCTCAAGAGGTCGCTAATGGGCTGCCAGGGGTGAGTTTACTCCTTGGCATGGCGCTCGATGGCAAAACCGCTCCAGGACTGCGTGACGGGCATCAGCTCCAGGCGATTAATGTTGATGTGGGCCGGGGTATTGAGTACCCAGAAAATCGTGTCGGCGATGTCTTGCGGCTGGATCGGCTCAGCCCCTTGGTAGGTGGCGTCATAGCGTGCCTTGTCGCCGCCAAAGCGCACCATCGAGAATTCGCTTTCGCACAGACCCGGCTCAACGTTGCTGACCCGCACGCCCGTGCCCTGCAAGTCGCAACGCAAGTTCAGGGAAAACTGTTTAACGAAGGCTTTGGTGCCGCCGTACACATGGCTGCCCGGGTACGGATAGCTGCCGGCGATGGAACCCAGATTGACGATGCCCGCACCGCGGCCGTAGGCAATCAGACGGGGCAACAGCAGGCGCGTGGTGTAGAGCAGCCCCTTGATGTTGGTATCGACCATGGTTTCCCAATCGTCGAGGTCGCACTTGGGCGCCGGGTCGGTGCCCAGCGCCAGGCCCGCATTGTTGATAAGTCCGCGCAGCTTGCTGAACGACGGTGGCAAATTGGCAATTGCCTCTTCCATTGCCTTGCGGTCACGTACATCCACGACCAGGCCATGCACTTCGGTCTGGGTGGACAGTTCCGCACACAGTGCATCCAGACGCTCTTTACGGCGACCGGTCAGCACCAGCTTCCAGCCTGCTTGCGCAAACTTGCGTGCGCAGGCCTCACCAAATCCGGAAGTCGCGCCCGTAATAAACAGGGTGGAAGTCATCGTGTTCTCCTTGGCTGGCGGGCATCGGCCGCCGTTGAATAAGACGGGGAGCAGAATGCCCCGACTGCGATTGGGCGGCAAGCGGGCACAGGATTGCGGGCCACGCCTGTACAAAAAACGATCAACCCCTTGCAGGCCATGCCACGTAAGGGCTTGAGCCATATACGCTCACGTTATCCACAGGCCCGTCCACAGTCTTTGGGGGCAACTCTAAAATGCTCGAAGCCTCTATCCACAAGGGCTTGAGCGCTTACTCAAGAGTTTTTAACTTGACCGCAGCACAGCCAACATGCAGGCGCCCCAAAAAGGTGCAACCCGGTAAAACCTGTTAGATAGCCAGAGGCCAGTAATTACGTAGCTCCGGGCATTCTTTCCAGAGTTTAACCACAGACTTATCCACAGGTTAGTTATCGACTAAGGACTATGTTAATAACTGAACAAATCTGTTGACAAATCCTGCGGAAAGCCAGGCAAAAACCACTGATCAAAAAACAACCACACCCATGCAGCCCCCGAAAACAAAGGCCTGCAGCCAACTACTCCCACGTTACCCACAGCCACCTCCACAGCAAACGGGGACAAGTCAAAATGATGACAAAACAGCTATTTACAGCGGCTTTATGTCGCGCTTTGGCAAGGTCGGAATATTGTTTTCCACAATTTCAAAAAGGCGCTCTGAGAAAGCAAAAAGCCCCTGCAAAGGGGCTGTGAGAATTGTAGGAGCGAGCTTGCCCGCGAGATTTTCAAAGAGCTCGCGAGCAAGCTCGCTCCTACGGGTACAGGGTGAACGGTTTAGTGCCCGCCTAAATACGCATTGCGTACTTCTTCGTTGCTTAACAGTTCCTTGCCGGTACCGGTCAGACGGATTTCGCCGTTGACCATCACGTAAGCGCGGTCCGACAGGCGCAGGGCGTGGTTGGCGTTTTGCTCGACCAGAAAGATGGTCATGCCCGTGGATGCCAGTTCACGCAAGGTCGCGAAAATCTGCTTCACCACGATCGGCGCCAGCCCCAGGCTGGGTTCGTCCAGCAACAGCAGCTTGGGACGGCTCATCAGGGCCCGGGCAATGGCGAGCATTTGCTGCTCGCCGCCCGACATGGTCATTGCCCGCTGATTGCGCCGCTCCTTGAGCCGCGGGAACAGTTCAAACATGCGCTGCATGTCTTCGTCGACGTGCTTGTCCCCGATGGGGATGGTGCCCATCAGCAGGTTTTCCTCCACCGTCATGTCCGGGAAAACGCGGCGACCTTCCGGCGATTGGGCGATACCGTTGGAAGCAATGTAGTGCGAAGACTTCTGTGTGATGTCCACCCCCTGATAGAGGATCTGCCCGCCGCTGGCCCGTGGCTGGCCGAAAATCGACATCAGCAGCGTGGATTTGCCCGCGCCGTTGGAGCCGATCAGGCTCACGGTTTCACCTTCTTCAATGTGCATCGAGACCTTCTTCAGGGCCTGGATCGGCCCGTAGTGAACGTCCAGCTCCTTGAGTTCGAGGATCGTGCCCGTCATATCAGCTCCTCTTCATCTGCGCCAAGGTAGGCCGCGATCACTTTCGGGTCGTTGCGAATATCTTGCGGCCCGCCCTGTGCGATCACGTTGCCGTGGTCGAGCACCACGATGTGATCAGAAATACTCATGACCATCCCCATGTCGTGTTCGATCAGCACCACGGTCAAGTCGTGGTCGTCACGCAGCAGGCGAATCATCGCACTGAGCGCCTCGGTTTCTTGCGGGTTAAGCCCGGCCGCCGGTTCGTCGAGGCAGATGATTTGCGGGCGCGTGCACATGGCCCTGGCAATTTCCAGGCGCCGCTGCTGGCCGTAAGACAATTCCCCGGCCAGACGGTTGGCGCAGCCCACCAGGTCGACGACCTCCAGCCAGTAAAACGCATGGTCCAGCGCATCGCTTTCGGCCTTGCGGTAGCCCTTGGTGTTGAGGATGCCCGCCAGCATGTTGCGGTTGACCCACATGTGCTGGGCCACCAGCAGGTTTTCCAGCACGGACATTTCCTTGAACAGACGAATGTTCTGGAAAGTCCGCGCCAGCCCTGCCCGGTTGACCAGATGGGTACCCCCGAACATCTTGTAGAACAGGCGGCTGGCAAAGGCTTTGGGCGAGACAAAGTCAGTCAGCCTGAACGGCTCGCCCAGCAGCTTGATGACATTGGTGCGCGTGCCACGGGCATTGAGTTCGATCCTGCCGCCGCTGGCTTTATAAAACCCGGTCAGACAGTTGAATACCGTGGTTTTCCCCGCCCCGTTAGGGCCGATAAGGGCAAAGATCGAGTTGCGTTTGACCTGCAGGCTGACATCGCTCAGAGCCTTGATCCCGCCGAAGTGCATCATGAGCTTGTCGACCGAGAGCACTACATCATCATTCGTGGAGAGTTCTTTCATGGCGCGACTCCCTTACGTGGCTTGACCCCGACACGACTGACCCGAATCAGGCCCCGCGGCCGCCAGATCATCATCAACACCATCAATACGCCAAACAACAGCACCCGGTACTCGGCAAAACTGCGCAACAGTTCCGGCGCCACCGTCAGGACAAATGCCGCGATCACCACCCCCACTGTCGAGCCCATACCGCCGAGCACCACAATGGCGAGGATCAGCGCCGACTCAAAGAACGTGAACGAAGACGGGTTGACGAACCCTTGATAGCTGGCAAAAAACACACCGGCCAGGCCCGCCGTCGAGGCACCGAGGGTGAAGGCGGAAAGTTTGACCAGCACGTGATTCAGGCCCATGGAGCGACAGGCGATTTCGTCTTCACGCAATGCTTCCCAGGCGCGCCCGATCGGCATGCGAGTCAGGCGGTGCTTGATGTACAGCACCAGCAACACCACCAGAAACAGCACAATGTAGATAAACAGGAATTTGATATTGGGGTTGTAGTCCAGACCGAAGAACTGATGAAACGGCACCCCGCCATCCTTGGCCACACGACCGAACTCCAGGCCGAAAAACGTCGGCGATGGCACCGGCATGCCGTTGGGGCCACCGGTAAAGGAGAGCCAGTTGTTGAGCACCAGCCGAATGATTTCACCGAAGCCCAAAGTCACGATGGCCAGGTAATCACCATGCATTCGCAACACCGGGAACCCGAGAATGCACCCGGCCATCGCCGCCGCAATGGCCGCCAGCGGCAGCACCGACCAGAAACCCAGGCCCAGATACTGATAACCCAGAGCCAGACCGTAGGCACCGATGGCATAGAACGCCACGTAGCCCAGGTCGAGCAGACCCGCCAGGCCGACCACGATGTTGAGCCCCAGCCCCAGCAACACGTAGATCAGGCCGAGGATGACCACCGTCAGGATGTACTTGTTGGCGAAGAACGGAAAAACGATGGCAATCACGATCAGCAGCGGCACGATCCAGCGCAGTCGTGACTTGTAATCCGGTGGCAGCACGTGCACGCCGGAGCCGGTGGACTCGAACCCCTGAAGGATTTTCAGGCCCCTGCCCGTTTGCAGGAACAGGCTGAGAACGAAGCGCCCCACCATCACGATCGCAACCAGCCAGCCGACCCGCGCCGGTTGCAGGTTAAAGCTGTAACCGTCGAGCACTACGCCGACGATGGGTCCAAACACAATCAATGAGATCAACCCGGCAAGGATCGAGTCAACGACGCTTTTCTTGATATCAACCGGTTTATTAATGGCTGCAGACATACTTACACCTTCGCCACGAGAGGACGACCCAGCAGGCCTTGGGGACGGAAAATCAGAATCAGCACCAGCAGTGAGAAACTGAACACATCTTTGTAATCGGAGTTAACCAGGCCAGCAAAAAGCGACTCGGAAATACCCAGGATGATCCCGCCGAGCATGGCGCCGGGCAACGATCCGATCCCGCCGAGTACCGCAGCCGTGAAGGCCTTGATCCCGATAATGAAGCCGGCGTAAAAGTCGAACGTGCCGTAGTTCATGGTAATCAGCACCCCGGCCAGCGCGGCCATGGCAGCACCTATTACGAACACGTAGGAAATCACCCGATCGGTGTTGATTCCCAGGATCGACGCCATCTTGCGGTCTTGTTGGGTCGCACGGCACATGCGCCCCAGCTGGGTGTATTTGATGATGTAGGTCAGCAGGCCCATGCCCGCGAAGGCCGCGATCAGAATGAAGACTTTGGTGTAGGTCAGCTGGACAAAGCCGGTGCCGATATCGACGCGCCAGGAACCACTGAGCAGTGTAGGGACGCCTTGCTGGCGCGAGCCCTGGGCAATTTGCACATAGTTCTGCAGGATCAGGGAAATACCGATGGCGCTGATCAGCGGCGCCAGCCGTGTGGAGTTTCGCAGGGGTTTGTACGCCACGCGTTCGATCACCCAGCCATACACGCCAGTCACTATGACGGTGAAGACCAGGGTGCCCAACATCAGCAGCGGGAAAGACTCAACGCCGAAGTATGCCAACAGAGCCAGACTGATCGCCGCGAGGTAAGCGGAGATCATGTACACCTCGCCGTGGGCGAAGTTGATCATGCCGATGATGCCGTAGACCATTGTGTAGCCGATGGCAATCAGGCCGTAAACAGACCCGAGGGTCAGGCCGTTCAGCAGTTGCTGTAGGAATATACCGTCCATAACGCAATCTCACGCACTTGAGCCATTGCACAAACGTGCCTGCAAGGCACGGTTTGCGCGGCTCCTGGAAAAGAAGACAGGTGATGCAGACATGCCTGATGCCCTTTGTCTGTAGGAGCGAGCGTGCTCGCGATCTTTAACAGCTCGCGAGCACGCTCGCTCCTACAGAAGAAGGCAGAGCGGCTTATCTCACTTCTGTTTTTCCAGCTGGTGATACTTGCCGTCCTTGTCCCACTGGTAAACCACGTAGTCAGAGACTTTGAGGTCGCCTTTGGCGTCCCATTCCTTCTTGCCCATCACGGTTTCTACCGGGTGGGCCTTGAGCCACTTGGCAGCGTCTTCGCCCTTGTTGGACTTGGCGCCGTTGAAGGCATCTGCCAGGGCCTGTACCGAGGCGTAGGCGTACAGGGTGTAGCCTTCCGGCTCGGTGCCGGCTTTACGGAACTGCTCAACCACCGCCTTGCTGTCCGGTAGCAGGCGCGGGTCGGCGCCGAAGGTCATGTACACACCATCGACATACTGCGGGCCGCCTGCGGTGGCCACCAGTTCGTCGGTTACAACACCATCATCGGACATGAACTTCACATCCTTGAGGCCGGCCTCACGCAGTTGACGCACCAGAGGCCCCGCTTCCGGATGCAGGCCACCGAAATACACCACATCGGCTCCCAGCGAACGGATTTTGGTTACCAGGGCACTGAAGTCTTTTTCGCCACGGGTAAGCCCTTCTTCCAGGATCGGCTTCACGCCGCGCTTGGTCAGTTGCGCGCTGGTGGCATCGGCCAGACCTTTACCGTAGGTGTCCTTGTCGTTGATAACGGCGACTTTCTTGCCCTTGAGCACGTCGACAATGTAGTCGCCCGCCACGATGCCCTGCTGGTCATCGCGCCCGCACATACGGAACACCGCGTCCAGCTTGCGCTCGGTAACCTGCGGGTTGGTCGAGCCCGGCGTAATCATGATGACACCGGCATCGGCATACACATCCGACGCCGGGATGGTGTTCGAAGAACAGAAGTGACCTACAACCCCGATGACCTTGTCCTGATCGACCAAACGGTTGGCAACCGCTACAGCCTGCTTGGGCTCACAGGCATCGTCGCCCGCCACCAGCTTGATTTGCTCGCCGTTAATCCCGCCTGCCTTGTTGATTGCATCCGCAGCCGCCTGCGCACCCTTCATGTACTGCTCGCCAAATGCAGCGTTGGCACCGGTCATCGGGCCCGCCACACCGATTTTCACATCAGCCTGAACAAACGAAGAAACACCCAACGCTGCTGCTACGGCGAGGGCCAGAAAACCTTTCTTGTAGAACGTCTGCGACATGAGGTGGTGCTCCTGAGGTTTTATTAGATGGCACTTCGACTTCACGGGAAGCTCAGAGCAAGGCGCGTGCCATTGGTTTTTTATTCTTAAAAAAGCCGCTGTCTTATTGTTATATCGACTGTTTTGAGCCCATTTTCATTGGGCGTGCAACCGTCTAGACCGAGGAAGGTGAAACCGTTTTTGATGGGCTGGTGATACCTGAAACAACAAGTGTTGCAACCGGGTTGCCCGGCACCGGGCAACCACTCTGTAACCACCCGCGTCACCTAACTGCACACTCCCGGTGCACGACTGCTACAGGCCGCACCATCAGAGGCTGGTCGCCGCCGGGGCAAATGCGTCAGCGAGGATGGAAAACGTTGTCAGATGACAATCCGCAAACATTGACCGGCGTGGTACAGCGAAAACCCGGCTTCGTACAGACAACTGCGCAGCCCCGTGCCAGACAGCGGCCGCATCGGTGCAAAGGGTATCGGCAGGGCTTTGGCATCGCCGTTACACAGGTAATCGGCAAATGCTTTACCCACCACTGTGCCGGTGGTCACCCCCCGGCCGTTGTAACCGGTGACTGCAACAAGACCGGGCGCGGGCTCGAACAGGCGCATCAAATGATCGGGGGTGAAGGCGATGCAGCCGGTCCAGGTGCATTCCCACTCCACCCCTTTGAGGTACGGAAAGTAGTGTTGCTGCACGCGATCGGCCCAGGCTTTTAGAAACCAGGTCGGTTTTTGATTGCCGTTGCCCAGGCTGCCCAGCAACAAACGGCCTTCGGCATCACGGCGGATGCTGCTCAATACCTGACGGGTGTCCCATGAGCCCTGCCCGCCGGGCAAGATGCGGTCGGCGCTGCCATCGGTCAGCGGTCTGGAGGCAACCTGGTAGTAATAACCGGGGAAAAAGTTGCGTCGCAAGTCAGTCCATTCACCCTCGGTGTAGGCATTGGAGGCCAGCACCACTTGCTCCGCACTCACCGCGCCCTGAGCGGTTTGCACCGACCAGCGCTGGCCTTGACGCTCCAGACCGGTAACGGCGCAGTGATCAAATAAACGCCCTCCCAGGTCACTGGCGGCCTTGGCCAGGCCCGAGGTGTAGGCCATTGGGTTGAGTGTGCCTGCACGCCTGTCTAGCAAGGCAGCCGCTATTTTCGGGGTGCCGGTCGCTTCGGCGCAGGCAGCCCCGGTAAGCAGTTGCACAGGTGCGCCCCGACGCTTCCACTGTTGCTCGCGACTGCGCAGGTCCGCTTCGCCACGGGCGTTGTGAGCCATGTGCAGCGTACCTTCACGCCGTAGCTGGCAGTCGATGCGGTATTTGTCGACCAGGCTGAAGACCAGTGCCGGGGCAGCACCGAGCATGCGGTTGAGCTGGCTGCCCACCGCTTCGCCGAAACCGGCTTCGATCTCGTCCGGGGGGATCCACATCCCGGCATTGACCAGCCCCACGTTACGCCCCGAACCGCCGTGCCCGGTGCGATGAGCCTCGAGCACACAGACGCTTTTGCCCTGCTCAAGCAGGTGAATGGCGGCAGACAAGCCGGTGATACCGGCACCAATCACACACACATCAACGCTCAGTTCGCCCTTGAAGGCTGGCGACTGAGGACGTTGTGGCGTCAGGTTTTCCCACAGACATTGTTCGAGTAAAGGCATTGCCAAGCTCCAGAGATGAAACCCAACGGTGTTTCATTTTTATCCACTAACTGCGGGAGCCGGCCAGCTCCCGCAGTGGCCCTTCACATGAGACTCAATCGAACGTAATACCCTGCGCCAGCGGCAGTTCCAGCGAGTAGTTAACGGTATTGGTCTGGCGCCGCATGTAGCCGCGCCACGCATCGGAGCCGGACTCGCGGCCGCCGCCGGTTTCTTTCTCACCGCCAAAGGCGCCGCCAATTTCTGCACCGCTGGGCCCGATATTGACGTTGGCAATACCGCAATCACTGCCGGTGGCGGACATGAACTGCTCGGCCTCGCGTACATCGGTGGTGAAGATGCACGACGACAGGCCTTGAGGCACGGCATTGTTCAGGCGCAGGGCCTCGCTGAATTCGCTGTAACCGACCACGTACAGGATCGGGGCAAAGGTTTCGCTGCACACCACATTGCTCTGCTCGGGCATTTCCACGATGGCCGGGGCAACGTAATACGCATTCGGGTACTGGCCGGCCAGTTGGCGCTCTCCGCCAAACACCCGACCGCCTTCGCTCAGGGCTTGCTCAAGGGCGTCCTGCATGTTTTCAAAACTGTGTTTGTCGATCAGCGGGCCAACCAGATTGCCTTCCAGCGGATGACCGATGCGCACCCGGGAATAGGCGGCCTTGAGCCGGGTGACGATTTCGTCTTTGACCGAGTCATGGGCGATCAGCCGACGCAGGCTGGTGCAGCGCTGGCCTGCGGTGCCGACGGCGCTGAACAGGATGGCGCGCACGGCCATATCCAGGTCAGCGCTCGGCGCGAGGATCATCGCGTTGTTACCACCCAGTTCAAGAATGCTGCGGGCAAAGCGCGCAGCAATTTTTGGCGCCACTTCGCGCCCCATACGGGTACTGCCGGTGGCGCTGATCAGCGCGACGCGCGGGTCATCCACCAGCGCCTCACCTGCGTCCCTGCCACCGATAATCACCTGGGTCAGGTACTTGGGTGCATCGCTGAACTTGTGCAGTACCCGATCGAACAGTGCCTGACAGGCCAGGGCCGTCAGCGGGGTTTTCTCAGAGGGCTTCCAGATCACTGCGTTACCGCACACCAGTGCCAGCGTGGTGTTCCAGGCCCAGACGGCCACGGGGAAGTTAAATGCACTGATCACCCCCACTACGCCCAGCGGGTGCCAGGTTTCACGCATATGGTGGCCCGGGCGCTCGGAGGCGATGGTCAGGCCGTAAAGCTGACGCGACAGGCCGACAGCAAAATCGCAGATGTCGATCATTTCCTGGACTTCGCCCAGGCCTTCCTGGGTGATCTTGCCCGCTTCCCAGGACACCAGCTCGCCCAGGTCTGCCTTGTACTCACGCAGCAGGTCGCCAAACTGGCGTACCAGTTCGCCACGGCGCGGAGCCGGGACCTTGCGCCAGGCCTCGAAGGCGTGCTCGGCGCGGGTCACGTGTTGCTCGACCTCAGCCGCACCTTCCCAGTGCACTGCGCCAATCCGGCTGCCATCAATGGGCGTGTGTACCGGTTGTTTGCCCTGCTGATACAGCGCAGGGTCAATACCAAGACGATCCAGTAATGCAGCAACCATGGGACACTCCTTCAGCTCAAAAATCGGGTTTTCAGGCCATTAGTTGTAGCTGGCCCACCGCGCGGCAACAAACGACCTTTAAGCGAGATATCATTCCAAAAATTCATGCTGCGCTGGTAACGTTGCCTGACAACAAGAATGAGGGGCCTTTTATGCTCTGCTCTTATGCTAAATAAACGCCATCTGCCATCGATCACCGCACTCCAGTGTTTCGAGGCGGTAACCCGGCACCTGAGTTTCACCCGCGCCGCCGAAGAGCTGAATCTGACCCAGAGTGCGGTCAGCAAACAGGTCGCGCAGCTGGAGGAGCTGTTACAACACCTGCTGTTTCGCCGCGTGCGTCGGCGTCTGCAACTGACCCCCGCCGGTGATTTGTATCTGGTAGAAGTCCGAAAAATCCTGACCCAGGTCGAGATGTCGACCCACACCCTGCGCTCCTACGGCGGCGAAACCGAAGTGCTGCGCGTATCGACACCCTCGACCTTCGGCGCCCGCTGGCTGGTGCCGCGCCTCAAAGGCTGGCGACTGCGATACCCGCATATTCATCTGGACCTGTGCAATGAGCAGCAGGCCGATGACTTGCTGCAAGGTCGCAGCGATCTGGCATTTTATTTTGGCCAGGGCGCACGCCCCGGCACCGAGTGCCTGAAGCTGTTTGGCGAAGAACTGGTGGCCGTGTGCGCGCCATCGAGCCTGCCTGAGATGCCCTATACCGACCCTACGCAGCTGACTGAACTGGTGCTGCTGCAAAATGCCTCTCGCCCACAGGCCTGGCATGAATGGTTTGAAAACCAGGGCTATCGCACCGATCACAGCTACCACGGCCCGCGCTTCGACACCTTTTATATGTGTATACGAGCGGCGCAAGTGGGGTGTGGCGTGGCATTGCTGCCCCGGTTTCTGGTCGAAGAAGAGTTGGCAGACGGCAAACTGGTCGTTGCCTGGCCGTACTCCATGCCCAGCCCCGACGCCTATTACCTGGCTTACCCAGAACATTCGGCCGGTGTGCCCAAGGTGCAGGCATTTGTGGCGTGGATAATGGCGCAATTGAACGACCCACAAACCCTGTAGGCGCGAGCTTTTGACCTTATAAAAGACCACGAGGCAAGCTCGCTCCTGCAGATGAAAGAAAAACCGCTGGCAAAACCGCCTGCGGATATGCGCCACTAGCGCCATTCATTGAAAGAGCTGAACGTCGTGATTATCAGGCACGGCCAGCATGGAGATTGCCGCTATGAGCGAGAGTGTGTTTGCCGATCGCATCGTGCAGAACTTGCTCGACACCGACTTCTACAAATTGACCATGATGCAGGCGGTGCTGCACAACTATCCCAACGTTGAAGTCGAATGGGAATTCCGCTGCCGTAACAGTGAGGACTTGCGCCCGTACCTGAGCGAGATTCGCCACCAGATCGAGCGTCTGGGCGAGCTCAGCATGACTCAGGACCAGCTAGGGTTTCTGGAACGAATCACCTTTATGAAGCCCGATTTCATACGCTTCCTGGGCCTGTTTCGCTTCAATTTGCGCTATGTACATACCGGGATCGAAAACGGCGAGCTGGTCATCCGTCTGCGCGGACCGTGGCTGCACGTCATTCTGTTTGAAGTGCCGCTGCTGGCGATTGTCAGTGAGGTACGCAACCGCTCGCGCTATGCCGACACGCTGCTGTCACAGGCCCGCGAGCAGTTGTACCGCAAGTTTGACTGGTTGCTGGCCAACGCCAGCGCCGAAGAACTGGCCGAATTGCAAGTCGCCGATTTCGGAACACGCCGACGCTTTTCTTACCTGGTACAGGAAGAAGTGGTCAGCGTGCTCAAGCACGACTTCCCGGGCCGCTTCGTCGGCACCAGTAACGTCAACCTGTCCCGCGAGCTGGACATGAAACCGCTGGGCACCATGGCCCATGAATGGATCATGGCCCATCAGCAACTGGGCCCGAGATTGATCGACAGCCAGAGTGCGGCGCTCGATTGCTGGGTGCGCGAATACCGCGGGCTGCTGGGGATTGCCCTGACGGACTGCATCACCACCGATGCTTTTCTCGCCGATTTTGATCTGTACTTTGCCAAGCTGTTCGACGGTTTGCGCCATGACTCCGGTGACCCGGTGGTATGGGCCGAAAAATGCATCGCGCACTACCACAAGCTGGGCATTGATCCAATGAGCAAGACCCTGGTCTTCTCCGACAGCCTGACCCTGCCCCGCGCACTGGAGATATTCCGTGCATTGCGCGGGCGGATTAATGTCAGCTTCGGCATCGGCACCAACCTGACCTGTGACATTCCAGGTGTCGAGCCGATGAGCATCGTGCTTAAAATGACCGCCTGTAATGGCTCGCCCGTGGCCAAAATTTCGGACGAGCCGGGCAAGACCCATTGCTCGGACCCGAACTTTGCCGCCTACTTGCGCCATGTTTTCCAAGTTCCTGAACTACCTCCAAAGGAGTGAATCATGCAGGCCGTACAGCGTCAGATTGCTGAAGAGCTCAAGGTCCAACCGCCGTTTAGCGACACCGCAGCCCTTGAGGCCGAGGTGGCACGACGCATTACCTTTATCCAGTGCTGCCTGCACAATTCCGGGCTCAAGACCCTGGTGCTGGGCATCAGCGGCGGGGTCGACTCGCTGACTGCAGGTTTGATGGCCCAGCGCGCGGTCAAACAACTGCGTGAACAGACTGGCGATCAGGCCTACCGCTTTATTGCCGTGCGCCTGCCATACGGCGTGCAGCACGACGAAATTGACGCCACTGCCGCTGTCGACTTTATTAACCCGGACGAACGTCAAACGGTGAATATCGGCCCGGCAGTAAAAGCACTGGCCGCCGAAGTTTCGGCCTTTGAAGGCAAGCCACACGCTACGGTGGATTTTGTGCTGGGCAACACCAAGGCGCGGATGCGCATGGTGGCGCAATACACCATCGCCGGGGCTACGGGTGGCCTGGTGATTGGTACTGACCACGCCGCTGAAGCAGTGATGGGCTTTTTCACCAAATTCGGTGACGGTTCCTGCGACCTGGCACCGCTCAGCGGGCTGGTCAAGAATCAGGTGCGCGCGATTGCACGTCACTTTGGTGCGCCAGAATCGCTGGTGGAGAAAGTCCCGACCGCAGACCTTGAAGACCTGGAACCCGGCAAACCTGACGAAGCATCCCACGGCGTGACCTATGCCGAGATTGATGCCTTTTTGCACGGTCAGCCGGTGAGTCAGGACGCGTTTAACATCATCTGCCGCACGTACGAGAAGACCCAGCACAAGCGTGAGATGCCGCTGGCGCCTTGAAGTAAGCCTTGCACCTGTGGGAACTGGCTTGCCGGCGATGCAATCGCTGGCAACCCTGATCCCACAGGTTTTGCACAGACTGAACATGTACGAAAAAACGGAATGAACCCCACGTTTTTTTTCGCTTGCCGCCTCTGCATTCAAAGGCTTTGATAGACGCCTATTTGGTCGCCAGAGCCCTGCCCCCATGTCTTCTTTCGATGGTTTGTTCTCTCTTGTCGAGTCTGCGCTCGGTCAGCCTGCCGCTCACTGGCTGCGCGAGCATGTCGAGGTGCCCCGGGGGCTGCTGGCTTTCAGCTGGCATGAGCAGGCCGTGCACCGGGCCTGGCTGGCCGAAGCGTTAAACCTGTGCCTGCTGCACAAGCTGGTGGACGCCGTACCGGATGGCCGGCGCTACGTAGAGGAACAAGCGCTGCAAGGCCGCAAAGTGGTGTTTGACCATGGTGCGATTCGCACTGTCGACTGGCCCGCCAACGGCGAACTGCCCCGGGGCCGTCAGGCATTTTCGCGATTGCTGGAGCCACTGGGCTTTACCGATGTACGAACCTACCCGCTGACCAGGCTGAACATGACCGGGTGGGGCTATCGGCAGATGGACCTGCCAGAAGACATTGCGCAGTTTTTTGTCTCGGAATTACACCCGGGGCGATTTAGCCAGACGTTTCAGCAGGCGGTTACCCGCGTCGTCGGTTCCAGCCTCGATCCGCTGCAAGCCGAACACACCCGCATTCTCAAGCGCCTGAGCCTCACCCGCCATTGCCGCCTCGATGAGGCGCAAGCCCTGCTACCGGCGTTGTATCGAGCATTCGGCCGGCAACACGGCACGGTGCTCGAAGCCGATTACCATTGCCTGCTCAGTGAAAGTGCAGAAATGGCCTGGATTGCCACCGAGGGCAACAGCTTCAACCATCTGACCGATCGGGTGCAGGATCTCGAAGCCTGTGTGGCACAACAACGGGACTTGCAGCGGCCGATGAAAGACAGCATCGAAGTCTCTGCCTCAGGCCGGGTGATGCAAACTGCGTATCGCGCCTGCACGGTTACGCGAGGGCTGATCGATGCCGACGGGCATTATCGCGAGCATCAGGTGCCGGGCTCTTTTGTCGAGTTCATTGAGCGCAAGGTCGACCCGGAAAACGGGCGTATCGATCTGAATTTCGACAGCAGCAATGCCCAGGGCATTTTCAAGATGACTGATTCAAAAGCCTGAGCCCAAACGCAAACAGCCCTGAGCGCACAAGGCGCGTCAGGGCTGTTTATTGGCTGGCCGGGTCTTATTTAAGAACCACGGAGCCTTTCATCATCGAGTTGTGGCCAGGGAATGTGCAGAAGAACTCGTACGTTTCAGCCGGGTTCAACTTCGACACGTCGAAGGTCACCGAATCTTTCTCACCGGCACCAATGATCTTGGTGTGGGCAATGATGCGGGTGTCGCCGTCTTTCAGGTAGTTTTTATCCAGCCCGGCTGCCATGCCATCAGTAGCAACACCTGCCATGTCTGCAGTTTTGCTCAACACCCAGTTATGACCCATGACGTTTTTCGGCAAGCTGCCGGAGTGCGTCAGGTTAACGGTGAAAGTCTTGCAGGACTTGTCGATGACGATCTCTTTGGTGTTGTAAGACATTTGGTCAGTCGAATCGACAGTCACAGCGCATTCAGCCGCCAGCAAATGGCCACTGGCCAGGGTCAAAAGGGATACCGCAAGAACTTTGGCAAACATGGTGTATCTCCAAGGCAGGGTATGAACAACCAATCTGTATACAGATTGCCCGAAAATTGTCTCGATTCCAATGATCTGAGTCATGCTCCTGGCGTTGATCGAAACAATTCATCCATTGGGTCAACGCCGGGCTTATAACCTTAGGTCATCAATGCGGTATTCGGGGGAATAAGTGGCGGGACTTTCAGCGC
Organism: Pseudomonas versuta; assembly: GCF_001294575.1. NCBI lineage: Bacteria > Pseudomonadati > Pseudomonadota > Gammaproteobacteria > Pseudomonadales > Pseudomonadaceae > Pseudomonas > Pseudomonas versuta. The sequence goes on from NZ_CP012676.1 coordinate 4,016,688, forward strand.
TGATCAGCAGCTGCGATCACCTCCGGTCCGAGATTTAATCCACAACCGGCTTTTTCGGCAGTGTAGAGTCGTGTTTTCAGCGCAAAATAGCGACTTGCTAAAACCCAGCTAACGGCTAAGCACTAATACAGGGCAGAATACGCGCCGCTCAACCCCTTCGACCCCCAGAGGATCGCCCATGGCCAAACCAAATTACAACTTCGCTAAGCGTCAAAGAGACTTGGCTAAAGAGCAGAAGAAAGAGGAAAAGCTTGCCCGCAAGAAAGCGGCAGCTGAGGAAGGTACTGTAGAGCTGGATCCGAATGCCGACGTTGAAGTCGATGCAGAAGGTGATGTTGTCGCTGAAACCACCGACGCCGTAGAACAAAAAGCACCAGACGCGTAACACCCTCGGCCCGGTTATCCACAACCCGGCCCACAGGATCTGTGATCAGGATCAGCAGCCCGGCTGTTGATCCTCGCAGTCCGCCTGATTGCCCCTGCTGCATCCTCAGACGTTCCAGGTCACCTACTCCTACATCCGGACATTAATCATGCCTGCTCGCGCCTGACGGGCTTGTGTGCGCGCAGAATGCACAACGCCAGCCCGAAGGCTGGCGTTGTGTTTGGCCAATAGCGCTTTTGCAGGCGCCGGCAACCCGGCGCCAACAGAAGTTAGCGCGGAACCACCGGCTTGCGTGTCGGCTTCTGGCTCTTGCCGCCCTTGGCTGCTTCGTGACGTTCTTTGGCAGCCTGTTTGTTACGGGCAAATGCGGCGGCCTTGGCCTGCTCGCGCTTGTCCCACGGGTTGCCACCATCGCTGGCACGCGGCGGAAGGCCGGTGTGCTGGGTCAGGATCTTGGTGGTTTTCTCTCCGGCCACTTTGTGGCTGCCGGCAGGCGTCGAGTTTTTGCGACGGGCACTCTGGTAGCTGTCGGTCGCCGGCTGATGCAACGGAATCAGCTGGTCTTTGCCCGAGCCAATCAGGTCGGCACGGCCCATGCGGGTCAGGGCCTCACGCAGCATTGGCCAGCCCTTCGGGTCGTGGTAACGCAAGAACGCCTTGTGCAGACGACGCTGCTCCTCGCTCTTGACGATGATCACCGAGTCGCTTTTGTACGTGACCTTGCGCAGCGGGTTTTTGCCCGAGTGGTACATCGCAGTGGCAGTGGCCATCGGCGACGGGTAGAACGCCTGCACCTGGTCAGCACGGAAGCCATTACCCTTGAGCCACAGCGCAAGGTTCATCATGTCTTCGTCTTTGGTGCCGGGGTGAGCGGCGATGAAGTAAGGGATCAGGTACTGCTCTTTACCCGCTTCCTTGGTGTACTTCTCGAACATGCGCTTGAACTTGTCATAGCTGCCAATGCCCGGCTTCATCATCTGGTTGAGCGGACCTTCCTCGGTGTGTTCCGGGGCGATCTTCAGGTAACCGCCTACGTGGTGCGTCACCAGCTCTTTAACGTATTCCGGCGACTCGACCGCGAGGTCATAGCGAAGACCGGAAGCGATCAGAATTTTCTTCACGCCCGGCAAGGCACGGGCGCTGCGATACAGCTGAATCAACGACGAGTGGTCGGTGTTCAGGTTCGGGCAAATACCCGGGAACACGCAGGATGGCTTGCGGCACGCGGATTCGATTTCCGGGGTTTTGCAGGCGATGCGGTACATGTTCGCGGTCGGGCCGCCGAGGTCGGAAATGACGCCGGTGAAACCTGGCACCTTGTCGCGGATCTCTTCGATTTCGCGAATGATCGACTCTTCGGAACGGTTCTGGATGATCCGGCCTTCGTGCTCGGTGATCGAGCAGAAGGTGCAGCCGCCAAAGCAGCCACGCATGATGTTCACCGAGAAGCGGATCATGTCGTAGGCCGGAATTTTTTCCTTGCCGTACGCAGGGTGCGGAACACGTGCGTAAGGCATGCCAAACACGTAGTCCATTTCTTCGGTGGTCATCGGGATCGGAGGCGGGTTGAACCACACATCCACTTCGCCGTGCTTTTGCACCAGCGCACGGGCGTTACCCGGGTTGGTTTCAAGGTGAAGCACGCGGTTGGCGTGAGCGTACAGAACCGAGTCGCCACGCACTTTCTCTACCGATGGCAGACGGATAACCGTCTTGTCACGGGTCATGCGCGGGCTGGCCAGGATTTGCACGACCTTGGCTTCGTTCGGATCTTCAACCGGACCTTTTTCCTGCTCGATGGCGCAGGCCTGAGTGTCCTGGGTGTTCACGTACGGGTTGATGATCTTGTCGATCTTGCCCGGACGGTCGATACGCGTGGAGTCGACTTCGTACCAGTCTTTTGGCGTATCGCGACGAATGAACGCGGTGCCGCGAACATCGGTAATGTCTTCGATCTTGTGGCCATAGGACAAACGCTGGGCAACTTCGACAATTGCACGTTCGGCGTTGCCGTACAGCAGGATGTCGGCGCAGGCGTCGATCAGGATCGAGTTGCGCACGCGATCCTGCCAGTAGTCGTAATGCGCGATACGGCGCAAGGACGCCTCGATGCCACCAAGTACGATCGGTACGTTTTTGTAGGCTTCCTTGCAGCGCTGGCTATACACCAGGCTCGCGCGATCCGGACGTTTGCCAGCCATGCCACCGGGGGTGTAGGCGTCATCGGAACGGATTTTTTTGTCGGCAGTGTAGCGGTTGATCATCGAGTCCATGTTGCCGGCCGCAACGCCGAAGAACAGGTTCGGTTCGCCCAGCTTCATGAAGTCGTCTTTGGACTGCCAGTTCGGCTGCGCAATGATGCCCACACGGAAGCCCTGGGACTCCAGCAGGCGACCAATGATCGCCATGCCGAACGACGGGTGGTCGACGTATGCATCACCGGTGACGATGATGATGTCGCATGAATCCCAGCCAAGCTGATCCATCTCCTCCCTGCTCATCGGCAGGAATGGCGCTGGACCGAAACATTCGGCCCAGTACTTGGGATAGTCAAATAAAGGCTTGGCTGATTGCATGTCGATGACCGGTGTTGAGTACAGAAAATTGGGCGCGTCATTTACGAAGAAATTCGCGGGCGCGGAATATAGCACAAAAAATGATCAATTCCGACGGTAATGGTCGGAATTGATTGGAGCCTTGGATTGCGATCCCTCGCAGGCCTGACTTGCCGGCGATAGCCTCGGCGCGACCGCCAAGGCAATCACCTAGCCTGCAGCGCTGGCAAACCAGCACCCGCAGGGGCATGCGGGCCGTTAATCGTCGTCGAAGTTGTAGCTGCCCGGGGCCAGGTTTTCAAAACGCGTGTATTTGCCGATAAACGCCAGGCGCGTGGTGCCGATAGGGCCGTTACGCTGCTTGCCAATGATAATTTCGGCAATGCCCTTGTGTTCGGTTTCGGGGTGATAGACCTCGTCCCGGTACACAAACATGATGACGTCGGCATCCTGCTCGATGGCGCCGGATTCACGCAAGTCGGAGTTGATCGGGCGCTTGTTGGGCCGCTGCTCAAGAGAACGGTTGAGCTGCGACAGTGCAACCACCGGGCAATTGAATTCTTTGGCCAGCGCTTTCAACGAGCGGGAAATCTCGGAGATTTCGTTGGTCCGGTTGTCACCGCCCGAACCGGGGATCTGCATCAGTTGCAGGTAGTCGATCATGATCAAACCGATCTCACCGTGTTCACGCACCAGACGACGGGTACGTGCGCGCATTTCCGACGGGCTGATGCCGGCCGTGTCATCGATGAACAGCTTGCGGTCGTTGAGCAGGTTGACCGCCGAGGTCAGGCGCGGCCAGTCATCGTCTTCCAGTCGACCGGCACGGACCTTGGTCTGGTCGATGCGGCCCAGGGACGACAGCATACGCATGATCAGCGATTCGCCTGGCATCTCGAGGGAGTAAACCAGTACCGCTTTTTCGCTGCGCAATACCGCGTTTTCCACCAGGTTCATCGCAAAGGTGGTTTTACCCATCGATGGACGACCGGCAACGATGATCAGGTCGGACGGCTGCAAGCCGCTGGTCATGCCATCGAGGTCGGTGTAGCCGGTGGACAGGCCGGTGATGGCGTTGTCGGTATTGAACAGCGTATCGATCCGGTCGATAGCCTTGGTCAGCAGGTCGTTGACGCTTACCGGGCCGCCGGTTTTTGGCCGGGCCTCGGCAATTGCAAAGATCTGGCGCTCGGCTTCATCGAGAATTTCGGCCGCATTGCGCCCTTCAGGATTAAAAGCGCTATCGGCGATTTCGGTACTGATGCCGATCAGCTGGCGCAACGTGGCGCGCTCGCGAACGATCTGCGCATAAGCCTTGATGTTGGCGACCGATGGCGTGTTTTTCGCCAGCTCGCCCAGGTAGCCCAGGCCACCGACTTGTGAGGTCTGACCTTCCTTGTCCAGTTGCTCGGCAAGGGTCACGACGTCAATCGGGGAGTTCTGGTCTGCCAGCTTGGCGATGGCGCGGAAGATCAGGCGGTGGTCATGCCGATAGAAATCGCCGTCCGAGACCTGATCCAGCACGCGTTCCCAGGCGTTGTTGTCCAGCATCAGACCACCGAGCACAGCCTGTTCGGCCTCGATGGAATGCGGCGGCACCTTCAGGGCTGCGGTTTGCAGGTCATATTGCTCAGGAGCGGAGATATCGTTCATGGCCACTTGGTTAATTTGTAAAAGCTGGGGGTTTGAAATCAGGAACAGCAGAAAGACAAAGGGCACGACCTGTAAACAGGATCGTGCCCGATGTTAACCGCCTGACACACAAGGTGCCAGTCAGTTAAGACTGCTTAAGCAGCTACCACAACAACGCGTACGGTTGCTTCAACTTCGGCGTGCAAGTGCACAGCCACGTCGAATTCGCCAACGTTGCGGATAGTGCCGTTCGGCAGACGAACTTCGCTTTTTGCAACTTCAACGCCAGAGGCGGTCAGTGCATCAGCGATGTCGTGGGTGCCGATCGAACCGAACAGCTTGCCTTCGTCGCCAGCGGTGGCAGTGATAGTCACTTCCAGCTCAGCCAGTTGGGCAGCGCGTGTTTCAGCCGAAGCTTTTTTGTCTGCTGCTGCTTGTTCCAGCTCAGCACGACGCTCTTCAAACGCAGCCAGGTTGGCAGCGGTTGCAGCGGTAGCTTTGCCGTACGGCAGCAGGTAGTTACGACCGTAACCGGCCTTAACATTTACTTTGTCGCCCAGGTTGCCCAGGTTCGCGACTTTTTCCAGAAGGATCAGTTGCATGTGAAAATCCTCTTAACTTTTAACCTTCACCGTCCGCAGAGTCTTTACCAGCGTCTTTCGGCGCCAGACGTCCGCGAAAATCAATCAGGCTGTCGACAATGGCCAGGACCACGAGTAACGGATAGATCAGCTGCATAAACAGCAACAGCGTGACGTACAACCCCACCAGCCAAAACTTGGCCAGTCGCTTTTGCGCCACCAGCCCGTGTATCAGGGCCAGCCCGGCGAAGAACAACGCTACGCTGCACAACGGCGTGAGCATGGCCATTTGAGGACCGAAATTCGGTCCTACAAGCATGCACGCCAGCAACAGTAACGCTGGACCCAGCGGTAGGCGGATGCTGCGAAATTCGCTGGCAAAACCGCCCGGGTTGTACAACAACGCCTGCCAATAACGCCCGATAATCAGGCTAAGCACGCTGACGACCTGCATCAAAGCTGCAATCAAACCGGTGAGAACAGGGGCAATCAATGCTCCTAGGCGCGCTCGCTCTACGTCAGACAACTTGTCGTAGAGACCATTGAGGACCTGCGGCAGAAGTTTTTCCAACTCCTGCGCCATCGCACCAATGGGTTCGCGGAAAACCGTACCCAGGATCACGCCATACACTACACCCAACGCCACGCTGACCAGCAGCACGCGATGCCAGGGCTGACCGGCGCGTAACATCATCGCCAATCCCAGAGATCCCAACAGCACCATCATGGTGCGAGGTTCTCCGATAAACCACCAGACCAAGGCCGGTAGTAGAGCCCACGTGAGGATGCTCAAGGCATCTCTCGGACCGCGCCGCAGGAGCACAAGGCAACCTGCAGCAGCACTCAACCAGAACAAAAACGGCAATGCCGCACATCCGGCCACGATTAACGCGGCCTGCACACGGCCTCGCATGATGAACTCAGCTAAGGCGCGCATGCTTTCAATCCTTTACTACTTGTCGACTGCCCGGTCTCAGCGGCCGTGGCTGTCGGTGTAGGCCAGCAGGGCCAGGAAGCGGGCGCGCTTGATAGCGGTGGCCAGCTGACGCTGATAACGAGCTTTAGTACCGGTGATGCGGCTTGGAACAATTTTGCCGGTCTCGGATACGTAAGCTTTCAGAGTGTTGAGATCCTTGTAATCGATCTCTTTCACTTCTTCTGCGGTGAAGCGGCAGAATTTACGACGACGGAAGAAACGTGCCATGTAATTGGCTCCTCAAAAGGTCCGTGGATTACTCGTCAGCGTTATCGCTGGCGTCGCTGTTATCGCTGTCATCGCCATCGGCGCTGTCAGAATGCTCAGGACGGTCACGACGCTCACGGCGCTCACTGCGGTTCTCTTCAGCCTTGAGCATCTCGGACTGGCCAGTTACGGCTTCGTCGCGACGGATGACCAGGTTACGGATCACAGCATCGTTGTAACGGAAGTTGTCTTCCAGCTCAGCCAGGGCTTTGCCAGTGCACTCAACGTTCAGCATCACGTAGTGAGCCTTGTGAACATTGTTGATTGCGTAGGCCAGTTGACGACGGCCCCAATCTTCCAGACGGTGGATTTTGCCGCCGTCTTCTTCGATCAGCTTGGTGTAACGCTCTACCATGCCGCCGACTTGTTCGCTTTGATCCGGGTGGACCAAAAAGATGATTTCGTAATGACGCATGAATGCTCCTTACGGGTTGTAGCCTGCCGCTAACTAAAAAGCGGTCAGACAAGGAGTGAATGACACTTGTGTGTCTTGCCTAGAGAGGCACATATGCGCCCGCCATGACGGCAAGGGGCGCAATTGTAGAGAAGGGGCAAGAGAGGTGCAAGGCAATTGGTGATTATTTGAACAATCTTTAATCACCGCAAACCTGTAGTCGCTGCTGAAGGGTGCGAGAGGGACCGCAGAGCCATCAAAAGAACGGATTGCTTCACAATCCTTCGCAGCCTGCGGCAGCGACTACAAGTATTGCTATTTCTTCTTTGAAGAAGTCTTGGCCTTGACGCTGCGCTGGCGCAGCGCTTCAAACAGGCAGACGCCCGTTGCGACCGATACGTTCAGACTGCTGACGCTACCGGCCATCGGCAGACGCACCAGATAATCGCAATGCTCACGAGTCAGGCGGCGCATGCCTTTGCCTTCAGCACCCATGATCAGGATGGTCGGGCCGGTCATGTCTTGGTCATAGAGTTCCTGCTCGGCTTCGCCGGCAGTGCCCACGATCCACAGTCCGCGCTGCTGAAGCTTTTTCAGCGTGGCAGCGAGGTTAGTAACTGCAACCAACGGAATCACTTCCGCAGCGCCGCAGGCTACTTTTCGTACAGTCGGAGTCAGGGTTGCAGACTTGTCTTTAGGCACGATAACGGCCAAAGCACCCGCCGCATCCGCCGTGCGCAAGCAAGCGCCCAGGTTGTGCGGATCGGTCACGCCGTCCAGAACCAGAATCAGCGGAGCACCTTCGGTACGGTCCAGCAACTCGTTGAGCATGGCCTCGCCCCACACCTGACTCGGGCTCACTTCAGCCACGACGCCCTGGTGTACGCCTTCAACCCAAACGTCCATCTCGCGACGTTCAGCGTTACCGACATCAATCCGGTTTTCGGCAGCCAGCGCAATCAGGGTCTGAACGCGAGGATCGCTGCGGCTTTCAGCCAACCATACTTGCTTGACGCGTTTTGGATGGTGACGAAGCAACGCTTCTACAGCGTGAATACCGTAGATTTTTTCCAACTGACTCATGACTTGGCCTTAGGTTTGCGCGCTCCGCCACTTTTGGCAGCAGGAGCGGTGCCCGATTTTGGCGGGCCTTTACGATGTTTGCTCGGCTTGGAAGGCTTGCCTGCATCTTTGGCAGGCGCCCCCCTACCCGACTTTCCCGGCTCTGATGTCCGACCGCCGCTTTTCGCGTCGGCCAGAAGCGCCTGCTTCAACTCACGACTTTTGCGCAGCTCGGCATTTTTTGCCGCAGCATCGCTCGGACGATACGTATCGTCGGTTTTCTTGGCAGCCTTGGGCGCGCTGCGACGAGCGGCCGGGGCCGGCTCGACAGGTTTTTCCGTAGCCTTGGTGCCCGATTTACCGGCATTTTTGGCAGCAGGTGCGTCAGTACCGCGATTTTTGCGGCCAATTGGCGCGCTGAGGGTTTTCTCAGCCATCTCAAAGTCGATTTTGCGTTCGTCGAGATCGACGCGCATCACTCGCACTTCAACGGTATCGCCCAAACGGAAGCTGCGACCGGTGCGCTCGCCCGCCAGGCGGTGATGCACAGGATCGAAGTGGTAGTAATCGCCCGGCAAGGCGGTCACATGGACCAGACCTTCAACATAAATGTCGGTCAGCTCGACGAACAGGCCAAAACCCGTTACCGCAGTAACTACGCCAGGGAAAGACTCGCCGACGCGATCCTTCATGAACTCGCACTTCAACCAGTTGGTCACGTCACGCGTGGCTTCATCGGCACGACGCTCGCTCATCGAACACTGCTCGCCGAGCTGCTCAAGAATCGCTTCGTCGTACGGATAAATGCGTGCTTTCGGAATCGTCATCGCACCGGCACGGCGAACGTGCGGGGTATCCATTTTGGAATGGATGACGCTGCGAATTGCCCGGTGGGTTAGCAGGTCCGGGTAGCGACGAATCGGCGAGGTGAAGTGGGTATAGGCTTCATAGTTCAGGCCGAAGTGGCCCTGGTTATCAGCGCTGTACACCGCCTGACTCAACGAACGCAGCATCACGGTCTGGATCAGATGGAAATCCGGACGATCCTTGATGCTCGCCAGCAACGCCTGGTAATCCTTCGGCGACGGACCATCCTTACCCTTGTGCAGGCTCAGACCCAACTCACCAAGGAAGGCACGCAGCTTTTCCAGACGCTCAGGTGGAGGACCATCGTGAACGCGATACAGGGCCGGAATTTCGTGCTTCTTGAGGAATTCAGCAGTGGCCACGTTGGCAGCCAGCATGCATTCTTCGATCAGTTTGTGCGCATCGTTACGCGTGGTTGGGCGAATTTCGGCAATTTTGCGCTCGGAACCGAAGATGATTCGGGTTTCCTGCGTTTCAAAATCAATTGCGCCGCGCACATGACGAGCAGCCAGCAGCACCTTGTACAACGAGTAAAGTTGCTTGAGGTGCGGCACTACATCAGCGTATTCGCTGCGCAGTTGCTTGGCTTCGCTGGTTTTCGGCTGCTCCAGGATAGTGCTGACCTTGTTGTAGGTCAGACGTGCCTGGGAGTGAATCACCGCCTCATAGAACTTGTAGTCGGTCATTTCGCCGGACTTGGAGATGGTCATCTCGCAAACCATGGCCAAACGGTCGACTTTCGGGTTCAGGGAGCACAGACCGTTGGATAACTGCTCAGGCAGCATCGGGATCACGCGCTCAGGGAAATACACCGAGTTACCACGTACCTGAGACTCGGCATCCAGCGCCGAACCAATTTTCACGTAGCTGGAGACGTCGGCAATTGCCACGTACAACGTCCAGCCACCCGAGAACAGACGCAGCTTGCCCGGCTTGGCTTCGCAGTAAACCGCGTCATCGAAATCGCGCGCATCTTCGCCGTCAATGGTGACGAATGGCAGATGGCGCAGGTCGATGCGCTTCTCTTTGTCTTTTTCTTCAACTTCAGGCTTGAGCTTGGCGGCTTCTTTAAGCACTGCCTCAGGCCAGACGTGAGGAATATCGTAGGTGCGCAGGGCAATGTCGATTTCCATGCCGGGCGCCATATAGTTGCCCACCACTTCAAGCACATCGCCTTGAGGCTGGAAGCGCGGCGTCGGCCAGTGAGTAATCTTCACTTCGACAAACTGGCCAACCTTGGCGCCGGCGTTACGACCCGGAGTAACCAGCACTTCTTGCTGGATCTTCGGATTGTCGGCAACCACAAAGCCAATGCCGCCTTCTTCGAAGTAACGCCCTACGATGGTTTCGTGAGCTCGCGAAACCACTTCAACGATCACGCCTTCACGGCGACCACGGCGATCCAGCCCGGAAACACGAGCCAGCGCACGATCACCATCGAACACCAGACGCATTTGCGACGGGCTCATGAACAGGTCGTCGCTTCCATCATCAGGGACCAGGAAACCGAAGCCGTCGCGATGACCGCTGATGCGGCCGAGAATCAGGTCGAGCTTGTCCACCGGCGCATAAGTACCACGGCGGGTATAAATGAGCTGGGCATCACGCTCCATCGCACGCAGGCGACGACGCAAGGCCTCGATTTGGTCTTCTGTAGTCAGACCGAACTCTTCTACCAACTGCTCGCGAGCAGCCGGCGAACCACGCTCGGCCAGATGCTGAAGGATCAGCTCGCGGCTAGGGATAGGGTTTTCGTATTTTTCCGCTTCACGTGCGGCCTCGGGATCGAGGGTCTGCCAATCGGCCATTAGATAGTTTTCACCTTGTCTATATGCGGGTTAGTTTGGCATACGCGTATTGAAACGGGAAATTTCGGACTCATACAGAGCCGTAATAGCCCGTTCTGACGCACATTGCGGTCGCGTACTCGCCGTTCGCGAAATATTTTCACTATTTTTATGCACAACGCTTTACAGGTCAAAGGGTCGTCCGTATAGTGCGCGCCATCGACAACGGCAACGACGTTGAAGATGATGCCCAGATGGTGAAATTGGTAGACACGCCAGCTTCAGGTGCTGGTGACCGCAAGGTCGTGGAAGTTCGAGTCTTCTTCTGGGCACCAATTTAGAGACGCAGATTAGTACAATCTGCAGACTCACACAAAAACCCGCGAAAGCGGGTTTTTGCATTCTAAGCCGCTGATTTATTAAAACTAAAACAGGGGTTTACAGAATCAAAAGCCCTCCGTATAGTGCGCCACATCAACAGCGGCAACGTTGCTGATACTGCCCAGATGGTGAAATTGGTAGACACGCCAGCTTCAGGTGCTGGTGACCGCAAGGTCGTGGAAGTTCGAGTCTTCTTCTGGGCACCAATTCAAGTTTGAAATGTTTTCACTGAAAACATTTCAAATCTCACAAAAACCCGCGAAAGCGGGTTTTTGCGTTTCCGTGGCTGGCAATCGCCCAAGCCCAAGCTTTCTATCCCCCCCCTCCTGCGACTATCGCCCCATCCTTGTGGCGCACTTGAGAAGCAATATCGTTTATTATTGTTACAAGTTTTGTAGTACCCAAGCGAGGAACCCAGCGAATGATGCTCCGAAATACCCAGCTTGCAACATTTCTACTGCGTAGTTTGTCCATCGCAACTCTTGGCCTGACCCTGATCACTCCCGCCGCTCAGGCTGCCGATCCTGTAACCCTGACCCTGTATAACGGCCAGCACAAAGAAGTCGGCGACAATCTCGCCGCAGCCTTTGAAGCCAAGACCGGCATTCACGTCGACGTACGCAAAGGCAGCAGCAACCAACTCGCCAGCCAGATCGTCGAAGAAGGCGACCGCTCGCCTGCCGACGTGTTCTATGCCGAAGAATCGCCGCCGCTCAACAGCCTTGGCGAACAGGGCTTTCTGGCCAAGGCCGACGACAGCACCCTGCAAGCGCTACCCAAGGAATATGTGGCCGCCAATGGCACCTGGATCGGCGTGACTGCGCGCACCCGCGTCGTGGCGTTCAACCCTGACAAGATCAAGGAAGAAGAGCTGCCCAAGTCAGTTCTGGATTTCGCAGGCCCCGAATGGCAAGGCAAAGTAGGTTTCGTACCTACCAGCGGTGCATTCCAGGAACAGGCCGTGGCCATTATCAAACTGCATGGCCGTGAAGCTGCCGAGGAGTGGCTGACCGGGCTACGCGCCTTTGGCAAGACCTACACCAACAACATGGTTGCGCTAAAAGCCGTCGAAAATGGCGAAGTGGCCGCCGTACTGGTCAACAATTACTACTGGTTCGCCCTGCAGCGCGAGAAAGGCAAGCTGAACTCAAAGCTGTACTACTTCACCGATGGCGATGCGGGCGGTCTGATTACCGTATCCAGCGCCGGCGTATTGAAGGCCAGCAAACATCCTAAAGAAGCCCAGCAACTTCTGGCTTACATGGCCAGCGAAGAAGGTCAGCGAGTGATCACCAACACCACTGCTGAATACCCGATGCGCAAAGGCATGGTCTCGGAACGCGGCCTCAAGCCATTTGATGAGCTACAACCGCCAAAAATCACTCCGGCCGACCTTGGCAACGCTGATGAAGCGCTGGAGCTTGAACAAGATGTAGGCTTGCTCTGATGCTGTCTGCCGCCCAACCTGCTGGCTTCACCGTGAAACGTAAAAGGCCTTCGGTCTGGCTGTTGTTGCCCGTGCTGTTGCTGGTAGGCCTGAGCCTGTTGCCGTTGCTGTATGTCGGCACCAAGGCATGGCAGGCCGGGTGGGCACAAGCGGCGCACTTGTTGTGGCGGCCTTTTGTATTTGACCTGATGCGCAACACGCTGCTGCTGATGGTGGGCGTGACCGTAACCTGCGCGCTGGTCGGCTTGTCGCTGGCCTGGCTGCTTGAGCGCAGTAACTTGCCGGGGCGACGCCTGTGGGGCGTGATCCTGTGCCTGCCGTTTGCCGTTCCGGCATTCGTCAGCAGCTTCACCTGGGTGTCCCTCAGCTCCAGCTTTGAGGGCCTGGGCGGCGCCATTCTGGTGATGAGCCTGTCCAAATACCCACTGATCTTCCTGCCTGTCGCGGCCACTTTGCGCAATCTCGACCCGGCACTTGAAGAGTCGGCCCGCACCCTGGGCCAGAATCGCCTGGGGGTGTTTTTCAGGATCACCCTGCCGCTGCTCTGGCCTTCGTTGCTGGCAGGCTCGTTATTGATTGCCCTGCATATGCTGGTGGAGTTCGGCGCGCTGTCGATCATCGGCCTGCAGACCTTCACTACTGCGATCTATCAGCAATTCGAGCTGTCGTTCAGCAACGCCAATGCAGCCATGCTTTCGGCAGTGCTGCTGGTGATGTGCCTTAGCCTGCTGTGGCTGGAGCTGAAAGTGCGCGGTAAAGGCCGGCACATTCGAATCGGCCAGGGCGCAGCACGGCGCGCCGAGCAAGTGCGACTGGGCAAATGGTCATTTTTTGGCCAGCTGTATTGCCTGGTACTGGCAATCATTGGCAGCGGGGTCCCGCTGGGCATGCTGGTGTATTGGCTGGTCAAGGGCAGCTCCGCAGCGTTCCCGATGGCAGCCATTGGCGAGGCGCTGCTCTCGTCCCTGTCACTGGCGCTGGGCGGCGCTGCCCTGTGCCTGGTGCTGGCAGTCCCCGTAGGCTTGCTGGTGGTGCGGTATAAAGGCCGGCTGGCCATCTGGGCCGAGCGTCTGCCATACCTGCTGCATGCATTACCCGGACTGGTGATTGCCCTGGCGCTGGTGTACTTCTCGCTGCATTACGTGCCAGCGCTGTACCAGACCTCCGCCCTGCTGCTGATTGCCTATGCCTTGCTGTTTTTGCCACTGGCGCAGGCGCCGATTCGCACGGCGCTGAACAAGGCCGCTCCGCAGCTTGAAGAGGCGGCACGCACCCTGGGCGCATCGTCGTTTTCGGCGTTTTGCCGGGTGACATTACCAATCATTTTCCCGGCACTGGGGGCGGCTTTCGCCTTGGTGTTCCTGGACGCCATGAAAGAACTGACCGCCACACTGCTTTTGAGTCCGACCGGTCTTAATACATTGGCAACACAGGTTTGGTCCCACACCTCCAACATCGAGTTTGCGGCGGCGGCCCCCTATGCGGCGCTGTTGATCCTGGTATCGGGGCTGCCGGTTTACCTGCTGACCACCAAGATGTATCTGAGCCGCTAGCAATCTGGAGACGTAGGAGCGAGCTTGCTAGCGAGCTCTTTGGTGGTTGAAAAGCTCGCGAGCAAGCTCGCTCCTACAGGTTGCTCGCGGTTTATGCCCTGAACTGCCCCAGGCTCGCTTTTAGCTGCGCCGCCAACCCGTCAAGTATCTGGCCGCTGGCGGTCGTTTCGTTGACCGCACGAGCTGCACGCTCAGCCTGGGCATGAATCACTTCAACCCGCCCACGCACCGCATGCGCGCCCTGGGCCTGATGCGCAGCAGCTTTAGTGGCATCCCCAATCGCGGCGTGCACCTGCTCAACCGAAGCCTGTACGGTTTTCTGCAACTGAACGCTGCCTCGCAGCACTGCCAACCCCTCATTGGCCTGGCGCCCGGCCAGAGCAATCGCCGCTACTGCCTCCTTGGCCCCCTGCTGCAAGGCTACGATGTGAGCCTGGATATCGCCGGTAGAGCTCTGCGTCTTGCTGGCCAGCGCCCGCACCTCATCTGCCACCACAGCAAAACCGCGCCCTGTCTCCCCTGCCCGTGCAGCCTCTATCGCCGCATTAAGGGCCAGAAGATTGGTTTGCTCGGCGATGCCGTGAATGACCGTCAGTACCACTTCAATTTGCTCACTTTGCTGGGCCAGACGCTCAATGACCTTGGCTCCAGCCCCAACCTGCCCGGCCAGCGCTTCGATCAGGCCGCCGACTTGTGCAGAGGTGCGGGTATTTTCATCAGTGGCCTGACGAATATCCTGCACCTGCTTGAGCGCTGCCTGCATCGCCTGACTTTCCGACTGCGCCGCGTCGGCCATGGTCGACAGCGCCTCCAGGCTCTGGGCCACTTCATCACGCTGCAACTGGGCCGCAGCATTGGCCCCTGCATTACGCTCTGTCATAGCACCAATCTCGACCCCGGTACGCTGCGCCACATCACCTGCCTCACGCACAATGGGCTGCAACTTGTCGATAAAACGGTTCACCGCCCCCGCCATATCGCCAATCTCATCCTTACTGTCCAGGCCCACACGCTTGGTCAGATCACCCTCGCCTGCAGCCAGATCGTTCAACGCGGCAATCATCAGCAGCAATTTGTTGACCACCCGCCGCCCCAGCACCACAGCCAGCAACAGCAAAACACCCAGTCCCACAGTCGCCAGCCCCATGCCAATGCGCCAGCGCAAGGTGTCAGCCGCATCGCGAACGGTCACCGCGGTATTGGCCTGCATCTGCGCCGCTGCAGCCTGGGCTGATTCCAGACGCGCGCCCAGTGCTGCCGAGCTGTCTTTTGCCGCGCCCTGCAGGCTTTCATCCACCAAATGCTCACTGCTGACGATCAGTTGCGCAAAACGCTTATCAAGGGCCGCCAGATCCTTCTCGACCGAGGCCGTGGAAACGCCCATTAACACCTTGCCAATCTCAACGCCATTGGGGCTGATGGAGGCTTCGAGGTAATAAACCGCCGGGTCGTGCCGCGCCGCATCCAGAACTTTATCCAGGGCTCGCTCGCCCTTACCCTTCTCCAAAAGAGCTTTGTTGATCGAATTTTCACGATTGAGGTAACGCGTCAGATGCTGTCCGGCAACGTCGTCATACACCACGAACAGCACGTTGGGATTGCGCTGGGCACGACGGGCGAAATCGGACAATGTGGGCGCATCATTGTCCCAGATGGCCCGTGGCGCTACAGCCGCCAGCAGTTGCGCCATATCATTGGCCGAATCCATCAGATTCTTTTCCAGTGCATTGCGCAGCTGCATTTGCTCTTCTTTCAAGCGCGGCGCCAGTCCGGCCGTCAGGCGTTCGCGAGTGCTGGCAGACAACCCTTCAAGACTGCTCTTGACCTCACGCCCGGCCTGCTCCAGCTCGCCCGTGAGCTTTTGACTGTCCGCCCCCAGGCGCACATCCAGATCAGACTCAAGGGCCGTCACTGTGCTCCGCGTCAGTGCAACAGCCACCAGCACCTGCACCAAGAGAGCGATACCTAGGGTAACGAATACAGGCCGCAATAGACGACTTCGTAACAGTGAGAGCACGGCAGACACAGAAAACCCCTCCACAGCGGTGCCACTATATTGATGGCACCTTAATGGCTATTTCACAGCAAGGGTCGTGCCGCACGACAGGCAGAAACAACAAAGGGCCCCGAGGGGCCCTTTGTTTACATCAAAACGTCTTAAGCGAACGGGTGACGCAGAACGATAGTCTCGTTGCGGTCCGGGCCAGTCGAGATGATGTCGATCGGAGCACCGATCAGCTCTTCTACGCGCTTGATGTAAGCACGCGCAGCAGCAGGCAGCTCTTCCAGGGTTTTGGCACCCACGGTCGATTCTGTCCAGCCCGGTACAGCTTCGTAAACCGGCTGCAGGCCTTCGTAGCTGTCAGCATCGGTCGGCGCGTCCACCAGGACGTTACCGTTTGCATCTTTGTAGCCGACACAAATATTGATGGTTTCCAGACCGTCGAGTACGTCCAGCTTGGTCAGGCAGATGCCCGAGATGCTGTTCACATCGATAGCGCGACGCAGGATAACGGCGTCGAACCAGCCGCAACGACGGGCACGGCCGGTGGTTGCACCGAACTCGTGACCCTGTTTGGCCAGGTGAGCGCCCACTTCGTCGAACAGCTCAGTCGGGAATGGACCCGAACCCACGCGAGTGGTGTAAGCCTTGGTGATGCCCAGGATGTAATCCAGGAACATCGGACCAACGCCCGAACCGGTGGCAACACCGCCAGCGGTAGTGTTGGAGCTGGTCACGTACGGGTAGGTACCGTGGTCGATGTCCAGCAACGAACCCTGGGCGCCTTCGAACATGATGTCTTTGCCAGCGCGGCGCAGACCGTGCAGCTCGGCAGTCACGTCCAGCATCAGCGGCTTGAGCAGCTCGGCGTATTCCTTGCACTCGGCCAGCGTCTTGTCGAAGTCGATGGCGGCTTCTTTGTAGTAACCCACCAGCATGAAGTTGTGGTATTCCACCAATTCACGCAGCTTGGCTTCAAAGCGCGGCATGTTGAGCAGATCGCCAACACGCAGGCCACGACGAGCAACCTTGTCTTCATATGCCGGGCCAATGCCGCGACCGGTAGTACCGATCTTCAGCTCGCCACGGGCCTTTTCACGAGCCTGATCCAGCGCTACGTGGAAGGACAGGATCAGCGGGCAAGACGGGCTGATACGCAGGCGCTCGCGCACCGGTACGCCTTTCTCTTCCAGCTTGATGATTTCACGCAACAGGGCGTCGGGAGCAACCACCACGCCGTTGCCGATCAGGCACTGCACGCCTTCGCGCAATACGCCCGACGGGATCAGGTGCAGAACGGTTTTTTCACCGTCGATTACCAAGGTGTGGCCAGCGTTGTGGCCACCCTGGTAGCGCACTACAGCGGCAGCATGTTCGGTCAGCAGATCAACGATCTTGCCTTTGCCCTCATCACCCCATTGGGTGCCCAGGACTACGACATTCTTACCCATAACACTTGTCCTCTTCGCGCAAACTTGGTGCCGGCAGCCGCCGGCAGGAAAACTCAAGAAGCCAGCGGCACTACTTGCCACAAGCCATTCTGCTGAATCAATTGGCGGTCGCAGTCCGCATCACTGGCGGCGATCCGTGACTGGCCAGGCAATGCCTGAACCACACGCTGACCTTCACTGCGAAGCTGGCAAACCTGCTGCCAGAGTGTCGCATCTGTACTGTCGGGCATCCAGATACCGCCACACGGTAGCTCGACTTCAGCACGCCCCAGGGTCACCAGGGTTTTCAAATCAGTCGAAAAACCGGTCGCCGGACGGGCACGCCCGAAAACAGCACCAATATCGTCATAACGACCGCCCTGAGCGATGGAATCCCCAACGCCCGGAACAAAGACCGCAAACACCACACCTGTGTGGTAGTGATACCCACGCAACTCACCCAGGTCAAAATACAGCGGCAACTGCGGGAAACGCACAGACAACCGCTCGGCAATCGCCAGCAAATCGTCCAGAGCAGCCAGAACCGGGGCCGGAGCCTGGGCCAGGCGCTCACGCGCAGCAACCAGCACGTCGCGGCCACCACACAAACCAACCAATGCCTGCAGCATGCCTGCCAAATCAGCCGGCAAACCTTCGGTCAAGGCCGTTACTTCGTCGATCGCCTTGCGTTGCAGAGCGTCGAACAATTGTTGTTCCACTTCAACCGACAGGTTGGCCGCACGGGCCAAACCACGGTAGATACCAACGTGACCCAGGTCCATGTGGACATCCGGCACGTCGGCCAATTGCAGCATGGCCAGCATCAGGCTGATGACTTCCACGTCGCTGCTCGGGCTGGCATCGCCATACAACTCGGCACCCAGCTGGATCGGGCTGCGCGAGGATGACAACCCGCGCGGCTGAGCATGCAGCACGCTGCCGGCGTAGCACAGACGGCTCGGGCCTTCACGGCGCAAGGTATGCGCGTCAATGCGCGCCACTTGTGGCGTGATGTCGGCACGAAAACCCATCTGGCGACCCGTTTGCGGGTCAATAACCTTAAAGGTCCGCAAGTCGAGATCCTGGCCTGCCCCTGTCAGCAAGGACTCCAGGTATTCGATATGCGGGGTGACAACGAACTCATAGCCCCAGCTCTGGAACAGATCCAACACCTGACGGCGCGCCACTTCAATGCGGGCTGCCTCAGGTGGAAGTACTTCTTCGATGCCATCTGGCAGAAGCCAGCGGTCTACCGTTGCCATTACGCCATTCCCCTGTGATCCGGGCGGCCAGCCAGCAGGCGAGCCTTGAGTAAAGCAGAACGTGGCTGCGTCTTGAACGCGCACAGCAAAAAAGCCCAAAGCGACAGGCTCGCACATTCCTCGAAAAATCTGCCGACGTGTAACAGCCAGTCGGTCAATCAAACATGCAGACGCAAAAAAGCCGGGAATTTCCCGGCTGCCGCATCATACACACGTTTTCTAAAAGGATCACCCCGCCAGGCAATTTGCCCGCCGGGCGGAGTGAATACATGCGCCAGATATTCATATGTATGAGCGAGCAAACCCGCTCATACAGTGACTAACTGGCGACGCGCCCTTTACTGCTGTGCCGGCTTGGATTTTTCCAGGTAGCGGAAGAAATCGCTGCTTGGGTCCAGAACCAGTACGTCGCTCTTGTTCGCAAAACTTTCGCGGTAAGCGCGCAGGCTGCGATAGAACTTGTAGAACTCCTGATCCTGGCCATAAGCCTTGGAGTAGATCGCGGAAGCCTGGGCATCACCATCACCGCGAGCCTCTTCGGACTGACGATACGCCTCAGCCAACAGCACGCGGGCTTGACGATCAGCGTCAGCACGAATGCCTTCTGCCAGCTCGTTACCCTTGGCGCGGTGCTCACGGGCTTCACGCTCACGCTCACTGCTCATCCGTTCGAAAACGCTGCGGTTTACTTCCTTCGGCAGGTCGATGGCCTTGACCCGGACATCAACAACTTCGATGCCCAGCTCTTTTTCAGCCATTTTGTTCAGCGACGCAGTCAGGTCAGCCATCAGCGCGTCGCGCTCACCGGACACAACCTCATGCAGCGTGCGCTTGCCGAACTGGTCGCGCAGACCCGACTCGAGACGACGCGACAAGCGCTCGTCAGCAACTTGCTTAAGACCGGAGGTCGCAGCATAGAAGCGACCGGCATCTTTCACGCGCCACTTGGCGAAGGCATCAACCATTACCGCTTTCTTTTCCAGCGTCAGAAAACGCTGAGTCGGCGCATCCAGCGTCATCAGGCGACCGTCGAACTTGCGCACCTGGTTGACGTAAGGAATCTTCACATGCAGACCCGGCGGAACATCGTCCTGCACCACACGACCAAAGCGCAGCATCACTGCACGTTCGGTTTGCGAAACGATGTAGAAGCTGTTCCAGGCAACAATCGCCACGACAACGGCAACAATAAGGGCGATCAGCGATTTATTGCTCATCAGCGACTCTCCCTGGTACGCGGTGGTGTCGGCATATCCGAGTTGGCATGGGATGCCGAATCGTTATTGCCCGCCGCAGCTGCCGAGCCCGTTGCCGGGGTGCTGCCATTACGGCCTTCAATCATTTTGTCCAATGGCAAGTACAGCAAGTTGCTCTGGCCGTTTTTGTTGCCGGTCACGAGTACTTTGCTGGTATTGCTGAAGACTTCCTGCATGGTGTCCAGGTACAGACGGTCACGCGTCACATCCGGAGCCTTGCGATACTCGCTCACCAGTTTGGTAAAGCGGTCTGCCTCACCCTTGGCGCGAGAAATCACTTCATCACGATAGCCATTGGCGTTTTCGATGATGCGCTGGGCCTGACCGCGCGCTTCCGGCACCACGCCATTGGCGTAGCTTTCTGCCTGGTTGCGGGCACGCTGCTCGTCTTCACGAGCGCGGATCACGTCATCAAAGGCTTCTTGTACTTCACGCGGTGCTGCTGCGTTCTGTACGTTCACCTGAGTCACTGTGATACCGGTCTTGTAGGTATCAAGGAATCGCTGCAAGCGCTCCTTGATGTCCACAGCCATCTGCTCACGGCCTTCGGTCAATACCTGATCCATCGCAGTGGAACCCACTACGTGACGCAACGCACTGTCGGTGGCCTGTTGCAGGCTGACTTCCGGCTGATCAACGTTCAGCACGAAGTCGCGCAGGTTGCTGATCTTGTACTGCACGGTCAGCGGCACTTCGACGATGTTTTCGTCTTCAGTGAGCATCTGCCCCTGCTTGGTGTACGCACGCTCACGCGTCACGTTTTCCAGGTACTTTTTATCGAACGGCGGGAAGTAAATGTTCAGACCCGGCCCTACGGTGTCGTAGTACTTGCCCAGGCGCAGCACCACGGCTTGCTCCTGTTCGTCGACCACGTAAACCGCGCTGTACAGCCAGGCTGCAGCCAGCACGACAAGACCAATGCCCAGCAGGCCAAAACCAGCACCTTTGCCGCCATTTGATCCGCCGTCGCCGCTACCACGTTTTTTCCCACCACCGAACAACCCATTCAGGCTTTCCTGCAGCTTTCGGAAGGCCTCGTCGAGATCTGGTGGTCCCTTGCGGCCGCCGTTATTCGGGCGTTTGCCACCCCAAGGATCTTGATTATTCGAGTTGCCACCCGGCTCATTCCAAGCCATAGCGCTCTCCATCTGATAAAGCAAAGACGCGCCCACGGCGCGCCGACCAATGCTACAGAATGCCTACCATAGCGGCACAGCCGCTTTGTGAGGCTTTTATTGCAAAGTGTGTTGTTCGATAAATTCCAGCGGCTGCATCCCTTCGCGGCTGACCAAGCGATTGAGCTCGGATCGCGGCAGGCGTACGTCCAGCAGACTGGCACCCTCATCGTCGTGCTCTTCTTTTTGTACTACCCCCAGTTCAAAGAACTGGGCACGCAGTCGAGCAAAACGTTGCGGCAAGCGCAAGGTACCCACAAACAAATCATTGCCCAGCAACTCGGCGATGGCTTGTTCAAGCAACTCCAGTCCGACACCGTCACGCGCCGACAACCAGACCCGCTGCGGTTTGCCATCGGCATCCCGCTGGATCTGCGGCTCGACACCTTCAAGCAAATCGATTTTGTTGTAGACCTCGAGGATCGGCAAGTCCTGGGCTCCAATCTCGCCCAGCACCACCATCACCTGCTCGATCTGCGCCATGCGCTCAGGTTCGTGCGCATCGATCACGTGCAGCAGCAAATCGGAATTGCTCGACTCTTCGAGCGTAGACCGGAAAGCCTCAACAAGCTTGTGTGGAAGGTGACGAATAAAGCCCACTGTGTCAGCCAGAACAATCGGCCCCAGGTCGGCCAGTTCAAGACGGCGCAAGGTAGGGTCAAGTGTGGCAAACAACTGGTCGGCGGCAAACACGTCAGAGCCGGTAACCGCATTGAACAGTGTGGATTTACCGGCGTTGGTATAACCCACCAGCGACACCGTAGGAATGTCGGCGCGTTGGCGCCCTCTACGGGACTGCTCGCGTTGACTGCGGACTTTTTTCAGGCGGGCCTTGATCTGGCTGATGCGTACGCGCAACAGACGACGGTCTGTTTCGAGCTGGGTTTCACCCGGCCCGCGCATACCAATACCCCCACCTTGACGCTCAAGGTGAGTCCAGCCGCGCACAAGGCGCGTGCTCATGTGATCAAGCTGGGCCAGTTCGACCTGCAGCTTGCCTTCATGGGTACGGGCGCGTTGAGCGAAGATGTCGAGAATCAACCCGGTACGGTCAAGTACGCGACACTCGAATACACGTTCGAGGTTACGCTCCTGACTCGGGGTGAGGACGTGATTGAAAATCACGATGTCGACCTTCTCGGCCTTGACCAGGTCGCGTAACTCCTCGACCTTGCCACTGCCAATCAGGTACTTGGCCGATGGCCGATGACGCGGCACGTTAAAAAACGCGACCGTCTCGGCGCCGGCCGATACAGCTAACTCCTGGAACTCCTGCGGATCTTCGCGCGCCTCAGGGTCCTGTCCTTCCAAGTGAACGAGGATCGCTCGCTCACCACCACCGTGGCGCTCAAAGAACAAAGCAGACTCCTATCAGGCGTTACCTGGTTCAGCGTCTGCCAGTTCCGATTCAGCTGCGCTTGGCAGACGAATAGGACGTACTGGTACGACTGTCGAGATAGCGTGCTTGTAAACCATTTGGCTGACGGTGTTTTTCAGCAGAATCACGAACTGGTCGAAAGACTCGATAGTCCCCTGCAGCTTGATCCCGTTGACCAGATAGATGGAAACGCCAACCTTCTCTTTACGCAAAGTATTCAAGTAAGGGTCTTGTAGCGAATGCCCTTTTGACATATGCCGCACTCCTGTAAGGATAAAAATAGAAACAAAAATTAGATGGCTGATGACGCCATACCCATAGGATAGACGGCATTTCCTGAGACTCAGCTCAATATGGAGACCGATTCCAGGTATTTCAAGGCTCGTGGCAGATTGTCGCAGTCAAGACTGTCCAGCCAATGCAGATCATTCCAGCTGCGTAACCAGGTGAACTGACGCTTGGCCAACTGGCGCGTGGCAATTATGCCGCGCTCCTGCATCTCGGCCGCTGTCAGCTTGCCGTCAAGGTAATCCCAGACTTGCCGGTAACCCACTGCACGTATAGACGGCAACCCTGCATGCAGGTCACTTCTATTACGCAGGGCTAGGACCTCATCAATGAACCCCTGTTCCAGCATCTGCCCGAATCTTTGTGCAATTCGCTCATGCAGCACCTGACGATTAGCCGGAGCAATGGCCAGGTTCGCGACAGTATAGGGCAATTGACTGCAGCCAGAAGCCGCTGCTTTAGTAGATTCTTCAGATTGTTTCTGGCGGTGGTCCGTCATGCTCATGCCGCTGACCCGATAAACCTCTAAGGCACGGGTCAGACGCTGCGGATCGTTGGGATGAATGCGTGCCGCCGACGCTGGATCGATGGCTGCCAACTGGTCGTGCAACGCTTGCCAGCCGAGGCGCAATGCCTCTTCCTCGAGTTGCGCACGCACTTGCGGGTCGGCCGCAGGCATGTCTGCCAGACCCTCACTAAGCGCTTTGTAATAGAGCATGGTGCCGCCCACCAACAGCGGGATATTGCCGCGAGCGGTGATTTCAGCCATGGCTGTGAGCGCATCACGACGAAAATCAGCCGCCGAATAGCTTTCAGCCGGGTCGAGAATATCGATCAGCCGGTGCGGATGCGCGGCCAGGATTTCTTTCGAGGGTTTGGCCGTGCCGATATCCATACCGCGATAGACCAGTGCCGAGTCGACACTGACCAGCTCGCAGGGCAGCACCTTGCTCAGCTCGATCGCCAGGTCGGTTTTGCCCGCGGCAGTCGGCCCCATCAAAAAGATGGCCGGAGGTAAAGCGTTGGAACCTGTCATCAGCGACCGCGCAAAAAGAGTTTGTCCAAGTCGTCCAGACCCATTTGGGTCCAGGTCGGACGACCATGATTGCACTGACCGCTGCGCTCGGTATTTTCCATGTCACGCAACAAGCCGTTCATTTCCGGCAAGGCCAGGCGCCGATTGGCGCGAATCGCGCCGTGGCAGGCCATGGTGCCGAGCAATTCATTGAGATGTGCCTGAATCCGGTCACTGGTACCGTACTCCATCAGATCGGCCAATACGTCGTGCACCAGACGCTGTGCTTCAGCCTGCTTGAGCAAGGCCGGAATCTGGCGGATGGCCAATGTTTCCGGCCCCAGGCGCTGCAACTCGAAGCCAAGACGCTGGAACCACTCGGCGTGCTCTTCGGCGCAATCGGCTTCCCGCTGACTGACTGCAATCGACTCCGGCACCAGCAGCGGCTGACCGCTCAGCCCTTCACTGGCCATAGCGACCTTCAAGCGCTCATACATGATCCGCTCGTGGGCCGCATGCATGTCCACCAGCACCAGCCCCTGGGCGTTTTCCGCGAGGATATAAATGCCCTTGAGCTGCGCCAGCGCATAGCCCAGCGGCGGAATATCGCCCTGCCCTTCAGGCATCGGCGAGGCGCCGGCCTCAGGCAATGGTGCGAAAAATTCCCGGTAGGCGTTGCGCGCCTCCGCGGCCGGAACAGACGGCGTCGCCGATGGCGGGCGATAGAACGATTGATAGCCCGCCCCGGCACCAGAACCCGGCACATGGGCCGAAGGTGCAGCCTGGGGCGGCTCGAGCAGATTCGCCGCCAGGCGCATTTCACCTTGCGGGCCAAACTCACCCGCATCGATCCCGGTAGGCCGTTCGGCACCCGGTACCGGCGCAGGGGCCGCCAGTTGATCTTCCGGTCGCACATCGCCCAGGGCGCGGTGCAACGTGCCGTACAAGAAGTCATGCACCATGCGCCCGTCACGGAAACGCACTTCGTGCTTGGTCGGGTGCACGTTGACGTCTACCACCGCCGGGTCGACCTCAAAAAACAGCACGAAGGTCGGATGACGGCCGTTGAACAGCACATCGCGGTAAGCCTGACGCACCGCGTGCGCCACCAATTTGTCGCGCACTGCACGGCCATTCACATAGAAGTACTGCAAGTCGGCCTGGCTGCGCGAAAAGGTCGGCAAGCCCACCCAGCCCCACAAATGCAGGCCGTTGCGCTCGATTTCGATCGGCAGCGCCTGCTCCAGGAAGGCTGCACCGCACACTGCCGCCACACGCCTGGCGCGGGCAGTATCGTCGTGGGCTTCGTGCAGATTGAGGATGGTTTTACCGTTGTGCCGCAGATTGAACGCCACATCAAAACGCGCCAGCGCCAAACGCTTGATGACTTCTTGCAGGTGATCGAATTCGGTTTTTTCAGTCTTGAGAAACTTGCGCCGCGCAGGCGTGTTGAAAAACAGGTCCCGTACTTCAACCGAGGTACCGACCGGATGGGCAGCCGGCTGGACCCGGGGCGCCATGTCGCGCCCCTCGGTCTCAACCTGCCACGCCTGATCAGCGCCGCGGGTGCGCGATGTCAGGGTCAGCCTTGCCACCGAACTGATGGAGGCCAGCGCCTCGCCTCGAAAACCCAGGCTCATCACCCGTTCAAGGTCTTCCAGGTCGCGGATCTTGCTGGTGGCGTGACGCGCCAGGGCCAGCGGCAAGTCATCGCTGGAAATCCCGCTGCCATCGTCGCGCACCCGCAGCAGCTTGATGCCGGCCTGCTCCACATCCACGTCGATTCGTTTGGCACCCGAGTCGAGGCTGTTTTCCAGCAGTTCCTTAATCACCGACGCCGGGCGCTCAACCACCTCGCCAGCCGCAATCTGGTTAGCCAGGCGCGGGCTGAGCAGCTCGATACGCGCACTACTGTTCAACACCCCGTCACTCATTGCTTGGACACCAGTTCGGTGGCGGGGATGTTCAGGTTCTGGCCAACTCGCAACTCATCGGTTTTCAAGTTGTTGCTCGACCGCAGCGTCGCAACCCCCACCTGATAACGCACAGCAATCATCGCCAGGGTTTCGCCAGGACGAACCGTGTGTTCGCGTGCACCCTGGGCGATTTTGCCGGTATCACGCAGCCAGGCAATGTAAGTGCCCGGTGGCGGGTTTTGCTGGAAGAATTGACGTACACCACTGCTGATCGAACGTGCCAGCGCCTGCTGGTGGCTGGAGGAAGCCAATTTATTGGCTTCGTTGGCGTTCGAGATAAAGCCGGTTTCGACGAGAATCGATGGAATGTCCGGCGACTTGAGCACCATAAACCCGGCCTGTTCTACACGCTGCTTGTGCAGCGGTGTCACTCGGCCGATGTTGCTCAATACTTTTTGCCCCACGTTCAGGCTGGACGTGAGCGAAGCAGTCATCGACAGATCAAGCAACACACCTGCCAGCATCCGGTCCTTGTCATCCAGGCTCACGTTTCCGGCACCACCGATCAAGTCAGAGCGGTTTTCGCTGTCTGCCAGCCAACGGGCTGTTTCGGACGTTGCGCCGCGCTCGGACAAGGCGAAGACCGATGCACCAAAGGCTGCCTTGGAAGGCGCAGCATCGGCGTGGATCGACACAAACAGGTCGGCGCCCTTCTTGCGGGCAATTTCGGTGCGTCCGCGTAACGGAATAAAGTAGTCGCCGGTACGGGTGAGCTCGGCTTTAAAGCCTTTCATGCCGTTGATCTGGCGCTGCAGCTCTTTGGCAATCGCCAGTACCACGTGCTTCTCGTGCTGACCGCCAGCACCCGAAGCGCCCGGGTCTTCGCCGCCATGTCCGGCGTCAATCACCACCACTACGTTACGTTTGCCACTGGGCACGGGAGGCAGATTGACCTCTGGTTGCGCAGGGGTCACCGGTACCACCGGAACCGTCGCCACATTGGTCGCCGGCAAACTCGGGCTCAGGTCAGCCCCCTGGTCATACAGGTCGACCACCAGACGGTTGCCGTATTGCGCATTAGGTGGCAGAACGAAGCTTTTGGGGGTCACGGCCCTTTTCAGGTCGATCACCACCCGCAAATCGGTAGGCGTGCGTTGCGCCGAGCGCATGCTGGTGATTGGCGTGTTGGCCGTAGCCACATTCAAAGGCCCGCCAAGGGTCGCGCCATTGATATCAATCACCAGGCGATCCGGTGCTGTTAGCGTAAATACGCTGTGTTGCACCGGGCCTGTGAGGTCAAACACCAGCCGAGTGTTGTCCGGGGCACGCCATAAACGAACGCTTTTTACCTGAGTCGCGGCCACGGCATTCACGGCCATGACACTGAGCAACAGACCAACGACACTCACTAACGCGCGAAAGCGCATACCAAACCCCATCATTATTTGTATTCCGGTGCCAAGGCGGCACACCAAGACTCGCCACGTGAACCTTGGGGCGTCAACTTCAGCAAACGCCCGGTGTTATGCGGGCTAATGGTAATGGTCAGGTCAGGCTTTGGCAAAAAGCCTGCACCTTTATCGGGCCACTCGATCAAGCATAGGGCGTCTTCGTCGAAATAATCGCGAATCCCCATATATTCCAGCTCTTCAGGGTCGACCAGGCGATACAGATCAAAGTGAAAAGCGCGTATATCGCCAATTTCGTAAGGCTCAACCAGGGTAAAGGTCGGACTTTTGACCGAGCCAGTGTGCCCCAGGCCGCGAATCAAACCCCGTGACAGGGTGGTTTTACCCATCCCCAGGTCGCCATCGAGAAAGATCAGACCGTGACCCTGGGTAACGGTCGCCAAGCGTGCGCCAAACGCGGTCATGGCCTCTTCATCAGCCAGATGCAGTGTTATCTCGTGCACGGTGCGTATTCCTCCAACAACTGACGAATGGCTGGTATCAAATCACTGGCCGCCAGCCCACGGCCCGATATTCCTTGTTGTTCACCGGCGCGGGCATGCAGCCACACCGCCAGACATGCCGCCTCAAATGCAGTCATGCCCTGAGCCAGCAAGGCGCCGATCACGCCAGCCAGAACGTCGCCCAGACCTGCCGTCGCCATTGCCGGATGGCCATGATTGCACACGGCCAGCTCATCATTCAGGCCTGCGATCAAAGTGCCTGCACCTTTAAGAACGCACACTACTGAGTATTTTTTAACCAGCGCCCGGACAGCAGCAGGGCGGTCGGCCTGGACTTGTGCAGTACTGATCCCCAGCAACCGCGAGGCTTCACCGGGATGCGGAGTGATAACCGAACCTGAGGCCAGTTTAAAGTCAGCGTTGGACAACAGATTCAGCGCATCGGCATCCCAGACTTGAGGCATTTTTGCCTGAGCCGCCGCCGATAACAAACTGCGGCCCCATGGCGCCTGCCCCAACCCTGGCCCCACCACCAAAACCGAGGCCTGGGCCAACACACCCATCAGCTGATTGGCCGATGACACACCCAGGGTCATCACCTCCGGCAGGCGCACCAGAGCGCCAGGCACATGTTCAGGCCGGGTAGCCAGCGACACCAACCCCGCACCGCAGCGCAATGCCGCCTGCGCACTAAGGGTAATCGACCCGCCAAACCCCCGGTCTCCGCCAATCAGCAGCACATGCCCGAACTGGCCTTTATGGGCATCCGGCGCTCGCGCAGGCAGCCGCGACAGGTTATCGGCGAGTAGGGGTTCAGGGCTGGCAAACAGGCGCTTGGTCTGTGGCATGGGTATCGGGCTCCGATGTCTGGCAGAATTATACGCATCTCAGCCCCGGTTTCTCTTGCCTCATGCCTGCTATTACCGTCGACCTCCCCGCTCTCGCACAATCCATCAAGGAATGGGGCCGCGAGCTGGGCTTTCAACAAGTCGCCATTGCCGGCCTCGACCTGGGAGAACACGAGCAACATCTGGAGCGCTGGCTGGCAGCCGGCTACCACGGCGACATGGAATACATGGGCGCACATGGCAGCAAACGTTCACATCCTGAAGAGCTGGTGCCCGGCACCTTGCGCGTGGTGTCGCTGCGCATGGACTACCTGCCCGGCGATACCCACATGGCACAATTGCTGGCCCAGCCTGAAAAAGCCTACGTATCGCGTTACGCCCTGGGCCGCGACTACCACAAGCTGATCCGCAAACGCGTGCAGCAACTGGCTGACCGGATCCAGGCGGACATCGGCCCGTTCGGCTTTCGCGCCTTTGTCGACAGCGCCCCGGTGCTGGAAAAAGCCATCGCGCAAAAGGCCGGCCTGGGCTGGATCGGCAAAAACACCCTGGTACTCAACCGCAAGGCCGGAAGCTACTTCTTTCTGAGCGAGCTGTTTGTGGATTTACCGCTGCCCGTGGATGCGCCCCACGAGACAGAACACTGCGGACGCTGCACTGCATGCCTGGACATTTGCCCCACCAACGCCTTCGTCGGGCCTTACGTGCTGGATGCGCGGCGCTGCATTTCATACCTGACCATCGAACTGAAAACCGCGATCCCCGAAGACTTGCGTCCACTGATCGGCAATCGGGTGTTCGGGTGTGACGATTGCCAGATCGTCTGCCCCTGGAACCGCTTTGCCCGCACCACGGCTGAAGGCGACTTCAAACCCCGACACAACCTCGATAACGCCGGGCTGGCCGAACTGTTCATGTGGGACGAAGACAAGTTTCTGAGCAACACCGAAGGCTCTCCGCTACGCCGTGCCGGCTACGAGCGCTGGCTGCGCAACCTGGCGGTTGGCCTGGGCAATGCCCCGTCGAGCATACCGGTACTCGAAGCGCTCAAAGCAAGGCGTGAATACCCGTCCGAGCTGGTACAGGAACATGTGGAGTGGGCGTTGGCCCAGCACGAGCAACGCGTCTGAGCGCACCCGCATCGCTGGCTCAATGCTCGTCGTTGTACACGAACTTGGGCATTTCCCAGTTGAAGCGAATCGCCAGCAAACGCAGCAAAAGCCCGCCGAACAAGGTGACGAAAATCGCCTGATCGTTGGGCATCTGCAGATAGGTGCACAGCAAGAAACACCAGGCCGCAGCAAACGACACGCTGGCGTACAGCTCGCGGCGGAAGATCAGCGGGATGTCGTTACAGAAGATATCGCGCAGGATGCCACCGAACACCCCGGTAATCACGCCACTCACCGAAGCGACCAACATGCCCTGGCCCATTTCGAGCGCGGTCATGCAGCCAATCAGGGTGAACGCTACCAGCCCCAGTGCGTCGAGCACCAAAAACAGTGAGCGCAGATGGCGCATCAACGGCGCGATAAAGATCGTCACCAGCGCGGCAAAGGTGGTGAGCACCAAGTATTCCGGGTGTTTGACCCAGGTCAGCGGGTAATGGCCCAACAGCACATCACGCACCGATCCGCCGCCCAAGGCGGTGACGCAGGCAATCAGCACCACCCCGAACCAGTCCATGCCCCGCCGACCGGCAGACAGTGCCCCGGTCATGGCCTCGGCAGTAATGGCAACTAAATAGAGCATCAGCAACATGGCAGCGATCCTTGCAATAAGGCGCGCAGTCTACTCATTTGCTTCAAGCACCAATAGAGGGCAAGGGACGCGCCCTGCAGGAGCTAGCTTGTCTCGCGATCAATATCAAAAGATCGCGAGCAAGCTCGCTCCTGCAGGAGGGGGTTAGAACTTGATGAAGTGCTTGCGGTAGTGCTGCAGCTCGGCAATCGACTCGCGAATGTCGTCCAGCGCCAGGTGCGTGCCTTTTTTCACCAGGCTGTCGCGCACTTCCGGTGCCCAGCGGGCAACCAGCTCTTTAAGGGTCGAGACGTCGAGGTTGCGATAATGGAAGTAGCTTTCAAGGGTTTTCATGTGGGTGTACAAAAAACGCCGGTCCTGGCAAATGCTGTTGCCGCAGATCGGTGATTTGCCTTTAGGCACCCATTGCTCAAGAAAGGCGATGGTCTGCGCCTCGGCCTCGGCCATGGTGGTGGTGCTGTCCTTGACCCGCTGGGTCAGGCCGCTGCCACCGTGAGTGCGAGTGTTCCATTCGTCCATGCGCGCCAGCACTTCATCGCTGTGATGGATGGCGATAACCGGACCTTCAGCCAAGGTGTTGAGGTTGCTGTCGGTGACGATGGTGGCCATTTCAATAATGACGTCGTTATCAGGATCCAGACCGGTCATTTCCAGGTCGATCCAGATCAGGTTCTGCGCGTTGTTCATAAATGGCTCCTGGGCTTAGTCGCGCAGTTTAGCTTAGGCATGCAGCCCTCGTGCTAAACTCGCCAGCGTTTTACCCTCCTTATCGTTTATCAACACGGAACACCCATGGCCAAACGCCAGCTCAATCGTCGCCAAAACTGGCGCATCGAAAAGATCCAGGGCGAGCGCGCTGCCCGCGCCGCCAAACGTGAATCCAGTGCTGTCGAAGCACTTGAAGGCGGCGACCTGGGCGCCGAACAGCTCGGCCTGGTGATCGCGCACTTTGGGGTGCAGGTCGAAGTCGAAGCCCAGGAAGGCGAGCTGAAAGGCCAGATGTTCCGTTGCCACTTGCGCGCCAACCTGCCTGCACTGGTCACCGGTGACACCGTCGTGTGGCGCGCGGGCAACCAGGGGATCGGCGTTATCGTCGCCCAGTTGCCGCGTAAAACCGAACTCTGCCGCCCGGACAGCCGCGGTCAGCTAAAGCCGGTCGCAGCAAACGTCGACATGATCGTCATCGTGTTCGCTCCGATGCCCGAGCCGCACGCCAACCTGATCGACCGCTACCTGGTCGCCGCCGAGCACGCCGGGATTCGTCCCTTGCTGCTGCTCAACAAAGCCGACCTGATCGACGACCAGAACGCTCCGGCGCTGAATGCTTTGTTGGCGGTGTATCGCCAGCTGGGCTACCCGGTGCTGGAAGTTTCGGCGCACCACGGCGATGGCATGCAGCAGTTGCAAGCGCAACTGGACGGCCATATCAGCGTGTTTGTGGGCCAGTCAGGCGTGGGCAAATCGTCCCTGGTCAACAGCCTGCTGCCGGAGGTCAACCTTCGTGTCGGGCCATTGTCCGAAGTGTCGGGCCAGGGCACGCACACCACCACCACCGCACGCTTGTTCCACTTCCCGGGCGGCGGCGACTTGATCGACTCCCCGGGGATTCGCGAGTTTGGCCTGGGCCACGTGAGCCGGGCTGATGTAGAAGCGGGCTTTATCGAGTTCAACGACTTGATCGGCCGCTGCCGCTTCCGCGACTGCAAACACGACCGCGAACCAGGCTGTGCTTTGTTGATGGCGCTGGAGGATGGCCGCGTGCAGCAACAGCGCATGAACAGCTATCGCTCGATCATTGCCAGCTTGCCCGAGTCGAGTTACTGACCCCGGCGACTCTGCAGAAGCGAGCTGTAAAGCTCGCCCCTGCAGATCAGGGCGTGGCCGGAGCCTTATCGTCAAACAGGTTGAGCTTCTGGCGCGGTTCATGGGCCGGCATCGGCTGCTGATCCGCCGGCAAGGCAGTCGGATCAACCGGCGCCTTGGGCAGTTCTTGCGCCTTGACCGGCTCCGCACCCTGCTCACCCTCAATCGCCTTTTGTGCCTTTTTGGTCAGCACCACAATGTCGATCCGGCGGTTGACCGGGTTGGTCGGGTTGGCTTTATCAAACAGAGCCGACGAGGCATACCCCACCACCCGCGCCACCTGGCTTTGCGGGTAGCTGCCGGCCACAAGTGCGCGTCGGGCCGCATTCGCACGGTTAGCCGACAACTCCCAGTTGCCGAAATCACCACTGCCGGCATAAGGCGTGGCGTCCGTGTGGCCGCTGATGCTGACCTTGTTGGGCACCGCTTCAATGGTGTCGGCCAGGGCTAGCAAAATATCCTCGAAGTACGGCTTGAGCCGCGCACTGCCGACATCGAACATCGGCCGGTTTTCAGCATCCATGATCTGGATCCGCAGGCCGTCCGGGGTGATCTCAAACAGCAACTGGTCCTTGAACTTGCGCAACTGCGGGTTTTCTTCGACCTTGTTCTGCAACTCCTGCAGCAACAGTTCAAGACGCTCTTTCTCGACCTGCTCCGCCACGCTTTCGGCCTGGTCAGAATTAACATGATCAGAGTCGACGTTGATCTTCTCGGGCTGGGGCTGCAGCTGCTCTTCGGGGTTGAGCGTTTTGTCCGGCGCCAGCGCAGGCGTGCCGCCCAGGTCAATGGTGTAGGGCGTGCCGCTTTCGCTGAACCCGATCGGATCCTTGAAGTAACCGCCGATGGCAATCTTTTGTTCCGGGGTGGCGGCGGTCATCAGCCACATCACCAGAAAGAACGCCATCATCGCCGTGGCAAAGTCGGCGAAGGCGATTTTCCAGGCACCACCGTGATGACCTGATGCGTAGCGCTTGACGCGCTTGATGATGATCGGCTGATTGTTTTCCATCAATCAGCGACCGCGAACCACTTGCTCCAGCTCGGAAAAGCTCGGCCGGTGCTTGGGATACAACACTTTGCGGCCGAACTCGACCGCCAGTGACGGCGGCATGCCCGAGGCCGATGCGACCAGCGATGCCTTGATCGATTCGTATACGTTGAGTTCTTCCTTGGCATCGTGCGCCAGGGATGTGGCCAAAGGACCAAAGAAACCATACGCCGCCAGAATACCGAAGAATGTACCCACCAAAGCCGCACCTACGTGCTGGCCAATGGCAGCCTGATCGCCCTCCCCCAGGGAAGCCATGGTCACCACGATGCCCAGAACCGCCGCCACGATACCGAAGCCCGGCATACCGTCGGCAATTCCGGTAACGGCGTGGGAAGGATGCTCCAGCTCCTCCTTGAGGTTGAACAGCTCCATGTCGAACAGCCCCTCAAGCTCGTGGGGCGCCATGTTGCCCGACGACATGATGCGCAGGTAGTCACAGATAAATGCCGTCATGCGCTCATCTTTGAGCACGGTCGGGTATTTGGCGAAGATAGGGCTGGCAGCGGCATCCTCGACATCGGCCTCAATGGCCATCATGCCTTCGCGCCGGCTCTTGTTGAGAATCTCGTAAATCAGGCCCAGCACTTCCAGATAAAAAGTGTGGGAGAAGCGTGACCCGAACATGCCCAGTGATTTTTTGATCACGTGCATGGTCATGTAACCCGGGTTGGCCTGCAGGAATGCACCGAACGCCGCGCCGCCAATAATCAGGACCTCGAACGGCTGAATCAGCGCCCCGATCTTGCCGTGGGAAAGTACGTATCCGCCGAGTACGCTCGCGAACACGACGATGATGCCGATAATTTTAGCCATAGATAAAAAGTACTTATTGAGTCGGGTTCAAGATCATATTCAAGCGTGGAGAAACTCTACTTCTCCTTATCGGCAAATCTGCGCCAGACTATAGCCGGTAAAGGCGAAAAACCATTCTGCCCTTTTGGGGCGTGCAACAAATTGATGATGACCGCGCACCCATCATGACCAGAGAAACCCTCCCGCCACTAGCAACACCCTCAACCCTGGATACCTGGGTCCAGCGCCTTGATGCCGCTCAATTGCCGGTCCCGCTGCATAGCCATGCGCTGGTGTGCAAGGCACTCAACGACAGCCGCCGCTCGTTGCGCGACATTAGCGAAGTGATGCAAGACAGCCCCGCACTGGCGCTGACCCTGATCCGTGAGGCCAACCAGCACCAGCAGAGCAGCCTCAGCGAACCTGCCGAGAGCCTGGAAGTCGCCATCAATCGACTGGGCCTCAAACGCACCCAGACGCTGCTCGAACAGATGAACGCTTTGCCGAATGAGCAAATCCCCCTGGCGTTCCGGCAAATCCAGCTCATCAGCCAGCATGCGGCGCAACAGGCCGTCGGCCTGTTCGGCAATCGTCTGGCACGGCTGTGGCAGGAAATCTACTGGGGCAGCCTGCTGTTTCTCTCGCCGCTGTGGGCACTGGCGCTGACCTATCCAGAACTGCTCGAAGAATGGGAGCTACGGGTCATTCACAAAGGCGAGCACGCCAGTGGAGTCGAACAGAAACTGTTCGGTGTCCGCCTGTTTGATATCTGCCTTTCACTGGCGCAACTGTGGCGACTACCGGCATGGGTGCTCCAGGGCTACAGGGTCATGCTTGAAGAGCAGCGCACGCTGGTCAGTGTGTTGCACATCGCCCGCGACACTCATAACCCGCTGCGCCAGCAACAGCGGCTGGACGCCGATCCGGCCCTGCGCCGCTGGCTCAATCAACCGGCCAACAGTGTGTTGCTGGCCAACGGCCTGGCGCTGTCGGCTCAATCCGGCTGGGACACCCCGCACAACATGCGCTGGCAGTTGCTGACGGCGCTGTACCTGCAGACCACACTGGATGATGTGCAGCAACTGGTGCACCAAAACGCGGCGAGCAGCGCTCGCTATCATTCGGTGCCTGACCTGTGGCACCCGGCACAAGCCCTGCTCTGGCCATGGGATACACGCCTTGCCAATCACGCCCGGCAACCCGCTGCACCACCGTCTGCCGAGGCGCTGGCACTATGGCGCAAACTGTGTGGGCAGCTGCTGGCAGAGCCGAGTTCATTCGCCAACGCAATGCACCTCACCACCTGTGCCCGCGAGGCCCTGCTGGCCTGTGGCATGCAACGGCTGATGCTCCTGAAGGCAGATAAAACAGCCACCACCCTGCAGGTTTGCGAGGTGTCCGGGTTGCCCGCGGCGGCATTCGACATCAGCTTTACCATCAGTGAAAGTACCGCCCTGCAACGCTTGATGATGCAACCTGCGCAAGTACGCCTGACTCCCGGGAATAACACGACGATTTCTTCGGTCCTGCCTGCCAACTTGCGCCACCTGTTCCCCGGCGAGCATCTGCTGCTACGCTCGCTGAGCAGCAATGGCCGAGTCGTGATGCTGCTCGTGGCTGACCAGGGTGGCGGCATGTTTTGCGAGACCAGCGTGCAGGCATTTGGCAAAACCGCGCAATGCATCGAGAAAGCCCTGAATAGCTTTAGCTCTCGCGGGCGCTAGCCTTGCGCTACAATCCCTCCTTTTTTCGCTCTGGAGACCTCACATGCCTGACTTCTCTGGCTTGGCGCTGGTAATTGAGCCCAGCGACCTGCTCGCACGGCTCAACACCCCCGAACTGATTGTGGTCGACCTGACCAGCGTTGCGCGTTACGAGTCAGGGCATATCCCGGGCGCGCGTTTCGTCGATCCCAAACGCACGCAACTGGGCCAGCCGCCGGCACCCGGCCTGCTGCCGACCCTGCACTCTCTGGAGGCGTTGTTCGGCGAACTGGGGCACAACCCCAACGCGGTCTATGTTGTTTATGACGACGAAGGTGGCGGCTGGGCCGGGCGCTTTATCTGGTTGCTCGACGTTATCGGCCACAAGGCCTATCACTACCTGGATGGCGGGATACACGCCTGGATCGCCGAGGGCTACTCGCTATCCACCGAAGTGCCGCCAGCTGTGGGCGGCCCGGTCGAGCTGACCTTGCATGACGAACCCATTGCCACCCGTGAATACCTGCAAAGCCGTCTGGGCGCTGCTGACCTGGCCATCTGGGATGCACGCAGCGCCGCCGAGTACGCCGGTGAAAAAGTGCTGGCAGCCAAAGGCGGGCATATCCCCGGCGCGAAAAATTTCGAATGGACCGCGGGCATGGATAAAAGCCGCAACCTGCGCATTCGTACCGACATGGCGCAGATCCTCAAGGATCTAGGCATCACGCCGGACAAAGAAGTGATTACCCACTGCCAGACTCATCACCGCTCTGGCTTTACCTATCTCGTTGCCAAATCGCTCGGTTACCCGCGCGTCAAAGGCTACGCCGGCTCCTGGGGCGAATGGGGCAACCACCCCGACACCCCCGTCGAGCTGCCTGTCAAAAACTAAGGACCTGCAATGAAAAAGCGTTTGTTTCTCCTGAGCCAGTACCTGTTGCCGCACCACCTGTTGTCGCGCCTGGCCGGCTGCATTGCCGAGTGCCGCGTGCGCTGGTTCAAGAATGCGTTCACCACCTGGTTCGCCAAGCGTTATCAAGTGGACATGTCCCAGGCGCTGGTAGAAGACGTTACGGCTTACGAGCACTTCAACGCCTTCTTCACCCGAGCCCTGAAAGACGGTGCCCGCCCTCTGGATCAAACCCCGGGCGCGGTACTGAGCCCGGCCGACGGTGCAGTCAGCCAATTGGGCCCGATCGAGCACGGCCGGGTGTTCCAGGCCAAGGGCCACAGCTACAGCGTGCTGGAGCTGGTGGGCGGCGACGCGGCGGTTGCTGCGCAATTCATGGGCGGCGAGTTTGCCACCATTTACCTGTCGCCCAAGGACTACCACCGTGTGCACATGCCACTGGCCGGTACCCTGCGTGAAATGATCTACGTGCCGGGCCGCCTGTTCTCGGTCAACCAGACCACAGCCGAAAACGTACCGGAGCTGTTTGCCCGCAACGAGCGTGCGGTGTGTATTTTTGATACTGAGCGCGGCCCGATGGCCGTGGTATTGGTCGGCGCCATGATCGTGGCATCGATTGAAACCGTCTTTGCCGGCCTGGTGACGCCGCCTAAACGCGAGCTGAAAACCTTCCGCTACGACGAGGCTGCCCGTGCACCAATCCATCTGGAAAAAGGCGCCGAACTGGGTCGCTTCAAGCTGGGTTCTACTGCGATCGTGCTGTTCGGCCCGGAGCAGGTCAAATGGGCTGAAAATCTGACGGCGGGTTCGCCGGTGATGATGGGGCAAGGCATTGGTGGCCCGGCTAACGCCGAATAACACCTGATCCCTGTACTTGCTCGCGATCTTAAAAGCTCGCGAGCAAGCTCGCTCCTGCAGGGCTTCGTTAGCCCTGGCTGTTACGGTCGCGCTGGCCCAGCAGGTACAGCACGGCATCCAGACCCAGGGTCGAAATCGCGTGGCGGGCCGACTGTTTTACCAGCGGCTTGGCGCGAAACGCTACACCCAGACCGGCAATCGCCAGCATTGGCAGATCGTTGGCGCCATCACCGACCGCAATGGTCTGCTCCAGTAACAGCCCTTCCTTGATCGTCAGCTCTCGCAGCAAGTCAGCCTTGCGCTGTGCATCGACAATCGGCTCAACCGCCACCCCGGTGACTTTTCCGTCGACCACCTGCAGCTCGTTGGCAAACACGTAGTCGATACCCAGCCGCGCTTGCAATTGCTTGGCGAAGTAGGTAAAGCCGCCCGACAAGATGGCAGTTTTGTAACCCAGACGCTTGAGCTCGGCGAACAGCACCTCGGTGCCTTCCGTCAGGCGCAGCGATGCACCGATGGAGTCCAGCACGCTGACGTCCAGACCTTTAAGCAGCGCCATGCGCTCCTTGAAGCTGGCCTTGAAATCCAGCTCACCGGCCATCGCACGCTCGGTGATGGCGGATACCTGCTCGCCCACGCCTGCAGCTTTTGCCAGTTCGTCGATGACTTCGGCCTGGATCAGGGTCGAGTCCATGTCAAAGACCGCAAGACGACGATGGCGACGGAACAGGGTGTCTTCCTGCAACGCGATGTCGACATTGAGCTCCTGGGCCAGACCAAAGAATGCCGCACGCAAGGCTTCAAGATCGGTGGGGCCACCGCATACACGCAACTCGATGCAGCTTTTGCTCAGTTGCGTCGGCGCATCCAGCGGTACACGACCCGACAGGCGATCCGTCTGCTCGATGTTCAACCCGTGCTGGCTGATCACCGATGTCACGCGCTGCAGTTCATAGGCCGTCACCTGGCGGCTCATCAACGTCACCACATGACGCTGCTGGCTTTGCTCATTGACCCAGCGCTGGTAGTGATCCTCGGTAATCGGGTCAAAGCGCAGTTGCAGACCCTCTTTAGCGATCAGGGGCTGCAGGTCCTTGAGTACCGCCGACACCTGTTCCGCTTGCGGAATTTCAACCAGAAAACCCAACGACAAAACGCCATGAATGACGGCCTGACCAATGTCGAGAATGTTCACACCATTGCTGGCCAGTACGCCGGTAATGGCCGCAGTGAGACCCGGACGGTCCTCACCCGTGATGTTTATCAGGACGATTTCGCGCAAGGCACACCCCCATTCGCTAAAAAAACCGCATTCTACCTACTTTCAGTGACCATCGGGCATCGCCAAGGCTTTGCCGCCCCGGGGCTGCTCGTTATACTGCGCTCCAACTTAACGGACTAAGAGCCGCGCTCAGTGAACCGGCCATTGCCTGTCAAAAACGATAATTTCTTCCTGCTGATCTTCCGGGCCTTGCGCGATCGTCGCGTTCCGATTGCTCTGCGTATTGCCACCCACAACGTGATTCTGGTCGCGTTGGCGCTGGTCATTTATGCGGTGGTGATGGGCCTGCAATTCAAACAGGCCATGCACGAACAAGCCGATGCGCTGGGTCAGAGCCTGACCACCCAAACAGCCACCTCGGCGACCGAGTTGCTGGTGTCCAACGACATCCTCAGCCTCAACGTGCTGCTCAACAACCTGACCAAAAACCCCTTGGTGGCGCACGCCGCTATTTATAGCGTCGATAACCGCATCCTCGCCGAAGCCGGGCAACGCCCGAAGAACGGTCTGCTGGGCGAAACCCAGGGCGTTTACCAGACCAAAATCACCTTTCAGGATGTGACCGCCGGGCATCTGCGCATCAGCCTGGACATGAACCAGTTCGAGCAGCCGATGACCATCAGCTTGCAGAGCATGGGCATTTTGAGCGCCATTCTGCTCGCACTGGCGCTGGCCTTGAGCCTGCGTCTGGGTCGCCATATCACCACGCCCCTGTTGCAGTTGCGGGTATGGCTGCGCGAACCGGACCCTTACACCCCGGCGATTACCCGCCAGGATGAAATCGGTGATCTGGCGCGCCAGCTCCACAGCCGGCTGGCCCCGCCTGCTCCAGAGCCGGAGCCAGAGCCCGAGCAGGAAGAAGACTACGACGACAGCGATTACGAAGACGCCGAAGACAACGAGCCGACATTCGAAGTACGCAACCTGAGCAATCCGGATTTCGATGAAACACCGCCCGCGCCCGCTCCCAAAGCAGCGCCACGGCAAGTGATAAGCACCGAAGAAGACGAGAGCGAAGAAGACCCGTTCGCTGATTTGCGCGACACCTCAACTACCGCCGCGGCGCCAAAAGCCCTGGCCAAAGCCCAGCCGGCCACGCCACAACCGAGCGCTGTACTGGCAGTGCAACTGGGGGCGCAAGAACAACTGCGCCGCTTGCCCCGCGCCCGTCTGATGGAGTTGCTCGAGCGCTATCGCGACTGCCTTAACCAGGCTGCCTCGCTGTACCAGAGCGAGCTGCACACGCTGAACGACGGCAGCACCCTGATGCTGTTCCATAGCGAAGACAGCGGCGACGACTACCTGACCAATGCTATCTGCTGCGGCGAGTTGCTTCGGGCCCTGGGTCACGCCTTGCAGATCGAAGTTGCGGACAGCGGCATCACCCTGCAATTGCAACTGGGCCTGGTACTGGGCGAAGGCCTGAACGGCCTGAGCCAGATCGATCTATTGCTGACCGAAACCGCACAGGACGCCCTGGCCCTGTCGCAACACAGCCGCAACTTGCTGCTGGTGGAGCGCAAGATCAGTGATGACCCGCTGATCCGTCAACGCGCCCGCATCCGCCCTATCGCCAGCCCCGAAGGTGCCTGCTGCGTTGAGCGGCTGATGGAGCCCTACCCGTCCATGCTCGAGCGCCAGTTGGCACGAATGCATGAGAACCGCGTATAGAGGCCACCCCCTGCTGGAGCGAGCTTGCTCGCGAGCCATGCGCTGAAAAGCTCGCGCCTACAAAGGCAGGGCAAAAAAAACGCCGCTTTCCCATTTCCGGGTAAGCGGCGTTTTTTATTGTGTGAACTGACTCAGAAGCGGAACACTTCCATGTCAGTACGTATCGGTGAAGCCATGGGAATTCTCGGCTTCTCCGTCTGCTTGGGGGCCGGCTTGGCTTCAGGCTTGTGCAGCTCAACCAGCGGCGGCTGATTGGCCAGCGGGGCAAGCGCCACTGCCAATTGCTTGCTCAACTGTTGCAACAACTCGCCCTGGGCCTTGACCTGGGCTGCCGTGCTGCCGTCGTGCTGCTGCTCCAGATGAACCATGCGGTTATCCCGAACCTGGCCGCGCCGGTCGATCAAGCGCCATTGCGCATCCAGAATTGCCGGCTGATTTTTACCGGAGTCCAGACGGGTGATCGACAACAGCACTTGCACGTCCGGGCTGAAGCCCGCAGGGGCCGGTGCCAGAACGACACGCTGGCTGTCCAGGCGCCAGGCAACCTGGCGCAACAACAACTGATCAATGTCTGACGACAAGCTGCCAGCCCAACGACCATCGGTGGCCGCATTCAGGCTGCCATCGGCCTGGCGTTGCAGCAGGGTTTCGCGTTGCAGGTAATCGGCCACGGTCACGGGGCCAAGCACCACAGCCATGCCCGCGCTTTGCTTGGGCTGGCCGGGAGTGCCACTGTCCAGTTGGTACAGAGCAGCTGGCTGGTGCGTGCTGCACCCCGCCAGGCCAAGCATACCGGTCAATAGCGCAATTAAAGGAAGACGTAGAACGTTCATCATTCCATCCAGGGGGCCGCCGTTTGGCGCGCCGCAGTGTGATTCTGAAGAATTTTAGGAATATTCATACGCACCATGTCGTAAGAGCGGCATATCATCCGCGAATATCAGGCGCGACTCCAGCGCCGTTGCGCCGATCTACGCGATAAATCGAAGATCGGACGCATTAAACAGGCTTAATTGGGCACTTCTACCAGCAAAGCATCCACGCGCTGGAATCCTCGCGGCAACTTGTTCCCGCGCCGGCCACGCTCACCTTTGTAATGTTCCAGGTCATCAGCCTTGAGCGACAAGGTGCGTTTGCCGGCCTGCAACACCAGCGTGGCGTTGTCCGGCAGTACGGCGATGTCCGTCACATACTCTTCGCGGTTGGCGACGCGATCACCGGGAATGCCGATGATTTTGTTGCCCTTGCCTTTACCCAGCTGCGGCAGGTCGCTGACTTTGAAGATCAACAGACGGCCTTCAGTGGTCACGGCCGCCAGCCAGTTATGCTCGCGATCCGTCACCGGTCGCGGCAGCATCACTTGCGCACCTTTTGGCAGGCTGAGCAGCGCCTTGCCGGCCTTGTTCTTGGCTTGCAGGTCTTCACCCTTGACCACAAAACCGTAACCGGCATCGGAGGCGATTACGTACAGCGAGTCGTCTTCAGGCAACAACACACACTCAAACGTCGCGCCCGGCGGCGGTGTTAGACGGCCGGTCAACGGCTCGCCCTGGCCACGGGCCGA
This sequence comes from Pseudomonas versuta, assembly GCF_001294575.1. Taxonomy (NCBI): domain Bacteria; kingdom Pseudomonadati; phylum Pseudomonadota; class Gammaproteobacteria; order Pseudomonadales; family Pseudomonadaceae; genus Pseudomonas; species Pseudomonas versuta. The sequence goes on from NZ_CP012676.1 coordinate 4,058,515, forward strand.
CGGCAGAGTGTGCGCCGGTACCGAATAACTGCGCCCGGTGGAATCAATAAACACCGCGAACTGGTTGGAACGCCCGGCAGCAGCGGTTTTGTAGCCGTCCCCGGCTTTATAGGACAGCCCTGTCGCATCCAGGTCGTGACCTTTACCGCAACGTACCCAGCCTTTTTCAGACAACACAACCGTGACCGCTTCAGTCGGCACCAGCTCGTTTTCCGACAAGGCTTTGGCTTCAGCGCGAGACACAATCGGCGAACGACGGTCATCGCCATAGGTTTCGGCGTCGGCCAGCAACTCGCTGCGCACCAGCTTTTTCAGCTTGGCTTCGCTGCCCAGCAAGGTTTGCAGTTTGGCTTGTTCTTTACGCAGCGCGTCTTGCTCGGTGCGCAGCTTCATCTCTTCAAGGCGGGCCAGTTGGCGCAAGCGCGTGTCGAGAATGTAATCGGCCTGGGTTTCGCTCAGGGCAAAGCGCGCAATCAGCTCGGCTTTGGGGTGCTCCTCGGTACGAATGATATGGATCACTTCGTCGAGGTTCAGGTAAGCCGTGAGCAAACCGTCCAACAGGTGCAGGCGGCGCTCGACTTTATCAAGGCGGAACTGCAAGCGGCGGCGCACAGTGTGAACCCGGAACTCCAGCCACTCCACCAGCAAGGCACGCAGGTTTTTCAGCTGCGGTTTGCCGTCCAGGCCAATGATGTTGATGTTGACGCGGAAAGTGGACTCAAGATCGGTCACAGCAAACAAATGCTGCATCAATTCGTCGAGATCGACCTTGTTGTTGCGCGGGATGATCACGATGCGGCACGGGTTTTCGTGGTCAGATTCGTCGCGCAAGTCAGTGACCATGGCCAGTTTGGTCGGCTTGGCCTGCATCAGCGCGGCGATCTGCTCCAGCACCTTGGCGCCGGACACCTGGTGCGGCAACGCCGTGACCACGATGTCGCCATCTTCAATGTGATACACGGCCCGCATGCGCACCGAGCCACGACCGGTCTGATAGATCTTCAGCAGATCGGCGCGCGGGGTGATGATTTCGGCTTCGGTCGGGTAATCCGGCCCCTGAATGTGCTCGCACAGTTGCTCTACCGTGGCTTTGGGCTCGTCAAGCAAGCGTACGCAGGCAGTCGCGACTTCGCGCAGGTTGTGCGGCGGCACGTCAGTGGCCATGCCCACGGCGATGCCGGTGGTGCCATTGAGCAGGATGTTCGGCAAACGGGCCGGCAACACTGCAGGTTCGTCGAGGGTGCCGTCAAAGTTGGGCACCCAGTCGGCCGTGCCCTGACCCAGTTCGCTGAGCAGCACTTCGGAGTAGCGCGACAAGCGCGCTTCGGTGTAACGCATGGCGGCGAATGACTTGGGATCATCCGGCGCACCCCAGTTGCCTTGCCCGTCGACCAGGGTGTAGCGGTAGCTGAACGGCTGTGCCATCAGCACCATGGCCTCGTAGCACGCCGAGTCACCGTGGGGGTGGAACTTGCCGAGTACGTCACCAACGGTACGCGCCGATTTTTTGTGCTTGGAGTCTGCATCCAGACCCAGTTCGCTCATGGCGTAGATAATGCGCCGTTGAACAGGCTTGAGGCCGTCGCCGATATGCGGCAAGGCCCGGTCCATGATTACGTACATGGAGTAGTTGAGGTAGGCCTGTTCGGTGAAGTCGGCCAGTGACCGGCGTTCTACGCCGTCCAGGCTGAGATCAAGGGAGTCGCTCATGCGGACCTCATTCAGTTCGTTGTCTGGCGCAGCAGCATGGTGCCGCCGCGCTGGGTAAATTCAAGTTTGTTCAGGGCACTCATGCCCAGCAGTATCTGTTCGCCTTCAAGCCCGGGCGCTGCCACCGCGCGTACGTCGCGCAGCACAATGGCACCCAGTTGCAGGCGGTCGATCCGGGTCTGATAGCCCTGGGTGCGGCCATTGGCGGTGTTCAGGGTCACCGGCATGCCTTTGGGCAATGCCAGTTGCCTGGCCAACTCCAGCGGAACCGCAACATCGGTAGCCCCGGTATCCAGTAAAAATTCCACCGGCACGTTGTTGATACGGCCACTGGCGACGAAGTGACCCTGCGCGTTGCCGAGCAGTTTGACTTCGATATAACCCTCGCCCTGCTCAGAGGTGACCTCAGCGTTGGGGTTGGCCTGGCGCTGTTCCCAGCGCCCAAAAAATTGCGTCGCCAGATACAGGCCCGCGCACCAGGCCACGATCATGAAGACCCGTCCTACGCCCTTGCCCGGTGGCTGGCGGCTCATGACCCGGCACTCCAGCCGCCTTGCGGGGCAGCAAAACGCCAGACAACGGGGCGCTTCTCGCCATCGGCACGCACATGATTGCCGTTATCCACACCGATCCAGGCGCCTTTGGCGTCAAGACTCAGGGCCTCGGTATTGCCATACGCACTCTTGTAAAGCCGGCCAGCGGTCAACGCATCATTGGCAAATGACCAGCAGCGTTCAACTTCACCCGTGCTCGGGGTGCGACGACAAATGCGATAGGCCATGCGCTCGAGGGTAAACAGTTTGCCCTCGAACAGCGCCAGGTCGGCGAAGTCCTTTTGTTGCGCCTTGACCTTGAGTTGAGGTGGCGGCTGTTCGAGGCCGCCCTCACTCATCAACACGCAGCCGCCTTCGCAGTCCCACACACTCTGTTTTTTGCGGATCGTCAGCAAACCACGCCGCTCGCGCTCGGCCGCCAGCCAAATCTGGTTGCCCTGCGGGTTGACGGCGATCCCTTCAAATAACGCATTAAAATGCAGCAACATGCCGCTGGCACGCGCCTGGCGTACCAGCGCCGGGTCGATTTTCAACCATGCAGGCGCCCCCATCTGCGGAATTTGCAGCACCGCGGCATGGGCCTCACTGACCACGAAGCGGTTGCCCGCGTCGTCGCAACTGATCCCTTCGAAATCCAGATCACCACCGCGCAACGGGCTGACGGCCTTGCTCATCATGCGCACGCCCCACGGCAAGCCGCTTTCAGGCGGCGGCGGGACATCAATCGTCAGCGCCTCGGCGTGCCACTCGGCAAAGTGCTGATCCAGGCGGTAAATCTGATCATCATCGCGGTCAGAAACCGCCCACAACTCTCCCAGACACAGCGCCAGCCCGGACAGGTTGGCGCCGCGCATGCCTTCTACGGGATGCTCGGACTGCAGCGCCAGTTCGGGCCATGTATCAGCCATTACCGGTGCTGCACCCACACAAAGCAACGCCATCAAGGCAATGCGCATCAGGCCAGTACCTGCGCCAGGTTGCCTTTGGACTCGAGCCAGGACTTGCGGTCACCGGCGCGTTTTTTGGCCAGTAGCATGTCCATCATTTCGGAGGTGGCAGCGTAATCGTCAAGTGTCAGCTGCACCAGACGCCGGGTGTTCGGGTCCATGGTGGTTTCACGCAGCTGTGGCGGGTTCATTTCTCCCAGGCCTTTAAATCGCGTGACCTGAGGTTTGCCGCGCTTCTTCTCGGCAACCAGCCGGTCGATGATGCCATCGCGTTCGGCTTCGTCCAGGGCGTAAAAAATCTCTTTGCCCAAGTCGATCCGGTACAACGGCGGCATGGCCACGTACACGTGGCCGGCGTCCACCAACGGCCGGAAATGCTGCACGAACAATGCACAGAGCAAGGTCGCAATGTGCAAACCGTCGGAGTCGGCGTCGGCCAGGATGCAAATTTTGCCGTAGCGCAGCTGGCTGATGTCGGCCGCGCCCGGATCAACCCCGATGGCCACCGCGATGTTGTGCACCTCCTGGCTGGCCAGCACTTCGCTGCCATCGACTTCCCAGGTGTTAAGAATCTTGCCGCGCAACGGCAGGATTGCCTGAAACTCTTTGTCCCGGGCTTGCTTGGCAGAACCGCCAGCGGAGTCACCCTCCACCAGGAACAGCTCGGAGCGCATCGGGTCCTGCCCGGCGCAATCGGCAAGCTTGCCCGGCAACGCCGGCCCCTGGGTGATGCGCTTGCGTTCGACCTTTTTACTGGCCTTGAGCCTGCGCCCGGCGTTGTTGATCGCCAACTCGGCCAGTTGCATGCCCAGCTCGGGGTTGGCATTGAGCCACAGGCTGAAGGAGTCCTTGATCACACCCGAGACAAAAGCCGCCGCTTCACGGGACGACAGACGCTCTTTGGTTTGGCCCGAGAATTGCGGTTCCTGCATTTTCATCGACAGCACGAACGCAATGCGCTCCCACACGTCTTCGGGGGCCAGCTTGACGCCCCGCGGCAGCAGGCTGCGGAACTCGCAGAACTCACGCATGGCATCGAGCAAGCCCTGGCGCAGACCGTTGACGTGAGTCCCGCCCTGAGCCGTGGGGATCAGGTTGACGTAGCTTTCCTGGACACTGTCGCCGCCCTCTGGCAACCACAACAGCGCCCAGTCAATGGCTTCTTTATTACCCGCCAGGCTGCCGCAGAACGGCTCATCCGGCAGGCGTTCGAATTCGCTGACGGCATCAACCAGATAGGAGCGCAGACCGTCTTCGTAGTGCCACTCGATTTTTTCGCCGGTGCCCTTGTCTTCAAAACTGACCAGCAGCCCCGGGCACAATACGGCCTTGGCCTTGAGCACGTGCTTGAGACGGCTGACCGAGAACTTGGGCGAATCGAAATATTTCGGATCCGGGGCGAAGTACACGCTGGTTCCAGTATTGCGCTTGCCGACGGTACCTACAACTTCCAGGTCGGTGGCTTTATAGCCATCGGCGAAGGTCATCTGGTACTCGTTGCCGTCGCGTTTGACCTTGACCCTGACCAGAGTCGACAGCGCGTTGACCACCGAAATCCCCACGCCGTGCAGGCCGCCGGAGAACTGGTAGTTTTTGTTCGAGAACTTGCCGCCCGCATGGAGCTTGGTAAGGATCAGCTCGACGCCTGACACGCCTTCTTCGGGGTGAATGTCCACCGGCATGCCGCGCCCGTCATCGCTGACTTCCAGCGAGTGATCGGCATGCAGAATGACTTGCACCGATTTGGCATGGCCGGCCAGGGCTTCATCGACACTGTTGTCGATGACTTCCTGGGCCAGGTGGTTGGGCCGACTGGTGTCGGTGTACATGCCGGGGCGTTTGCGCACCGGGTCGAGGCCCGAGAGGACTTCGATGGCGTCGGCGTTATAAGAGCTAGCGCTGGGAGTGGCCATAGGGTCTCGTCGTTAGTCGTAAATGAAAAATAAGGGCCATTCGACGGGCGCCTTAAAGGGCCGCAAAGTCGATGGTTTGATACTGCTGGGCGCCAATCCCGGCAAAACTCAACAGCGCGGGCAGTTGCTGCGCGAACCCCTGGTAACTGTGATCGCCACCGCCCTGAATCCGCAAGGCACAGGCCTGGTAATAGGTTTCAGCGTAACGGTAGTCCAGGGTTTCATCGCCTGTTTGCAACCACACCTGATACCGCTGCGGGTCTTGGGGCGCCGCCACTTCAAGCTCGGCCAGGGCCTGTACATGATCGAGGGTCAGTTCCCAGGTTTCGCCGCTGTAAAGGTTGGTTTGCGTGCCCAGATAACCGTCGAACATCCGATGCGGGCTGACGGCCGGATTGACCAGCAAGGCTTTGAGCCCATGCTGTTGGGCCAACCAGGTCGCATAGTAGCCGCCGAGTGAACTGCCTACCAGCAACGGGCGGTCCATCTCGTTGATTGCCGCCGTCAACTGCGCCATCGCTTCGCGCGGGTGATGATGCAAGGCCGGCACCCGGAGCTGATCGCCAAGACCCATGCGCTGCATTACCGAGATCAACTGCGTGGCCTTCCTGGACTCAGGAGCACTGTTGAAGCCGTGGATATACAAGATGGAACCGGACATGCAATCACTCCCGAGTACAGATTTGGCCGTCACAACATCAATAAAGACGCGCAGTTTAGCCTGACTCAGGGGCAACTCAGTAATTGTTGGCGCTGTAATCGGGTTCGAAGACGAAGTCGGGGATGCGCGACACCCCGGTTTGCAAAGTGCCATCAGGCTGCAGGCGCAGCCAGCGATAACCTGGCGCCTCGCTGCTGACCTTGAAATCAGGGCTGGCGGGGGTGAACTGGACGCAGGTCGAAGGGGATGCCAGCAGCCTCACGCCATTGCGGTGCTGATCAAACTCTTGATGCACATGGCCCCACAGCACGCCACGCACCTGTGGATAACGATCGAGCACCTTCCAGAATTCGCTGGCGTTGCGCAGCCCGATCGGCTCAATCCACTCACAGCCCACCGGCACTGGATGGTGGTGCAGGCTGATCAGATGATGAAGGTCAGGCGCTTCGCTCAACGACTGCGCCAGCAACTGGAGTTGACTGTCTTCCAGATAACCGTGGCTTTTCTGGTCCACGTTCGAATGCAGCAAGGTGATGCGCCAGTTGCCCAGATCAACCACCGGGTCCAGCAAACGGCTTTGCACGGCGGCTTCGTACATATTGGGCACATGATCATGGTTACCGGGAATCCAGCGCGCCCGGGCGCACAGCGACCCGGTCAGTTCCCGGAAATGCCGGTAAGCCGCAACGCTGCCGTCCTGGGCCAGGTCACCGGTGCCCAGCAGCAAATCAACCTGCGGCTGTTCGGCGCGAACCAGATCGATTACTTGCTGCAGACTGTCTGCGGTCCTGAGGCCCAGCAGCGAACCGTCGGCCTCGGCAAACAAATGGCTGTCGGTCAGTTGCACCAGCAGCACCGGGTCTTCGGTGGTCAGCGTGGATACATTCGGCAAGGAGGCTACCCCGGGAGAAAAGTTGAGCGGTAAAAGCGAGTGTGCTCGCGAACTGTCGGGTTGAAAAGATCGCGAGCGAGCTCAAACAGATAGTACGTCTAACGAACTTCCGCGTATTCATGCCCGCATGCCAGACAATGGCTCAGCCATTCACCCAAAAATATATTGAGCTGGGCTTTCTCGTCGGGCTGGTGCATGGCCACGTTGGGGTACGGGTAAATACTGCGAAAGCGCCGCGCATGCTCGGCCGCAATGACTTCGGCCATGCGCGCATCGTGGTACACCTGCACTTGCAGTTCGGGTACCGGCAACCAGGGCAGGCTGTGCTCCTGACGCACCCGCAACGTGCTGGTGTAAGGGCAGTCCTGGATCACCTCAAGGGTCAGCACCCCCAGCATCTGGTCACCCTGGGTCACGGCAATCCGCCGGGCACTCGGTTGCTCGCGCATATCGGGCAACAACCGCATCAGCCGGGCGTAATTGGCCTCGCAGGCAGCCTGCAAGCCAATCAGATCGACCCGGTATCGTTCACGACGTGCAATTACAACCATAACCCCCTCACTTCAGCGCGATTAAGCGCCAGCCATTGCAGGGCAATAATGCTCGCTGCATTGGAAATACGTCCATCGCGTACGGCTTGCAGGGCATCTTCATAGGCCCAGACTGTCACCCGGATATCTTCGGCTTCTTCTTCCAGCCCGTGCAATCCGCCAACACCCACGGTGCTGCAACGGCCCAGATACAGATGCACAAACTCGGTGCTGCCACCGGGCGACGGAAAGTAGCGGGTGATCGGCCACAGGGAGGAGAACGTCAGCCCGGCCTCTTCTTCACCTTCGCGACGAGCGACTTCTTCAGGTTCTTCGACCTTGTCGATGAGTCCGGCCACCAGCTCGATCAACCACGGGGTCTGGGCCTTGCCCATGGCACCGACGCGAAACTGCTCGATCAGTACCACTTCATCGCGCTGCGGATCATATGGCAGCACACACACGGCATCGTGACGCACAAACACTTCGCGACTGATCTCACGACTCATACCGCCAGCAAACAACTCATGGCGCAGATGGACGCGGTCAAGCTGGTAGAAACCCTTAAAACACTCTTCGCGTTTTATGATCTCTGTGGCGCTTGGCGTGGCCTTGGTGATGTCAGTCATGGAAAACCTCTTGCTGGCGAATTTCACCGGGGTTGCCCACGGCATCGGGCATCCTAACGCGCCTGCGGTCAAGGATGCAGCCCCTTTTATGACGCGGGGATAGACGGATTGCCTGCAAACCCTCTCTAATTGACACTCTTGAGCTTAGTGGCGAACCGACTCCCCTGCGGGCAGTCGAACCCCCATAATCTGCAACTTTCTTTCGTTGATGAAGGACGACCATGTCGCTTTTAAAATTTGCCTCCATGACCTGTATCGCCCTGACCCTGGGTGCCTGTCAGAGCATGTTCCAGCCGTCCGCGCCAAAACCGCTGGCCTTTACTGCGGACGCCTCCGAGCAAGTCAAAGCCGGATGCAGCGGTATGGAGTGCCCACTGGTCAACATCGAGACCGTGCACTTTGCAGACGCTCCAAAACTCGATGCCCTGATCGAAAACCGCTTGTTGAAAATGACCGTCAACTCACCCGACGAGAAACTGGCGCCTTCGCTCAATGCTTACCGCGAGCAGTTTTTGCGCACGGCCCCCAGCCGCAACAGCACCTACCTGCAGGCAAAAGTACGCGAGCAGCATGACGGTCTGGTGATCATCGAGCTGTCCAGTTATCTGGATACGGGCGGCGCCCATGGCATGCCAGGACGTGGCTTTATCAACTACTCGGCCAAAGAGCAGAAAGAAGTGACCCTGCAGGACATGCTGCTGCCGGGCAAGGAGCAAGCCTTTTGGGGCGCCGTCAAAGTGGCGCACAACAACTGGTTGATCAGCAGCAATCACGGCAGCGACCCGGAGTTCGTGAAAAACTGGCCGTTCCAGCAAACCCCGAATGTGGCACTGCTCAAGGACAACGTGGCCCTCAAATACGACGTGTACAGCATTGCGCCGTACTCTGAAGGGCATGTGGAGTTGAAGATCCCCTACTCGCGCCTGAACGGAATTCTGAAACCCGAGTGGATCCCGGCCCGCGGCTAACCCCCGCCCACTGTAGGAGCGAGCTTTTCAATAGCTTCACAGCTCGCGAGCAAGCCCGCTCCTACGGTCAGATGTCAGAATTTGTTACGTCCCAGTACCCACTGCAGCAACCCGGCCAGCAACAAGGCCGGCAAGGTCGCGCCCACATCCGGGTACAGATTCGCCAGCAGGTGATAGGTCACCACCCCGCCGAACCAGGCCAGCAAGGTCGACCAGCGAAACAGTGTGGCGGTCACTTGGGCACTGCGCTTGCGCAGGATGAAGTGGTCCACCAGCACCACGCCAAACAGCGGCGCAAACACCGATCCAATCAACAGCAGGAAGTTCTGGTACTGGGCCAACGGCGCGAAACAGGCAATCAGCGTGCAGATCACGCCAATCGTCAGCGCCAGATGTTCGACTTTGATGCGCAACAAAATCCCGCTGGAGACCGCCGCCGAGTGAATGTCGGCAAAAGCGTTTTCCGACTCGTCGAGCAAGATCAGCAACAACGGAATCCCCAGCCCCGCACCCGCCAGCGCCAAGAGCAACGCATTGACTTCGCCACTCGGGGCGAACGCCAGCGTGTAGGCCACCCCCAGGCTCATTAACCAGAAGTTGCCAATAAAGAAGCCCAGCGCAGTGCCGCCGAATACGTTTTTGGCACGTTTGCCGAAGCGTGAATAGTCGGCGATCAACGGCAGCCACGACAGCGGCATGGCGATGGCAATGTCAAAACCCAGTGCAAACGGCAACGACCCATCGCCCTTTTGCCCCCACAGTGCAGGCAGATCGGCTTTGGCGAGCAGGTTCCAGGTCAGCCACAGGCATGCTGCCAACAGCAGCCAGATGCCCCATTTGCGCAGGACCTTGCGCACAAAGGTCAACGGCCCGCTGACGGCGAGCAAGGTGGCCAGGGCACCAAAGATCAGCGTCCACAGCATCGGGCTGCTCAGCACGCTGCCTTCGCTGAACGCGCGGGCGCCCAGCAAGCTTGCGGCGTCGCGCATCACGATGATTTCAAACGAGCCCCAGCCGATCAGCTGCAGCACGTTGAGCATGGCCGGGAGCATGGCGCCCCGGGTACCAAGGCTGAGCTTGAGGGCTGCCATGGAGGACAGCCCGGTGTCGCAGCCAATCACCCCGACCGAAGCCAGTAAGGCCACGCCCACCAGCGTGCCGAAAAAAATTGCCAGCAATGACCCTGAAAGGCCCAGGCCCGGTGCCAGCAAGGCGCCGGTCTGCAGCACCATCAGGCCAATGCCGAGGGAGAACCACAGGGAAAACAGATCACGGGCGCCGAAGACGCGCTTGTCGCCGGGTACCGCAATGTCAGGGGAGTAGGTGCCGGGTGTGTTCAAGGAATGAATCTCAAAGGGACGTTTGTTTTTTACGATCGCAATCGCCGGCAAGCCGGCTCCCACAATATTGGCGCAATCATTGTGGGAGCCGGCTGGCCGGCGACTTGGCCAGAAGGTTTACATCACACCTTTTTGTAAAGCTGACTGCCTTCCTGCTTGAAGCGCTCGGCCTGGTCCGCCAGGCCCTGGGCAACTTCTGCATCCACCGCCTCGATACGCTGGTTAGCCGCGTAGATACGCACTTCCTGGGTGATTTTCATCGAGCAGAATTTAGGTCCGCACATGGAACAGAAGTGGGCGACCTTGGCCGAATCCTTGGGCAAGGTTTCGTCGTGGTAAGAACGGGCCGTGTCCGGGTCCAGACCGAGGTTGAACTGGTCTTCCCAGCGGAATTCAAAGCGCGCCTTGCTCAAGGCGTTGTCGCGGATTTGCGCCCCCGGATGTCCCTTGGCCAGGTCGGCCGCGTGGGCCGCAATCTTGTAGGTGATAATCCCGGTCTTCACGTCATCCTTGTTCGGCAACCCCAGGTGTTCCTTGGGCGTGACGTAACACAGCATGGCGCATCCGAACCAGCCGATCATGGCCGCACCGATGCCCGAGGTGATGTGGTCGTAACCCGGCGCAATGTCGGTGGTCAGCGGGCCAAGGGTGTAGAACGGCGCTTCGTCGCAGCACTCAAGCTGCTTGTCCATGTTCTCTTTGATCAGCTGCATCGGCACGTGGCCCGGACCTTCGATCATGCACTGCACGTCGTGCTTCCAGGCGATCTTGGTCAGCTCGCCCAGGGTTTCCAGCTCACCGAACTGCGCCGCATCGTTGGCGTCGGCAATCGAGCCCGGACGCAGGCCATCACCCAGGGAGAAGCTGACGTCGTAGGCCTTCATGATTTCGCAGATTTCGTCGAAATGGGTGTAGAGGAAGTTTTCCTTGTGGTGCGCCAGGCACCACTTGGCCATGATCGAACCACCGCGCGAAACAATCCCGGTCACCCGCTTGGCGGTCAACGGTACGTAGCGCAGTAACACACCGGCGTGAATGGTGAAGTAGTCAACGCCCTGCTCGGCCTGTTCGATCAGGGTGTCGCGGAACAACTCCCAGGTCAGGTCTTCGGCCGCGCCGTTAACCTTCTCCAGCGCCTGATAAATCGGCACGGTACCAATGGGCACCGGCGAGTTGCGGATGATCCACTCGCGGGTTTCGTGAATGTGTTTGCCGGTGGACAAGTCCATGACCGTGTCCGACCCCCAGCGAATGCCCCAGGTCAGCTTGGCCACTTCTTCTTCAATCGAGGAGCCCAGCGCACTGTTGCCGATGTTGCCGTTGATTTTCACCAGGAAGTTACGCCCGATAATCATCGGTTCCAGTTCAACGTGGTTGATGTTGGCCGGGATGATGGCGCGACCGCGGGCGATCTCTTCGCGCACAAATTCGGCAGTGATTTCTTTCGGGATGCTGGCGCCGAAACTGTGACCCGGGTGCTGCTGATCAAGCAAACCGGCAGCCCGCGCTTCCTGCAGCTTCATGTTTTCGCGGAGGGCGACGTATTCCATCTCGGCGGTAATGATGCCCTTACGCGCATAGTGCATCTGGCTGACGTTGGCCCCGGCCCTGGCCCGACGGGGGTTTTTCACGTGGGCGAAACGCAGCTTGTTCAGCTCGGCATCGTCGAGGCGCATCTGCCCGAAGTTGGAGCTCAGGCCCGGCAGGCGCTCGGTGTCGCCACGGTCATCGATCCACGCCGAACGCACATCACCCAGACCTTTGCGCACGTCGATTTGCACAGACGGGTCGGTATACGGGCCAGAGGTGTCGTAGATCAATACCGGCGCGTTGATTTCACCGCCAAAATCAGTGGGGGTGACATCCAGGCTGACTTCACGCATCGGCACCAGAATGTCCGGGCGCGAACCCTGTACGTAGACTTTTTGCGAGCGGGTAAAAGGCTTGACCGATTGCTCGTCGACCTTGGCCGAATCACTGAGATTGATCGCGTTTTTTGGTTTTGTACTCATCACGGCTCTCCAGACTGCATCCAGGCGGATTGTCGGAGGTAGAACCTGAAAAAAGCACGGAGGCACCCAAGGACTGGATGCTGAGTGATGGCCTCGAACGATTGATCACTTTTTGAACAATCGATCCCGGACGGCACTCAAGAGGACTCGCCGGGAGACGAGAAATCTTGTTCCCTACGCAGGCGTTAACCTGATCAGGTTCAACGGGATCCGAAATTATTCGATCTCAGCCTCATAGCAAGGCACCCCGACAAGAACGTGGCCAGTCTAGAGAAGAGTGACGCAGAACGCCAACTCCGAAATATGCCGCGTGATGAAAGGCGCAAGATCGGGATTGTTGCAAGGTGCCACCACTACTACACTCGCTACGTCTTGAAACCACGAGCGTCGGAACACGGCCTCGGGCCTTTATTTTTCGCATTATTGAACTAGGGATCGCTCATGCTGCGCAAACTCTCACTGGCTATCGCCGTGTCCTGGGCGACCAATGCAATGGCGCTGGATACACAAGCGCCTCTATCCAGCCAGAACGGCCTGGTCAGCGTTTACCATGAAGCCGTCGACAATAACGCCGATCTGGCTGCAGCCCGCGCCGATTACGATGCTCGCAAGGAAGTCGTGCCCCAGGCCCGTGCCGGTTTGCTGCCCAACCTGTCGGGGGGAGCCGAGTCGACCAGTGTGCGCACCTCCATTGATCAGCCGTCACTGACCACCACACGCAGTGCAGTGGTGTACCAGGCCACCCTGGCTCAGCCGCTTTTCCGCGCCGATCGCTGGTTCCAGTTAAAAGCTGCCGAGTCGGTCAATGAACAGGCTGCACTGCAACTGTCGGCCACCGAGCAAAATCTGATACTGCAAACCGCCAATTCATACTTCTCGGTACTGCGCGCACAGGACACTCTGGCCTCGACCAAGGCTGAAGAAGCTGCATTCAAGCGCCAGCTGGACCAGTCCCGCGAGCGCTTCGATGTGGGGCTGTCGGACAAGACCGACGTGCTGCAATCTCAAGCCAGCTATGACACGGCCCGGGCCAACCGGCTCCTGGCGCAGCGCCAGGTGGCGGATGCGTTTGAAGCGCTGATTACCCTGACCAACCGTCAGTACAACTCGATTGAGGGCATGCGTCACACCTTGCCGATCCTGCCGCCGACGCCGAATGATGCCAAGGCCTGGGTCGACACCGCCGCCAGACAAAACCTCAATCTGCTGGCCAGCAACTTCGCGGTGGAAGCTGCCGAAGAAACCCTCAAACAGCGCAAGGCCGGTCACGCGCCGACCCTGGATGCAGTGGCGCAATACAAAACCGGCGACAACGACGGCTTTGGTCTGAGCAACCCTAACGCGTTGCAGCAGCACTACAGCGGGGATGTGTCGCAACGCAGCATCGGCTTGCAGCTCAACATCCCGATCTACAGCGGCGGCCTGACCAGCTCGCAAGTGCGTGAGTCCTACTCACGGCTGAACCAGACCGAACAACAGCGTGAATCGATGCGCCGCCAGGTGGTCGAAAACACCCGCAACCTGCACCGCGCGGTCAATACCGATGTCGAGCAGGTACAAGCGCGCAAACAGTCGATCATCTCCAACCAGAGTGCGCTGGAAGCCACAGAAATCGGTTATCAGGTCGGTACGCGCAACATCGTTGACGTGCTTGATGCCCAACGTCAGCTCTACACCTCGGTGCGCGATTACAACAATTCGCGCTATGACTACATCCTCGACAACCTGCGACTCAAACAGGCTGCGGGCACCTTGAACCCGGGCGATCTCGAAGCGCTGTCACGCTATCTGAAGGCTGACTACAACCCGGACAAGGACTTCCTGCCACCGGATCTGGCCCAGGCCGCAGAAGCCAACATGCGTTCACCGGGTAATTGAAAAAAGCCTGCAACCTGCACAAGCAAGGTTGCAGGCTTGCAGCGGCACTGCCCGGGTCAGTGCCGCCCAACGCAAAACCGGATCACCCTTTGAGAAGTCGCCCCAACCCCTCCAGCAGGCGCTGCAGTGCGCCCTGATTGGCCTGCATCACCTTCAGTCCTGCTTCGGCCATGCGCTGCGCATCTTGCGGCAGTTCAAACAGGCGTTGTACTGCAACTGCCAATCCTTGTGCGTCATCCACCTCTTGCAGTGCACCGGCCTCGCGCAACAGCGCGGCAATTTCGAGGAAGTTGAACAGATGGGGCCCGCTCAGTACCGGTTTGGCCAGGGCTGCCGGCTCCAGCAAGTTGTGCCCGCCATTGGGAACCAGGCTGCCACCGACAAATGCACTGTCGGCCAGCGCATACAAAAACAGCAACTCGCCCATGGTGTCGCCCAACAGCACCTGTACCCCGGCACTGACCCGCTCGCCGCTTGAGCGGCGCACGGTGGTAAAACCCTCGCGCTGGCACAGCTCAAACACTGAATTGAAGCGCTCAGGGTGACGCGGTACCAGAATCAGCAGGGCGTCGGGGTGACGGGCCAGCAATTGACGATGGGCCGCGAGCACAATCGCGTCTTCGCCTTCATGGGTACTCGCGGCAATCCATACCGGGCGATCTTGCGCTTGCCAGTGCTCACGCAATTCGCCGGCCCTGATCAGCAACTGCGGATCGATACTCAGATCAAACTTGATTGAACCCGTCACCTCAACGCATTCGGGACGGGCACCCAACTGACGAAAGCGCTCGGCTTCGGTTTCGGTCTGTGCAGCAATCAGGCTCATCTCTTCGAGCATCGGCCGGGTCAGTTTGGCGAACCGTGCATAGCCCTTGGCCGAACGGGCCGACAACCGCGCATTGGCCAGTGCAACAGGAATCCCGCGCCTGGCGCACTGGTGGATGTGATTAGGCCACAGTTCAGTTTCCATGATCACTGCAAGTCTGGGCTGTATCCGGTCCAGAAAGCGCGCCGCAGCCCAGGGCAAATCGTAAGGCAGGTAACAATGCTGAATCCGCGGCTCGTTGGCGAACATGGCCTGGATCCGCTCGGACCCGGTAGGGGTCATGCACGTCACGGTAATCGGCATCTGTGGATAACGCAGGAGCAACGCCCGGATCATCGGTGCGGCAGCGATACTCTCGCCCACTGATACCGCGTGCACCCAGATCCCGCCCGGCTGCAGCACCGCATGATTCAGCGCAAAGCGCTCGCCCACACGCTTGGCATAGGCCGGCGCCTTGCGCGCCCGCAGCCATAAGCGAATCGCCACCAGTGGCAGCCCCAGATGAAACAGCAAGGTGTAGAGAGTTCTATTCATGGGCGCGGAGTTTACTTGAAAAAGGATTGCCCATAATGGCACCCGGGGGGCTGGTCATGTCGAGATGTCTGCGGCGTCTGTCGCAATCAAAACGCAATACACTTTTACACTCTCTAGAATGGCTTGCTGTTAAATTGCCCCGCACTACCCCTCAGGACTCCACCATGAATGCCTACTACTATTTGGCCATCGCCATTTGCGCCGAAGTAATCGCTACCGTTTCCATGAAGGCGATCAAAGGTTTCAGCACACCGTTGCCACTGATTCTGGTGATTGCCGGTTACGCCACCGCATTCTGGATGCTGACCCTGGTGGTGCGTACGATCCCGGTGGGTGTGGCCTATGCCGTCTGGGCCGGGTTGGGGATTGTGATGGTGAGCATCGCGGCGCTGTTCATCTATGGTCAAAAACTCGATGTACCGGCCATGCTCGGCATGGGTTTGATCGTGCTCGGGGTGGTGGTGATCCAGCTATTCTCGAAAACAGCGGGGCATTGACCCGCCCGTTACCACCTGTAGTCGCTGCCGAAGGCTGCGAAGGCTTGCGAAGCAAGCCGTTTTATACCGGACGCTACGGTCTGTTTTATACCGACCCCACGGTCCCTTTCGCAGCCTTGGGCAGCGACTACAGATCCGTCCCCCAATAAGTCAGACCCAAGCCCCCATAAATCCTCAACGCCCACAAAAAGTCAGAGTCCGGATCAGGCTGTATACTCCCAGCCTTGTCTTTGAACGCTGAGGTCGACCATGCCATCCGTTATTTCCACCGACGTTCTGATTGTCGGCGCTGGTGTTGCAGGCCTCTGGCTCAATGCCCGCCTGCGCCGCCTGGGCTTTTCCACGGTACTGGTCGAGAACGGGACGCTTGGTGGCGCGCAGACTGTAAAGTCCCAGGGCATCATCCACGGCGGGGCGAAGTACGCGCTGCATGGCGCGCTGACCGGCGCCTCGGAAGCTATTGCCGACATGCCCCGACGCTGGCGCGAAGCCCTTGCCGGTAACGGCGAGCTGGACTTGAACGGCGTACGCTTGCTCTCCGAAGCCCACTACCTGTGGTCACCCGGCACCCTGGCCGGCAACCTCACCAGCTTCTTCGCCAGCAAAGCCGTACGCGGACGTGTGGATCAGGTCAAAGGCGATCAATTACCTCCTGCCCTGCAAGACCCCCGATTCAAGGGCAAGGTCTATCGCCTGTCCGAACTGGTGGTCGACGTCCCGAGCCTGATTGAGCGCCTGGCCGAGCTGGCGGGCGATGGTTTGCTGGCAGGCCAGAACATTGAACCGGTGATTGAGAATGACGAGCTGATCGGCCTACGGATCGACGGGCGCGAGATTCATGCCCAACGCATCATTTTCAGCGCCGGAGCCGGCAATGCCGAATTGTTGGCCAGTGCCGGGATCAGTGTCCCGGCGCAACAACTGCGACCGCTGCACATGGTGCTGGTCAAGGGCCCAAGCCTCAAACCTCTGTATGCCCATTGTCTGGGCGGTGGCCCCAAGCCACGTATTACCGTGACCACGCACCCGGCAGCCAATGGCGAATGGGTCTGGTATTTGGGCGGTGACATCGCCGAAGCAGACGGTGTGGCGCGCACTTCTGAAGAGCAAATCGCCGTTGCACGCAAAGAACTGGGCAATTTGTTGCCATGGATCGATCTGAGTCAGGCGCAATGGGCCACGCTGCGGGTCAATCGCGCCGAGCCTGCGCAGTCCGGGCTGGTACGCCCCGACAACGCTTTCCTCGCCGATCAGGGCCGTTTACTGGTCGGCTGGCCAACCAAGCTGGCGCTGGCACCCGACTTCGCGGACCGGGTCATCAGTGCGCTGGAAAATGACGGTATCAAGCCAGGCAATGTGCCTGCCCTGCCTGAGTTTGCGCGCCCGCCACTGGGTGAAACAGCGTGGGAGCAGCTGTTGCCATGAGCCAGCCAACCCTGCACGACCTTCATCGCCCATTGGGCAGTACCGGCCTGCTGGTTTCGCCACTGGGCCTGGGCACCGTCAAACTGGGGCGTGACCAAGGGGTTAAATACCCCAGCGGTTTCAAGATCCCGGATGATGGCGAAGCGAAAATGCTGCTCAAGATGAGCCGGGATTTAGGGATCAACCTGATCGATACAGCCCCCGCCTACGGCCGCAGTGAAGAGCGGCTTGGCCCGCTGCTGCGGGGCCAGCGTCAGGACTGGGTGATTGTCAGCAAGGTCGGCGAAGAATTCGATAACGGCGTATCACGCCACGACTTTAGTGGCGCCCATACGCGGCGTTCAGTTGAACGCAGCCTGCAACGCCTTGAAACGGATTTTATCGATCTGGTACTCGTGCATTCAGATGGCAATGACCTTGCGATCCTCAACGAATCGCAAGTCTACGAGACCCTGGCCGAGCTGAAGCGCGAGGGTAAAATCCGCGGTTTCGGCCTGTCGGGGAAAACCGTCGAAGGCGGGCTAAAAGCCCTGGAAACCGGCGACTGCGCAATGGTGACCTACAACCTCAATGAACAAGCCGAACGCCCCGTCATTGATTACGCGGCCGCCCATGGCAAAGCGATTCTGGTTAAAAAAGCCCTGGCCAGCGGTCATGTTTGCCTGAGTCCGGGAGTTGATCCGGTGCGCGCCAGCTTCGAACTGGTATTTGGCCATCCCGGGGTTGCCAGTGCTATTGTCGGCACCATCAATCCGCTGCACCTGGCCCATAACGTGGCAACTGTTGCGCAGGTTCTGCGTAACCTCTGAAGCCGCCGATGCGGCCGACCCCGACGCAAGAAGGAGCCGACATGCCGCGTTCGCTGATTCGCAAAAACCCCAGTGACTTTAAAACCCTGCCGTTGTTTGTCGAGGCCACGCCCGAAGGGTTGAGCTACCAGGCGATCGGCAGGCCCCTGAACTTTGCACAAACCTTGCAAAAACGCCGCCCGGTCAAGGTCGCCGACACCCAGAGGTTTTCTCTGGAGCTGGCCAACCTTGGCGTATCCGTTCGCCTGACGTTGAACTGGCAAGGCCGTGATTATTGGGTGCTGGTGCGCCAGCGGCGCCAGGATCGGGGGGACGTAGTACTCAAATTGATCTCGGGCTACGTACCTGCCCACGAGGTCAGCCTGCCCCTGCACACGGCCATCCAAGAAATTGCTGAAGAGTGTTTGCTTGAGACCCCGGAAGGCTGGCTCAGCGGACGCTTCAACGAAACATGGTTACCCGCGCCTTACGCCAGCGCACTGCATTATCGTGAAGCCCTGCCCTTTCGTCTCACGCCCTTGTCCGGCGCGGCCCGCCCCGTCCGCTGTGGCAGCCAGCCATTGATCGAGCGCCCCAGGGCCTACGTGCACTTGCCGACGGCATCATTGCAGCTGATTTACGATTTACGCCTGGAAGTGCCCAAGGAAGCCAAGTCCCTGAGCCTGTTCCACGTCGACGAACGACTGGAGGGCGACCAACTGGTGGCACGGCTCGACCGCAAACGTGCAGACCTGTACCTGATGCCGCTGACTGACGGCCAGCCCTGTGCCGAGCTCTACACCCTGCACAAGGACCGGCTGCACAGTGCGAGCACGCGCGGCCTGTATCTGGCTGAGAGTTTTGCCCATCAGGAAGGCTGGGTGGTAAGCGATGAACGCATTAGCTGGAAGGACTGGCTCATCCAGCAAGGCTTGAGCGCGCCGGGCAAGGAATCGAGGCTCAAAAGCCTGACCGGCAAGGCACGGCAGATATTCAGAAAGGTGGTGAAGAGAGAGGCATGACACTGTAGGAGCGAGCTTGCTCGCGAGCAAGCTCGCTCCTACAGAAGCGGGATCCTTACTGACCGCGGATTTTCTCGACAATCGCCGTGGTCGAGCTGTTTTCAACCAGCCCCAGCACTTTCACTGTACCGCCATAAGACGTCACGATATCGGCACCCACCACCTGGTCGATTCCGTAATCACCGCCTTTGACCAGCACGTCCGGCTTGACCTGGGCCAACAGGTTTTCGGGCGTTGCCTCCGCAAAGCTGATCACCCAGTCCACAGCGCCCAGACCTGCCAATACCGCCATGCGCCGGTCAACGCTGTTGATCGGACGCCCGGGACCCTTGAGGCGACTCACCGAAGCATCGTCATTGACCGCAACGATCAGGCGATCGCCCTGGGCCCGCGCTTGTTCCAGATAGGTCACGTGCCCGGCATGCAAAATGTCGAAGCAGCCGTTGGTAAACACTATTTTCTCATTGTGGGCCCGCGCATCATCGATGGCCAGCAACAGCTGATCGAGCTTCAGCACACCGCGCTCGGAACCCTCTTCGCGCTGAATCGCACGACGCAACTCCGGCGCACTGATGGCGGCCGTACCCAGCTTGCCAACCACAATGCCGGCAGCCAGATTGGCCAGCGCCACGGCGTGGGGCAGCTCTTCGCCAGCAGCAATCGCGGCAGCCAGGGTAGAGATAACCGTGTCGCCGGCACCCGTTACGTCAAACACTTCACGGGCGCGAGCAGGCAGGTGCATGGCCGCAAAGTCTGGACGCAACAGCGTCATGCCGTGCTCCCCGCGCGTCACCAGCAAGGCGCCCAGGTCCAGATCAGCCATCAGTTTGGCGCCTTTGGACACCAGCTCGGCCTCATCGGCGCAACCGCCAACGATGGTTTCAAACTCGCTGAGGTTGGGCGTGATCAGGCTGGCACCACGGTAAATCGAGAAGTCCTTGCCTTTAGGATCGGCCAACACCGGAATGCCCCGGGCACGTGCGGCCTGGATCAATACCTGATGGTTTTTCAATGCGCCTTTGCCGTAGTCAGACAGCACCAGCACCTTGACGCCTTCAAGCAGGTTTTCAACTTCGGCACCCAACGCCTGCGCATCGGTGGCGAACGGTTCTTCGAAGTCGATACGCAGCAGTTGCTGGTGGCGACTCATGACCCGCAGCTTGACGATGGTTGGCTGGTGCGCAATGCGCTGGAACAGTGCCCGTACGCCTGCACCCTTGAGGCTATTGGCCAGACTGTCGGCGGCTTCGTCATCGCCGGTCACGCCCACCAGAGATGCAGGTGCGCCAAGAGCGGCAATGTTCAAGGCAACGTTGGCAGCACCGCCCGGGCGGTCTTCGATTTGCTCGACCTTGACCACCGGCACCGGCGCCTCAGGGGAAATCCGCGAGGTTCCGCCATGCCAATAACGGTCGAGCATGACATCGCCTACCACCAAGACAGGGGCTTGATCGAATCGCGGCATGGACAACTTCATGGAGAACCCACATACAAAATGAACAGAGGCGCGATATTAACACAGGGTGAACCCAGGTCAGTTCGCGGTATTAATGCAGCAAATGAGAATTAGCCGAGGACTGCAAACTGCGGTCGACCTTACTGTGGGAGCCGGCTTGCCGGCTCCCACAAATCGGGCTGCCCCTGCTAGGCGATATCGCCCGAGGTCTGCGGAGCATCAAGACCCATCGAGTGCAGTCGGGCGTAGTAACCGTTTTGCGCCAACAACTGGGTATGGGTGCCGCGCTCGACGATTTCGCCCTGGTCCATGACCAGAATCATGTCGGCCTTTTCAATCGTCGAAAGACGGTGGGCAATCACCAGTGTGGTGCGGCCCTTCATGACGTGATCCAGTGCCGCCTGAATATGGCGCTCGGACTCGGTATCAAGAGCCGAGGTCGCCTCATCGAGGATAAGCACCGGAGCGTTTTTGAGCAGTGCCCGGGCAATCGCCAGACGTTGACGCTGACCGCCGGAAAGCAGCACGCCGTTTTCCCCGACCTGAGTATCCAGGCCGTGTGGCAACTGCTCGATGAAGTCCATCGCGTAGGCATCGCGCGCGGCTTTTTCGATATCGGCACGCGGTGCACCGGCCAGGTCGCCATAGGCAATGTTGTTGGCAACGGTATCGCTGAACAGGGTCACGTGCTGGGTGACCTGGGCGATATGGCGGCGCAGGTTGAGCAAGCGATACTGCTCGATCTCAACCCCGTCGAGCAGAATTTCGCCCGAGGTGTGGTGATAGAAGCGCGGAATCAGGTTCGCCAGCGTCGACTTGCCACTGCCGGAACGCCCGACCAGTGCCACCATCTGCCCGGGTTCGGCCACGAACGATACATCCTTGAGTACCTGGCGGTCGGTATCAGGGTATGTGAAGTTGAGGTTGCGTACATCCAGACGGCCCGTGACATGGTCACGTTCAATGGTGCCTGTATCCACTTCCGGTTTTTCGTCCAGCTGCTCGAAAATGCTTTCAGCGCCGGCCACACCCTTCTGGATAGTAGAGCTGACTTCCGACAGCTGACGGATCGGCTTGGGCAACAAGCCGGCCAGGGTGATGTAGGCAATCATGTCGCCCGCTGAGGCATCACCGCGCAGATAGAGCACCAGGAACATCAGAATGCCCATGGCGATATAAATGACCAGTTGCAGCATCGGCGTGTAAATCGCCCCGGTGCGGGTCATGCGCAGTTGCTTGTCCGTGTTGCTCTGGCTGGCTTCCAGAAAACGCTTCTGCTCGTAAGTCTCGCCGCCAAAGCTGCGCACGACGCGATAGCCCTGGATGGTCTCGGACGCTACGTGGGTCACATCACCCATTGCCACTTGGATTTTCTTGCTCTGTTTGCGGAATTTCTTGCTGGCGGTACTCACCATCACCGCGATCAACGGCAAGATTGCGATCATCACCAGCGTCAGCCGCCAGTTCATCCACAGCAATGAGGCAAACAGGAACACCACCGTCATGCCTTCACGGATAACCACCTTGATCGCATCGGTAGCGGCACCGGTGACCATCGTCACGTTGAAAGTGATGCGCGAGATCAGATGGCCGGAGTTGTGCTTGTCGAAATAGCGGTTGGGCAGTACCAGCAGTTTGTTGAAAAGCTGGACCCGCAGGTCATGTACCAGCCCAAGGGACACCTTGGCCAGAAAGTAGTTACCCAGGAACGAGCCCAGGCCTTGCCATGCTGCAATCAGCACAATCAGTATCGGCACGGCCTGAAGCAGGCGAAGATCACGCAAGTAAGGGACGGTAGGAAACAACACCGCATCCGGGTTGGACAGTCCGTCAACGAAATACTTGAGGATGTAACCAAGCATGGGTTGAGTCGAAGCGAAAATAAGGAACCCGACAATACTCAGCAGGAAAAGGCCGATGTAAGGTCGGACATAGCCTAAAAGACGCAGATAGATTCTTACGCTCGATTGGCTTTCGCTGGGGCTGGATTCAGTCATATCACGCGGCGGTTAGTAAAAAAGGATGCTGACTTTATCACAGCTTCTCTGGTGTACTGCGTGCCGGTTGGGGTGAGGCCCCACGGGGTAGCAAAAACGACATTAAATGGCCACTACGCTAGTATGGCTATCCAAAATCCGGAATGAATTTTACCGCATGCAATTCAGCTACTTAAGCTATTCAAAAAATCGGGTATTTGACTTTATTTGCCTATGGCTGCTTCCCATTGGCTTTTTACTGCTTCTATCCGACCTTTATTTTTTGCCGGGACGCAGCATTCATCACAAGCTGTATTACGGTTTGTTCAGCATTCCTACCCTGATCGCAATCATCCTGCGCCCCAGGGAGCTCAAAGATATTCTGCGCGAGCCGCTGGTGCTCGGCTTTATCCTGCTTTCATTGTGGTCGATAGTCAGCCTGATCTGGAGCAACACTCAGGATGACTTCGTGGGGCTGGTGAGACCGGCCCTGCATATGTTGATGTTGTATTTCGGCTGCTCGTTAATGGTCAAATACCGGGCAGACATCCTGCAGCCGCTGTTCTTTAGCGCTGCCATCATTGCCTTGATCGCCACCCTTTATAACCTGTGGGTATTCCTTCCAAACTCGCCGGAAGCGCGGATGATCGGTGCGGGTGCATTCGACAACCCGCTGCTCAGTTCCCACGCTTTCGGCTTCTTTTGTATTTACTGGCTTGCACTGGGCATGACCTGCAAGCGCGCATACGTGCTACTTATAGCTGCTCCCGCCTTTTTGATCATGTTCGCGGCGATACTGGCCACCGGGTCCAGAACGCCATTGGTGGCAGTCGTCCTGGCGATGGTCTGGCTCAGCTTTATTTGCTGGAACCGCCGTTCACTGGCATTGATCAGCATGCTGGTGGGGGGGGGCATCGTGGTCATGACGATGTTCTCCGAGATGATTCTGGGCCGCGGCAGTTCGTTTCGCATTGAACTCTGGCAGATGGCTCTGGTGCTTATAGAGCAGCGTCCATGGATCGGCTATGGCTATGACGCCGCATTGTCACTGCAGCCGCAAGGCATTGATGAGATCCTGAGCGAACCGCATAACTTCGCCCTGGGCGTGCTGTATTACGTTGGC
This sequence comes from Pseudomonas versuta, assembly GCF_001294575.1. Lineage (NCBI taxonomy): Bacteria > Pseudomonadati > Pseudomonadota > Gammaproteobacteria > Pseudomonadales > Pseudomonadaceae > Pseudomonas > Pseudomonas versuta. Next base: position 4,082,196 of record NZ_CP012676.1, read on the forward strand.
ATTTTAGGCTTCCTGCCCTGGCTGTTCATGCAGGTGTGGGGGCTGTACAGCAGCTGGCGTCATCGTGTACAGCCGCTGTTTATCCTGGCTTCCGCCTGGCTGGTGTATGGCATTGGTGCGGGCCTGACCGAAGGCGGCGGATTAATACCAAGGCCGAAAGAACACTGGTACCTGCTGTGGATTCCTCTGGCCGTGATTGCTGCGCTCAATATCAATCTGCGCCTCAAGACCCTGCGCGGCAGAGCGGTTAACCGGCTTCCCGAACCGGCCTTCAAAACGCTTGAAGCCCATGCACAAGTGATTGAAGAGGACGGCCTGGGCCCCAAAGTCTTGCGCCTTGAGAACGGCAACTTCCTCAAGTTGTTCCGTGCCCGACGCTGCTATACCTCAGGCAGCTTCAACCCCTACTCCGAACGTTTTGCTGTCAACAGCGAGCGCTTGCAGGCAATAGGCATTCCGGCACCAAAAATTCTCGACCTGTATCTACTGACCGATGGCAGCAGCGCCGTGCTGTACCAGCCGCTGCCAGGCCAGACGCTGCGCCAGGTCATGCAGTCAATGGGCTCTGCCTCCGTGCGCCAGGCGCTGGTCGAACGCTTTGGCAAGTTCCTGGCCCAACTGCACGACAAAGGGGTTTATTTCCGCTCCTTGCACCTGGGCAATGTACTGTTGATGGACGATGGCGAGTTCGCACTCATCGATATCGCAGACATGCGCATTTACCCTTCACCGCTAAGAAATGCCTTGCGCCAAAGAAACCTGCGGCACATGCAACGTTACCCTGAAGACCGTCGCTGGCTGTTCGAAGAGCAACTTCCCGAGCTGCTCCAAGGCTACGCGACACTGGCTTCACCAACGGCTGTGGAGGGTTTGCGCCAGCAGGTTGCTGCGCTTACCCAAATGGCCAAAGTTTGAACGTGGCGAGCGACAGCGTTCTCTGGGCGCTAATGGCCTATGCCCTGGCAGTGGCCACGTCCGGATTACTGCTGCGGTATTTCCCTGCACTGCAGCGCCACCTCAGCCATCCCGGCCAAAGCCGCTATGCCAGTGTCGATGGCGTGCGCGGTTATCTGGCGTTCGGGGTGTTCGTACACCACATGGCGATTATCTGGGTCTTTCTGCATACCGGGGTATTCAACGTGCCAGAGAGCACGTTTTACGCCCAGATCGGACTGGCAAGCGTGGCCCTGTTCTTTATGATCACCGGCTTCCTGTTTTGGGGCCGCCTGATGGAAAAGAGGCGCGACTTCGACTGGCTGGCCTTTGCCGTGTCACGGGTGTTCCGCCTCTACCCGCTGTATTTGCCACTGCTGTTACTAGTGATTTTCAGCGTGTTTTATATCCAGGGCTGGACCTTCAATGATGCCCCGCTGGAGGTGGCCGGGCAGATCCTGGGCTGGCTGCTCTTCGATCGGCCCGACATCAACCAGTATCCACAGACCGGCATCCTGATCTCAAACGTCACCTGGACGCTGAGCTACGAAGTGTTCTTCTATATGGCGCTGCCACTGTTCGGCATGGTGTTTCTGTACCGCCGCAGCTGGATGCAGACCGTACTGTGCCTGCTGGGTATCTACTTGTTGTATCAGCTGGTCGGCTGGGAACACTCGCTGAAAAAACACTTCCTGATGAGCTTTCTGGGGGGCGTGGCAGCGGCATACTGGATTCGTCATCCCGGGCTGCGGGCCTGGAGCCAGACGCACCTTGCGGGGATCATTGCGCTGGTTGCTTTGCTGGTGGTCGTTACGCAGTTTCAAAAAAGCTTTGCCGTCATGCCACTGGCGCTACTGACACTGGTGTTCTCGATTATCGCCTCGGGCCACACACTGTTTGGCGCATTGACCTTGCGCAGCATTCGCTGGATGGGCGAAATCAGTTACAGCACCTACCTGCTGCACGGGTTCCTGATCTGGCTGATGATCCAGCGTGTGCCACTGTCATTGCCGTTCGACACCAAAGAACCACTGACCTTTGTGATGCTGGCGGCGCTGTGCTGTTGCCTGCTGATCATCATCAGCAGCCTGACCTTCCTGTACATCGAGAAGCCGGGCATGGAAGCCGGCAAAAAAGTCGTGCACTGGTTACGCCAGCGCGCACAGGCAAAGGCTAAAGCCTGACTGGTTGTAGGAGCGAGCGTGCTCGCGAGATCTTCGTCGTTGAAAAACTCGCGAGCTCGCTCCTACAGATGTGTCTTAGTCCTTTTCCAGCGGCGAAAAATACAACCGCCCCAGCCCGCGCCAGGTTTTCCCGGTCCAGTGCCTGAACGGAATCTGGGCCAACAGCTCCCGGGCCAGGGCGCGGTTGCGGTTCGCGGTTTTCAGGAACATGGAATTGAGAAACTTGTACCGCACCTCGTCATACAGCGGGTGATCGCTGAATAACGCATAGGTTTTCAGAATGCTGTCGATCATGAAACGGTGGTTTTTGTACGAGTTGGTTGCGTGCTTGCGATAGCGCGCCATCACCACGTTCAAGCCATCAATGAAATACCCGGCATGGGTGATCTTCAGCTCGATATACAAGTCTTCCAGGCGGATCTGCGGGTCGAACCCCCCCACCTTATCCAGCGCTTCGCGACGGATCATCAGGGTCGGAGCCGGCGGATACGGCTTGCGCTCAAGAAACATGTCTTCGAAATCGAGACGGCGAAACGGCACGTCACGGCGCTGACGCTTCTCCGGAAACAGGTTGCCATCGGCATCAATCAACTCGATGTTACCCGCGCAAATCCCGACCTCGGGCTTGCCGTCCATGTAGGCGACCTGAACCGCAATGCGATCCGGCATCATGATGTCATCCGAACCGAAAGGCACAATCAGGCTGCCTTTGGCGCGGGCAATCGCGCCGTTGAGCGTGTTGGTCAGCCCCTGATTCTGCTGTACCCGAAAATCGAAACCATGGGCGTGCTGCAGGCGCTGAATGCGTTCCACGCTGTCATCGGGCGAGCCATCATCGATAACCAGCAACTCGATATTGGGATAGGTCTGATCCAGAACACTCTGGATGCTTTGCTCGATATAGGGACCATGGTTGTAGGAGGCGATGATCACTGTCACCAGCGGCTGCGAGTCGGTCATGGGTGATCCTTACGTGCCTGGCTCAGGCCAGAGTCAATCAAGTCCAGATACTCCTGACGGAACACCTCAATGTCATGGTGCTCCTGCAGGTAACGATACGCCTGCTCGCCCTTGGCCTGCAGCGCTGCATCCGGCAATGCCAGATACTCATCCAGCGCAGCGGTCAGTGTCACCACATCACTGGGTTTGACCGCCAGACCGCCGGCCCCCTCAATCAACGGCAGCATGGCCGGGACATTGGTAGCGATGACCGGCAAATGTCCGCTCATGCCTTCCAGCAGCGCCAGCCCCAGGCCTTCAGCGAGCGAAGGCATGGTCCAGATATCGAAGGCACGTACGTACTGCAGCGCGTTCTCCTGAAAGCCCAGCAGGTGCGCCCGCCCCTCAAGCCCCAACTGCCCGATCTGCTCGCGCAAACGCGACTCTTCGCGCCCGGCGCCAATGATTGCCAGCTGCGCCTGCGGGTATTTGTCTTTCAACGCAGCGAAAGCCTGCAGCAGAAAACGGTGGCCCTTGATCGGCACCAGGCGACCCAGCGCGCCAATCATCCGCGCATCCTGATCCAGGCCGAGCTTTTCGCGCGCCTGCTGGCGTGGCAACTGCAGAGCCTCGGCCTGCTCGATGTCGATGGCGTTAGTAATGGCGTAGGTATTTTGCTCTGTGAAACCGCACTTGCAGTCGAGCAAGTACTGTTTGACCGCAGGCGATACGCCGACAAAACGCCAGGCTTTATCGATCAGGCGCTTGGCCTGACTACGCCGGTAAAAGCGGTCGTACTCGCCAAAACCATGGGAAATCCCTACACACAGCGGGATCTTGAGCCAGCGGTTGAGTTGCAGCATCATGTTCACCGGCTTGAAGCGGTTGCAGATCACTACATCGAACTGCTCTTTGCGGCAGAACTTGTACAGCGCCCACATGGCACGGATACGCATACCCTTGAGCGACTTGTCGCTGAACTCGAAATACACCGAATGATCGGCTTTGCTCACTGGCTCGCCCGGACCCGGACGACCACGCAAAAAGGCCGCCGTGATTTCGTAGCGCTCAGTGGGCAGAGCGCGCACGATCTGCTCGGCAAGGTCGGCAAAGTCATGGGATTTGACGTTGTAATCAGGCTGCAACTGCAAAACCTTGGAACGCTTCATAGCTCTCCCCGGTAAAGTCCGGACGCATCGGTTTTCAGGATCCAGAACAGTTCATGTCGCCGGACCGCTTTACGGAAAAATTCATTTTCGCCATAGGGGGAAGATTTCCTGCCCGCCAGCAACTGCTGGATCAAGCGCCGGATTCGACGCTTGAGCGCGGCACGCGGTTGCAGGTCATGCATCATGCCCAACGCCATGGCTTTATCACGCTGCTGCGCGAGGTCGAGCGGCAAACTGCAGGGTTGCAATACGAGGGCCGGGTTGAACACCGGCGGCAAGGCGATGCCATCCCCGCTATCGCCCATCGGCCAGCGATCGTTATCGTGCAGGTGGTTGGCATACCCCAGAATTGTCGTCGGTTGCCACTCCAGACCTTGCAGTGCTTCAAGAACCGCAGCATGGGCACAGATATGGTCCGGGTGCGGGTCGATAGCAGGATGCGGCAACACCATGACTTCGGGTCGCGCGCGCAGGATCAAGGCGCGCAAGTCCGCAAGCAGGTTGTTCCAGGTAGGGGCGCCATCCATATCACCGGGCAGCGCATACGGGTTGAGCTGACGGAACAGGCGAGTGTCGCTCAGGTCTGCCTCCCGTGAACCTATTGGTTGGTCGGGGGCCGCCTGCATTGCGGATAGCTGCAGGCAAAAATACCCGAGCTGGGCGCAATGCGCTTCGGGAACCCCCGCCCAACGCGGTACCGCCAGGCTGTCCCAGGCACGCAGACGACCCTTGAGCCGTGCCGCCTCGGCACGTTCAAGGCCCATGTGCTCATAGTGTTCGGCTTCAATTTCGCCAGCAGTCAGGGTCACGATCCAGGCTTCTTTGGCCTGGCTGTACAACCCGAAGGCGGCGAGCTCGGCATCGTCGGCATGGGGCGCGATCACCATGACCCGCTGATCACGGTAGTCGGGCTGGCGAAACACCCACAACGCGGGCTCGCCCGCCAGTCGACAAAAACGCCCTTGCAGGCGCAACGTGCCGCTGACCAGCGATGAAGCAAAGCCGCTCAGATTCAGATAGCGCAGGCCGTCAACTCCGCGCTCGAAGGTCTGTTTATCCAGCGCCCCGGCGGCGAGCAGTTGCACGAACGGATCGACAAAACGCCCGAGTATCCCGGCCTTGATCTTGACTGCCAGTATCAGGGTTTCGTCGCCAGTCAGGTCCAGAGGCTGATCGACTACCAGCCTTGCCCCCTCAAGACGTACCGCCACACGCTCGCTGTCCGGCGCAAAGCTGTACTGATAATCGTCTTTTGGCGAGTAGAAAAGGTGGTCGGCAAACCAGGCTTCATGGGCTACCCAGCCCAGAACCGCCAACACCAGTGGCAGCCACCAGGCCAGCAGCACACCGCTGGCAATCAACACCAGCAGGCCAATCAGCAGGCCCATGCGCTTGTTACGCCGATGACGCTTGAGAAGTTGTTGTTTGCGGCTCATGGCTTTTGCTCTAAGGCTTTTGATTTCCTGCAGGAGCGAGCTCGCTCCTGCAAGGCCAATTACACTTTGAAGACCGGCACCGGGTTGCACCACCGCTCTTTGTACTCGCGGTCGGCACGACCGAACGAGAAACGCAAAGGCTTGTTGACGCTGCGAGCCTGCTCCCAGGCCGACTGGGTATTGAGGAAGCTCAACACGCTGCCAGGGCTGAAGGCACGGGTTTCAGGGTCAACGCCGCCATTGACGTACTCAATGCTGATCCACTCCGGCGATTCAGCGCGATACACCAGCTGAATCGCAATCGGCGCATCGTTAAGGAAAATCACCGAGCCAATCAACAGCTCGCGCAACAGCTCGATCACTTCGGCCATACGCTCGGCGCCGGTCGCGACAAAACCCCAGCGGCGCAGGAACAAATCGCAGTAAATAGAGGCCAGTTCGACACTGGAAAACTGCGCAACCGGACGCACCACACCGCCCGCCTCTTCCAGCAAGCGAAGTTCACGGCGCTGGTTATAGCGGAACTTCTTGGAAAGCTCTTCAGGTGTGCGAGCCATGGCCAACTGCTCGGCCTGGGGCACCAGGTTACTGAAACGACCTTCGTTGAGTTGCGACAGATAACGTGCGCGATGGCGCAACGGCACATTGGCATCGGCTGCCGCAGGCAGGATCAGCTCGGCATTGCCCAGATCAAACAGACCTTTTTTACCGTGACGTTTGAGCACGTCCTTGGACAGGGCCACATCACGGCCCCAGACAGGAATTGCAGCTTTGAGCTCGTCATTTTGCTCCCAGGCCAGATAACGCACCGGGATACCCGCCAGTTGGGCCAGACGCTCGACTACCAGCGGATGCGTCGCAACACTGCCGCCAAAACGCTGCCAGGCGTCGGCATAAGCAGGAGCATCGACAACGCTCCAGCCACGCTCGCGCCAGCCTTGAAATCGATTGAGCATCAGGACTCCGCAGTCAGGTCGGTGACTTGCGGCAAATGCCAGAATGTATCGCGCACGGCCTGATCACTGAACCGCTCTTGCAAGCGCGCCAGCATCAGCTCAGCGCAAGCCAGACGCTGCGCATCATCGAGCACCGCAAGGTGTTGCAGGCCCTGGGCCAAATGCTCGGCATCACCGAGCGGGAACAAAATCCCCACGCCTTCGACCACTTCCCTGGCGCCGCCACAGGCCGTAGCCAGCAGCGGAACACCGGCGGCCATGGCTTCGAGCAGCACCATGCCGAACGGTTCGTGATCGGAGCTGAGGGCAAACACATCAAACCCGCGGAAATAGCGACGCGCATCAGGCACCTGACCCAGGAATTTCACCTGTTCGCCAACTCCCAGCTCGATCGCCAGTTCTTTAAGATCTTGCTCCAGGCGGCCCTTGCCAAGGATGGCCAGCTGACTGTCGGCAGGCAGGCCGGGCAGCGCCAGGGCAAAGCCCCGGATCAACGTGGCCTGGTCTTTATCCGGATGTAGACGCCCGACATTGCCCACAACAAAGCCATTAACCGATAACCCCAGCGCCTCACGCGCCTGGGTGCCCGGCAATTGACCGGCTTGTACGCCAGCAACATCGATGCGGTTGTAGAGCGTACTGATGCGCCCGGCCGGCCACTTGGGCAAGCACTGGCGCATGTCATCACGCACCGCATCCGAAACACCGAGCAGGCTCAGGCGCTTGCGGAACAGGTTCGCAAACAGCTTGCGGCTGCGACGCTGATAATCGCCAAACGCGTGATGCACACCAATCACCGGCAAACCGGTGGCCAGCAAGGCGATATAAATCGGCTTGAAGCGATGGGCGATGCAAAAACTGAAATTGCGCGAAGCTGCGATTTTACGCAGTTCGCGGATGGCACCCAGCTTCAGGCCACGAATGGCCTTAGAGCTGAATTCCATAAACAGCACTTCATCAGACGCGCAGCCTGCAGCCACCTCGGGATCGGCCGCCCCGGTCAGGAAGACCGTGGTAACGCGATAGCCGGTGCCGCAAAACAGGCTGGCGTACTGACGCGCGCAGTCCAGAAACGGCCCGTCATAGCCATGGCAGAACTGCAGTACATGGCGCTCAGTCGAGCGATTCATACGTTTGCGCACCTTCTTTAACAACCAGAATGTCTTCCATGATCAGGTACTGCAGGTCAGAGCCGAAGAACATGTTCAGCGCATCGGTCGGCGAGCAAACCATCGGTTCGCCACGACGGTTGAGCGAGGTGTTCAGCGACACACCGTTACCGGTCAGGACTTCGAGTGCTTTCATCATGTCGTAGTAGCGCGGGTTGTATTCGCGCTTGAGCACCTGGGCGCGGGAGGTGCCATCTTCATGCACAACTTCCGGCACACGGCTCTTCCACTCGTCCGACACTTCAAAGGTGAAGGTCATGAACGGCGCCGGATGATCGACCTTGATCATCTGCGGGCCAACGGTGTCGAGCATCGACGGGCAGAAAGGCCTCCAGCGCTCGCGGAACTTGATTTGTTCGTTGATGCGGTCAGCCACGCCTTCGCTGCTCGGGCAACCGATGATCGAACGGCCGCCCAGTGCGCGCGGACCGAACTCCATGCGGCCCTGGAACCAGGCCACCGGGTTACCGTCGACCATGATCTTGGCGATGCGCTCGGGGGTATTGTCGATTTTGCGATAGGCCGGCTTGCCAGGGTGGCGGGCACAGGCCGCGATCACGTCTTCGTTGCTGTACGCAGGGCCGAGGTAGACGTGTTCCATCTTCTCGACCGGCACGCCGCGAGCGTGGGACACATAGGCCGCCGCGCCCACCGCTGTACCGGCATCGCCGGACGCAGGCTGCACAAACAGCTCTTTGACTTCAGGGCGGGCAATGATCTTCTGGTTCAGCTTCACGTTCAACGCGCAGCCGCCCGCAAAGGCCATCTTGCCGGTCTCCTTGAGGATGTCGCCCAGGTAGTAATCGATCATTTGCAGCGACAGTTTTTCAAACAGCGCCTGCATGCTGGCCGCGTAGTGGATGTAAGGTTCGTCGGCGATATCGCCTTCACGCTTGGGCCCCAGCCACTCGATCAGTTTTGGCGAGAAGTAGAAACCCTTGCCGTTTTCTTTGTAGCGACGCAGACCGATGACGTTGGCGTATTCGGTGTTGATCACCAGTTCGCCGTTTTCAAACGAGGCCAGACGCGAGAAATCGTATTTGCTGGCGTCGCCATACGGCGCCATGCCCATTACCTTGAACTCGCCGTCGAGCATCTCGAAACCGAGGAACTCGGTAATCGCGCCGTACAGGCCGCCCAGGGAGTCCGGATCGAAGAATTCCTTGATCTTGGTGATCTTGCCGTTTTCGCCATAACCGAAGAAAGTCGTGGCGTACTCACCCTTGCCGTCGATGCCGAGGATCGCGGTTTTCTCTTTGAAACCCGAGCAGTGATAAGCACTGGAGGCGTGGGCCAGGTGGTGCTCAACCGGTTCGATCTTGATTTTTTTCGGATCGAAGCCCAGTTGCTCAAGGCAGAACACAATCTTGTTGCGGTAGCGCTTGTAGCGACGGTTACCCATCAGGATCGCGTCAAGGGCGCGGTCCGGGGCATACCAGTAACGCTTGGCGTAATGCCAGCGGGCCTTGCCGAACAAGCTGATGGGGGCGAAAGGGATCGCTACCACATCAACGTCGCCAGGCTTGATACCGGCTTGTTCAAGGCAGAATTTCGCCGATTCGTAAGGCATGCGGTTCTTGGCATGCTTATCACGTACAAATCGCTCTTCTTCAGCCGCTGCGACCAGCTTGCCGTCGATATACAGGGCTGCGGAGGGGTCATGGCTCAGGGCGCCGGACAGGCCAAGAATCGTCAATGCCACAGGTTGTGCCTCTTTGAAATGCAGGCAGGCGGCAGGCGCCTGAAAAAATGGTGTGCTGCGCACTTCGCGCAGAAACAACTAAAGGGCGGGATTATAGCGTAAAGAACACAGGAATGACCCAGCGCGATTTGCCGCGCTCTCGCAACCCCGCCGCGACGCCGGCTGTGGACACAGGGCTGCAGATGATGGCCCGATGAATCGCAGGGGGGAGTGATGCTTATACGGCGCAGTGGCTATATCTGCGTCGGCCATGACAGCTGTACTTAGTGCAGCAATAGGCTGCCATCCCTGCTCTGTCGATAAATCGTGTAAGGCAAGGCCAGCGTGTCGGCCAAGGCAGAAGCGACAACATCTACAAACAACAATGGAATCAAGCCGCCCCCCATACCTGTGGTGTTGGCCGGGGCGTGTAAAACGCAAAGATCGAACACTGCACCGCTATAAACCCTGGGCACGGAGTCACAATAGGTTGACTCCTTTTTGAGCGCTGCACTCACTTGGGCGTCGCTATTGAATACAGTTTTGACCGTGCCACAGCCGCCCAGCGTCAGAACCAGAACACACCAAACCACAGGTTTAAAAGTCATCTGCACCAGCCTCCAGGAAAATCAGGCAACCTAGCAACTACTGACCAGGCCTGACATAGGAGCTGTCCGAAAAAACCGTGCGAAACCTCCTTCATCCCGCAGTACCTGCCCCTCACGCCGATGCACCCAAGCAATTGCAGCGCTCAGCCGCTAAACTGCGCGCCCTCTGCTAGCCTGATACCCGTCGCCCGGACGGGTCGCTTCACACGGAACCCCTGAACCGCCCATGAAATTTTTTGCACCTGCACGCTTTGCCCTGCTGCTGCCCGGCCTGTGCCTGGCCTCCAACGGTTTCGCCGCCCAAACCCTGGAGCTGGACCCCAGCGTCATCACCGGCTCGCGCAGCGCTAGCCCAAGTTTCGATCTGCCGTACTCGGTAGACAGCATCAGCCAACAGCAAATCAGCGATGGCCAGCTGGGTATTAATGCCTCGGAGGTGTTATCCCGGGTGCCGGGGCTGGTGGTGCAAAACCGTCAGAACTACGCTCAGGACCTGCAGATTTCATCCCGCGGTTTTGGTGCCCGCTCGGCATTCGGCGTACGTGGCATCAAGTTGATTGCAGACGGCATCCCGGCAAGCACCCCTGACGGTCAGGGCCAGGCTGCCACCTTCAACCTCGACACCGCCGAGCGCATTGAAGTGCTGCGCGGCCCGGCGGCCACCTTATACGGCAGCAACGCCGGCGGGGTCATTCAAATGTTCTCCCGTGATGGCGAAGGCCCGCCGCGCATAGGTGCCGAAACCCTGATCGGCAGCGACGGCCTGAGCAAAAACCACCTCACAGCCGAAGGCGCCACCGATGACATCGGCTTTGTGCTCGATGCCTCGCGCATGGACACCGACGGCTACCGCGACCACAGCGCTGCACGTCGCGACCAGACCTTTGCCAAGCTCAACCTGCACCCTGATGACGACAGCAAGCTGGCGCTGATTTACAGCAGCCTTGAACAAAACGGTACGCAAGATCCGCTGGGGCAAAGCTGGGAAGCCTACAAGGCCGACCCGCGCTCGGTGACGCCCAATGCCATTACCTACAACACGCGTAAAAGCATTGACCATCAACAACTGGGGATGAACTACGAGCGTTACATCGGCGATGCCACCCTGCAGGTCAACGCCTACACCGGCACCCGCAGCGTGATTCAGTATCTGGCGATCCCCAAGGGAACCCCCGGCAACGAGCAAGGCGGCGGCGTCGTTCAGTTCGACCGTAAATTCTATGGTGGCAGCCTGCGCTGGCTGCAACCGGTGGATGGCGTGCCGGGCGAGCTGACCCTGATTGGCGGCCTGGACTTTGACCAAAGCCAGGACAGCCGCCACGGCTACAACAACTACATAGGCGACCAACTGGGGGTCAAAGGCGCGATGGTACGCGACGAGGTCGATACCGCCCGCAGCCTGGACCCGTATGTACAGGCCAACTGGGCTATCGATGACTGGACCGTGCAGGCCGGCTTGCGCTACAGCACCATGGAAATGGACGTCGACGATCAATTTTTGAGCAATGGCGACGACAGCGGTACCAAGCGCTATGAGAAAGCCACGCCATCGGTCAGCGTGATGTATGCCTTCACCCCTGATCTGCATGGTTATGTCAGCGCGGGCAAAGGGTTTGAAACGCCGACTCAGGCCGAGCTGGCTTATTCGCCAGGTGGCAATGGCTTTAACTTCGGCCTCAAGCCTTCCGAAAGCACCCAGTACGAAATGGGCCTTAAGGCTCAAATCGATAACACCCGAATCAACGCGGCCGTGTTCCAGATCACCACCGAAGATGAACTGGTGGTTCTGAGCAATACCGGCGGACGCACGACCTATCAGAACGCCGGACGCACCCTGCGCCGCGGATTTGAACTGGGGGTCGAAAGCCAGCTCAGCGAACACTGGACCACCACCCTGGCCTACACCCGCCTGCAAGCAACCTACGACAGCGACTTCGCCAGCACCAAAGGTACTATCGACAAAGGCAACTACCTGCCCGGCGTGCCGCAGACCACCTTGTTTGCCGAAGTGAACTGGAAGCCGACCGACTGGGTCAGTACCGCCATCGAAGGCATGTACCGCAGCAAGGTCTACGTTGAAGACACCAACACCGCAAAGGCTGCACCGGCTTACAGCGTATTCAACTGGCGGGCGAAGTTTGAACAGAAGGTCGAGCACTGGACCTTCCACCAGACATTGCGTCTGGACAACCTGCTGGACCGTCAATATGTAGGCTCGGTGATTGTGGCCGATGGCAATAGCCGCTACTACGAAGCCGCGCCGGGCCGTTCGTGGTATGCCGGCGCAGGCGCCGAATACAGCTTTTAAACGAATCCCCCGCCCCTGTAGGAGCGAGCTTGCTCGCGAGCTCTTATAACGCCGCAACGAAAGGCTCGCGAGACAAGCTCGCTCCTACAGAGGGTTGGGGTCAGGGCTGTTTGGGCAGGCGCCCGTCGATCAATTGATACAACGCACTGTCCGCTGGCCAGTTACGCATGAAGCGCGCCCGGTCACGGGCATACGCCGGGGCGAAACTGCTCAGGGAACGGTGCTGGCACATCGAATCCAGATCAATCAGCGCCCAACGCCCTTCATCCCAGAACACGTTATGTCCCTTGAGGTCGCCATGACTGATGCGCTCGCGAATCAAATCGGCAAACAACCCGTCCAGCGCCTGCAACTCGACTAGCGGCGCATCACCCCTCTCAACATAGGGCGCAAAGCGCTCGATGATGTCCGGGCCCGGCAAGTACTCGGTCACCAGATACGCTTTGCCGCGCAGCCAGCAAAAACGTGTTTCCAGCAACGCCAGCGGCTGGGGCGTAGCAATGCCCAGAAACGCCAGGCGGTTGCCCTCGCGCCACGAATGCCAGGCCCGGCTCGGACGCCAAAAGCGCTTGAGCCAGTGGGCGAAACCTTTGATGTTGTAGCGCTTGACCACCAGCGTGCGGCCCGCCACTTCAACCTTGCCAACACTCGCTGCACCACCGGTTTTATAAAGGTGTCCCTGATCGAGCAAGGCATCGGCCCGGGCCAGTACCGGCAGCATCGCTGCCTCCTGGTCGCGGCGAATGCCGCGCAAGGCAAAAGCCCCGCGCTGCACGCTGAACAAGGTGCAGTCCCGACCGACCTTGGTCAGAAAGTCGTTCAGCCGCCAGGCACGGATTTTCTCGACTTGCTTGAGCAGCGCTTCCATCGGCAAGGCGTGCTCGCCATTGCTGAGCAAATAATGCACCAGCAATTCTTCGATAAACGGCTCAAGGTTTTTCGGCAACTGGGCGAAGAACACGCCCAGGTTTTCCAGCACTTTTTGTCGGGACAGCGGCTTGCCTGCCTCTTCGACGCAAATACCCGCACCGTCGATCAAATACAGCTTGCCGTTCTGGCGCAGCAGGTTGTCCAAGTGCAGGTCTTCCTGCCAGAGCCCCTTGAGGTGCATCTGCCCGATCGCGCCCAGCGCTTGTGCCAATACGGCTTGTTGCTCATCTGCCAGGACCGGCAAACCCTGCACCGCTTTCCAGGCCATATCCAGGCTCTGGGCGTTTTCCAGAAACTCGAACAGCAACCAGCCGCCCTCGCCTTCCTGCAAACCGTCGGCCAGCAGCAAGGGCGTGGTCAGCCCTTGCTCGGCCAGCAGACGCACGCCATTGAGCTCGCGCTGAAAATTGCGCGCAGCTTTAGGGCCCACCATCAACTTGGCCAGCACCGTACGCCCGCGCCAGACACCGGCGCCGACATAGCGCTGGCCCGGCAACACGCGCAACAGGGTCAGCAGTTGCAGCCTGGCGGGCCCGGCGGCGTCCTCCAGCTCAATGCTTAGCGGCAAGCCCGGCGCACGCCCGGCGTTTTGCAGTTCGGACAAACGCATCAGCGGGTCTCCTTGTGGCTGCGACGCACGTTCAGGCGCTGATACCACGCATCCACCAGGCCACTGTCTGCCGGCTGTTTCAGATAGGCCGCGAGTAAGGCGCGCACGTCAGCTTCAGTCCAGGCATGGGCCCGACGCAGCAACGGCTCGATATCCTTGACCCGGTCACGTTGGCCCAGCAGCAAGGGCCGGGTTTTTTCCAGGTCGATCAGTTGCGCGCGATAGGCCGCCCCATCAGGCTGCAAGAAAATGTGCTTGGGATAAAAACAGCCGTGAACCTGACGCACCGCGTGCAGGCGACGCGCCAACCGGCCGCATGCCTGCAAGATCGCCTGCTGTTGCCCGGCCGTCAGTTGCGACCACTGCTCAAGCAACGAATCCAGATCAGTCCAGCCATCCAGAGCGCGGGTCATCAGGATCGCCCGACGCTCGCCCGGCACTTTGCGTTCGCCAAAGAACACGGCTTCCAGCGCCGGAATGCCTAGCTGTTTATAACGTTCAATATTGCGAAATTCGCGGGCAAAGCTCGGCTCGCCCAACGGACTGTGTAGCGTGCGGGTCAGGTAGTTGCTCTGGCGCTTGAGGTAAAAGCCCTGGCCTTCCAGATCCATACGAAACACGCTGCTCCAGCCACCACCACTGGTGTTGGGTTCATCCACCGCCTCCAGTTGCACGGCCCACAACGCATCAAAGTCAGCCAGCCCGTTGCGCTCAAGCAAGGCCCGTTCGGCGTCTGCAACAAAATCAGTCATTCCCGGCCCTCAAAGAAACGCACGATATGACGAACCCGCTCTTTGTCCGCCGCGTTGAGCGTATTACGCCCCGTGTACTGGAAATAAAAACGCAGGCGCTGGGTGGCAGTCAGGTGGTATTTGGCCACTTTGTCCAGGCATGCCAGGTCTTTGGTGATGCGGTACTTGAGCCAGAAACCGCGCCAGAAATCGCCGTTGGGGCAGTCGATCAAATACAGTTTTGCCTGATCGTCGATCAGCAGGTTGCGCCACTTGAGATCGTTATGGGTGAAGCGGTGGTCGTGCATGATCCGCGTACAGCGGGCCAATTGACGACTCACGCCATCGACCCAGGCGCGATCCTTGAGCAACGGATCGTGGTTGTCGGCCAGCTCTGACAAGTCGCGGGTATTGGGCAGCTCGCGAGTAATCAAGGCACCACGGGCATAGGCCGCGCCGCTGCGCTCAAGCCCCCAGGCCACGACTTCTGCCGTGGGAATGCCCCACTTGGCGAAACGCTTGAGGTTTTGCCATTCGGATTTGACCCGCGGGCGCCCCAGATAACGGCGCAAGCCTTTGCCGGCACCGGTGTAGCGTTTGACGTAATAATTGACCCCGCCGCGCTCGACGCGAATGACCTCGGACAGCGGGTCACGGGTCAGGTGCTCCCCCTGCAAGGCAAAAACCGCATCCAGAGTGCCAAAATCCGCTGTCAGAGCGCTGTAAGCCGGTTCCAGATTCCAGCCCGCCATTACAGTGCATCTCCATAACGCAGTTTGCGTTCATAGAGTTTGCTCGCCTTGCCTTCGAGCCACGCCAGCAAGCGGGCCTCTTCGCGCAGGATCTGGCGCAGCGGCCGCTGGAAATAACCGCGCAGGAATCGCAGCTTGTCGCGTTGGGTCAGACCGATGTCCAGCGCCGAGAAATACAGCGCCGCCAGGTCTTTATTACGCCAGCGCTTGCTGATCACCGTACGGGTCTGGGCGCGATGCAGGTCAATGATCGACAGGCGGAAATTTTCGGCCGTGACCGGTTTGTCGGTGTGCAACAAAAAGTGGCAGATGTAGCAGTCGCGGTGGTTGACCCCGGCGCGGTGCATCATGCCGGTCATGCGCGCCACTTCGGCGATCAGCGCATGCTTGAGTTTGGGCCGCGGCGGCTCTTTGACCCAGTTGAGGCTGAAGTCTTCGAGGCTGACGGTGGGGGCCAGCTCTTCAGTGATGATGAACGAGTGCTGGGCGGCCGGGTTGCTGCCCTTTTCGCCATAGGCGACAGCCGTCATGGTCGGTACGCCGACTTCGTGCAGGCGCTTGATCGCACGCCATTCCTGGCCTGCACCGAGAACCGGCAGCTTGGCGGTCAGCAAGTTTTTAAAGACTTCACCCCAGCCAATGCCGCGGTGAATTTTAACAAAGAAACCGCGTCCGTCGACTTCAGTACGCAAGGTACGCCGGCCTTCCAGTTCGCGGTAAACCTCGCCTTCCAGACGCTCGACTTCGGTGAACGCATCGCGCCCGGCCCACAAGCTTTTGAACGGTTCGGCAAGAATCAGTTTCATCAGTGTTGCTCCGCCAGAATCACATCCGCAGCGTGCTGCGGCATGCTATAGAGGTCGGCCGTCTGCGCGTAGGCCAGGCCGTTTTGGCTCCAGGCCGCACGTGCAGCATCGTCGGACAACATGTGTGTCAGGTATTCATTGAGTTGCGTTTGTTCGAACGGCTCATCCAGCACCCGCCCGCAATCGGCGTCACTGATGTAGTGGGCATAGCCGCACACCGCGCTGACCAGTACCGGCAACCCGGCCACCAGCGCTTCAAGCAGTACCGTGCCGGTGTTTTCGTTGTAAGCGGGATGGATCAGCAAATCGGCACCCAGCAGGAAGCGCGGGATGTCACTGCGGCCCTTGAGGAACTGCACGTGATCGCCCAGCCCCAGAGTGGCGCTTTGCAGCTGGAAAACCTTGGGGTCGTCCTGGCCGATGACAAACAGCCGGGTGCGTTTTCTAAGCTGCGACGGCAACGCGGCCAGGGCTTTGAGGCTGCGGTCCACCCCCTTGGTCTTGAACCCGGAGCCAATCTGTACCAGCAACAGGTCGTCGTCGGCCAGCTTGAACTCGCGGCGGAACTCGGCGCGAATCTCGGCCACATTGGCCGGGGCACGGCGGTCCAGTGCAATACCCGGCGGCAACAAATGGAAGCGCTGCAGCGGAGTTTGGTAATGCTTGATAAACAGCGGTTGTTGGACCTCGGAAATCATCAGGATTTCGGTCCTGGCGTCTTTGTCGAAGACCGCGCGCTCGTATTCGGCAAAATGTTTGTAGCGCTTGAAGTGGCGATACATCGAGTGGCGCAAATTCTGCGCCTTGTCCTCAAAGCAGCCATCCGCCGCGTAGTACACGTCCAGACCCGGCATTTTGTTGAAGCCAATCACCCGATCAACCGGGCGCTTGACCAGATCGGCCTGCATCCAGGCGAGCATTTTTTCATTGCGCGTGTGATTGAAGAATGCCTTGACCGGCGCCACCAGCACTTCGAAGCCCGGCGGAATATCGCCCTCCCAGATCATCGTGTACACACGGATCTGGTGCCCGCGCTTCTGGCACTCCAGGGCAATACGCATGAAATCGCGTTGCAGGCCGCCAAACGGGAAGTATTTGTACAACACAAAAGCCAGTTGCATCAGCGCAGTTCCTCAGCCAGTAACAACGTGCTTAATCGACTCGCGACACGCTCAGGGTTCAGACGAGTGAAGCACAAGGGCCACTCGTTCTTCAGATCAAACCGCTGCTGGTCCTGTGCAGTCGGCTGGTAAGTACATTTTTTCTGCAGGCACGGTGCACAGGGAAAATCGCTGGCCAGATGGATCTGCACCTTGCCGTAGGCGCCCGTGAGGCCGGGGTTGGTCGGCCCGAACAGGGAGATGGTCGGCACATCGAGTGCCGCAGCCAGATGCCCGAGGCCGGTGTCCACCGCCACACAGGCACTGGCGCTGGCCAATACCCTGGCAACACCTGCCAGGTTCAGTTTGGGCAGAACCACTGCGTTGCCCAAACCATTGGCAATGCGCTCTGCCCTGGATTTTTCCGCCGGGTTGCCCCACGGCAGGCGAACTTCAACACCCTTGTCCGCCATCCGTAGCGCCAGGTCGCGCCAGTACAGTTCAGGCCAGTGCTTGGTGTCCCAGGTAGTGCCATGCAAAAACAGTACGTAAGGCTTGTTGCGCGGCAATTCAATCAGGCGCTCGACATCGAGGCCGTAATCGCCCAGCCCCTTGGGCAAGTCGTAGCCCAAAGCGACGGCAAACAACTGGCGCAGGCGCTCAACCGCATGCTGCCCACGGGCTACGGCCAGACGACGCTGATAAAAGCGGCTGGCCAGCGGTTCGCGGGCAGAGTTTTTGTCCAGGCCGGCCACCGGAGCGTTGACGTAGCGCGTCAGCCAGGCACTTTTAACCAGGCCCTGGGCGTCGATCACCAGATCGTATTTCTCGGCACGCAGGCTTTGCTTGAAACGTCGCCATTCGCCGCTCTTGATGGTTTGCCAAATGTTTTTGCGCCAGCGGCGGATCGCCACCGGAATCACTTTGCCCACTGCCGGGTGCCAGGTCGGAATCTCGGCAAAGCCTTCTTCCACCACCCAGTCGAAAGTGATCCCCGGAATGGCCCGCGCCGCATCGGACAGCGCCGGCAAGGCATGAATCACATCTCCCAGGGATGAGGTTTTGACCAACAGAACGCGCACCTAGTTGACCTCGACCACAGAACCCTGCAAACGCTGCAAGGCTTCAACCACCGGTTGCGGCATCAGTTCACGCAGGCAGTTGTAGTGGCCGAAACGGCAGGTACGATCGAAGCACGGGCTGCAATCGAGGCCCAGGCGCACGATCTCGACCTTGTCGGCCAAGGGCGGAGTGAAGCCCGGCGATGTCGAGCCATACACCGCCACCAGCGGGCGATTAAGCGCCGCCGCCACGTGCATCAGCCCCGAATCGTTGGACACCACCGCATCAGCGCACGACAACAGATCAATGGCTTGCGCCAGCGAAGTCTCGCCGCTGAGGTTGACCGACTCTTCACGCAGCCCCGGAATCAGCCGCGAGCGGATGTCTTCCCCCACCCCGTGATCGTTTTTAGAGCCGAACAGCCAGACTTGCCAGCCTTCGCGGATTTTCTGCTCGGCCACCGCAGCGTAGTGCTCGGAAGGCCAGCGCTTGGACTCACCGAACTCAGCACCCGGGCACAGCGCCAGCACCGGACGGTCCAGTGCCAGACCAAACTTGTCCAGGGCCGCAGCGCGACTCCCCGGATCGATTTGCAAAGCGGGACGCGGGTACGGCCGGGGCAGATCTGCACCGGGCGCATAGGCCAGCGCCATAAAGCGCTCGATCATCAGCGGATAGCGCTCTTTATCGAGCTTGCGCACGTCGTTGAGCAGGCCGTAGCGGAACTCACCGCGCCAGCCAGTGCGCTTGGGGATACCGGCGAAAAACGGCACCAGTGCCGATTTCAGCGAGTTGGGCAGCAGGATGGCCTGATCGTATTGCCCTTTGAGGGACTTGCCGATCTTGCGTCGCGTGGCCAGTTCGAGTGCGCCGTGGCCGAGCGCAAAGCTCAAGGCCTGACGAACTTCAGGCATACGCTCAAGGATGGGCCGGCTCCACTCAGGGGCCAGCACATCGATTGCGCACTCCGGGTGACGCTGTTTCAGGCACTGGAACAGTGTCTGCGCCATCACCATGTCACCGACCCAGCTGGGCCCAACGATCAAAATATTCATAAGTTTCCATAAACGAGCAAGGGAGGCATTCGCCTGATACCTGCCAGTCAACAGCCTTCAACTGTAGGAGCGAGCTTGCTCGCGAGCCTCTCAAGAAAGACCTCGCGAGCAAGCTCGCTCCTACAGAAACAGCGTTCATTTAACTGACGGGAATCAGGCATTCGCCTCCCCGCTGTAGTGCCATATCGCTTTATTTGACCAGTGTACGCCACTCTGGGTGAGCCGTAGTCTTGCCGGTCACTAGATCAAAGTAGGCCTTTTGCAGTTTTTCGGTGATCGGACCACGACGGCCAATACCGATCAGTCGCCCGTCAACTTCGCGAATCGGCGTTACTTCAGCGGCAGTGCCGGTAAAGAATGCTTCGTCGGCGATGTACACCTCGTCGCGGGTAATGCGTTTTTCTACAAACTGGTACCCAAGCTCGGTGGCCAGGGTCAGGATCGTGCTGCGGGTGATGCCGTTCAGGCAAGCCGTCACGTCCGGGGTGTAGATCACGCCGTCCTTGATCAGGAATACGTTTTCGCCCGAGCCTTCGGCCACGAAGCCTTCCGGGTCCAGCAACAGCGCTTCGTCGGCACCGCCGGAAATCGCTTCCTGCAGAGCCAGCATCGAGTTGATGTAGTGACCATTGGCCTTGGCCCGGGTCATGGAAATGTTCACGTGGTGACGGGTAAAGGAGCTGGTACGCACCTTGATCCCGACTTCCAGGGCCTCGGCGCCCATGTAGGCACCCCAGCTCCAAGGCGCGATGATCACGTGGACTTTAAGGCCGGTGGCACGCAGGCCCATGGCTTCGGATCCGTAGAACACCATCGGCCGGATGTAAGCGCTGTCGAGGTTGTTTTCACGCACCGCAAGGCGGGTCGCTTCGTTGATTTCGTCTTTGCTGAACGGGATTTTCATGCCCATGATGTGGGCCGAATCGAACAGGCGGTCAGTGTGCGCCTGCAGCCGGAAAATCGCCGGGCCTTGCGGGGTTTCATACGCGCGTACACCTTCAAACACGCCCATGCCGTAGTGCAGGGTATGGGTCAGCACGTGGGTTGTCGCATCGCGCCACGGCACCAGCTTGCCGTCATACCAGATCACACCATCACGATCAGCCATCGACATCATTACGCTCCTCAAAGAATCCAGCACCTGCGCATGACACGTCAGGCAAATTGGACGGGCCTTATGGACCCGCCGGATACGTTCTTTAGCTCAATCCTAGCTCAGACCAAATGCGCCGTACGTGTTGACGTTCGACCACAAATTGATCCCCCGTGACCACCCCGGCCTCCTTCTGCAAGGCTTGCCGGTGGGCTACGGCGCGAAAGGCCTTGTAAGCCTCGCGCAACAGGGCAGCATCAGCGGCGGGTATCAGCCCGTCCTGCTCCAGCCCTTCCAGAATGCGGATGTTATCGGTGTAGCGCAGTAACGCCGGGTGTTCCCTGGACCAGGCCAGGGCCGCGTATTGCACCATAAATTCAATATCGACGATACCTCCGGCGTCCTGCTTGAGGTCGAACGGCACCGTGGCCTGAAAGGCATTTTCAGCAGTACCTGCAGCGGTTATCCGGGTACCGAGGTTGCCGCGCATTTTGGCCCGCATCTCGCTGACTTCCTGGCGCAGGGTGTGCAAATCGCGCTCCCGGCACAGAACGCTCGCGCGCACCTGCTCGAATGCGGCCCCGACCTGCTTGCAACCCACCAGTACCCGGGCCCGCACCAGCGCCTGATGTTCCCAGGTCCAGGCTTCGTTTTGCTGGTAACGCTCGAAAGCCCCGAGCGAGCTGACCAGCAACCCCGATGCGCCTGACGGGCGCAGGCGCATATCGACGTCATACAGCTGCCCGGAGTTGGTCTGGGCGGTCAGCAAGTGGATGATGCGCTGGCCAAGACGGGTGAAAAATTGCGCGCTATCGATGGGTTTGGGTCCATCGGTGTCAGCACTGGGGTCGCCATCGTGAATAAACACCAGATCCAGATCCGAGCCGTGCCCCAGCTCGATTCCGCCCACCTTGCCATAGCCCACGATAATAAAGCCGGGATCGCACAGGCTGCCGTCCGCACGCTGCGGCGTGCCGTACTTGGCCACCGTCTGGCGCCAGGCCAGCGCCAGCACTTGTTCCAGAATCGCTTCGGCCAGCCAGGTCAGGTAATCGCTGACTTTCATTAAAGGCAGGCTGCCGGCGATTTCCGAGGCGGCCACCCGCAGGCGGTGTGCCAGCTTGAAATTACGCAAGGCCTCCATCTGCTGCTCAAGGTCGTCCTCGGGAATACGCGTCAGACGTTCGCGCAGTTCGCCAGCCAGCTCTGGGGCCAGCGGCGGCTTGAACAGACGGCTTTCATTGAGCAACTCGTCGAGCAACAACGGGAAACGGGTGATCTGCTCGGCAATCCATGGGCTGGCCGCGCACAGAGTCAGCAAACGTCGCAGGGCATCGGGGTTCTCGGTCAACAACACTAAATACGCGGAGCGCCGGGCGACTGCCTCAACCAGCGGCAACACCCGCTCCAGCACCAGATCGGGGTTGGCATGCTCCACCGCCTGAGCCAGCAGACGCGGAATAAAGGCATCCAGCCGCTCGCGCCCCAAACGCTGCATGGCCCGCAATTGCGGGCTGGAGCGCAGGCTGGCCAGCTGCTTAAGGGCCTTGGGAGCATCGATAAACCCGGCTTCTTGCAGTTGGACGCAGGCCGCCGCGTCATCCTGGACTTCTTCCCACAACGGCAACCACTCGCCACCGACGATCAGCTCACCTTCGTCGATATCTTCTTCGTCGTCCGGGTCGGCAATTACCTGACGGAAGTGCCAGTCGATACGGCCGCGCCACTCCATCAGTTGCTCGTGGAACGCCGCCCAGCTGTCGAAGCCCATCATGAAGGCAATACGCGCCTGATCCTGCTCAGTGTCCGGCAGCATTTGGGTCTGGCGGTCGGCAATGGCCTGAATCGCATGCTCGGTGTAGCGCAAAAATTCATAGCCTTCACGCAGCTCGCTGACAACCGCGGCGGGCAGGTAACCCTGACCTTCGAGGATGCTCAGCACTTTAAGCAGCGGGCGTTGCTGCAGACTGAGGTCGCGACCGCCATGGATCAGTTGAAAGGCCTGGGCGATAAATTCGACTTCACGAATCCCGCCAGCGCCCAGCTTGATGTTGTCGGCCATGCCTTTGCGCCGCACTTCCTGCTGGATCAGCTGCTTCATGGTGCGCAGCGCTTCAATCGCCGAAAAGTCGAGGTAGCGCCGATAAACGAACGGTCGCAGCAAACTGAGCAACTGCGCCCCCGCCTCCTGATCACCGGCCACTACCCGGGCCTTGATCATGGCGTAGCGCTCCCAGTCGCGACCTTGATCCTGGTAGTACTGCTCCAGTGCGTTGAAGCTCAACACCAGCGCGCCAGAAGAACCGTAAGGCCGCAGGCGCATATCGACACGGAACACAAAACCGTCAACGGTCATCGGGTCCAGGGCCTTGATCAGGCGCTGGCCCAGGCGGATAAAGAACTCCTGATTGTCCAGCGCACGCTTTGCCCCGACAGTTTCGCCGCCCTCGGGGTAGGCGAAAATCAGGTCGATGTCCGATGACAGATTGAGCTCCACAGCGCCCAGTTTGCCCATGCCCAGAATGACCATCTGCTGTGGCTCGCCACTGCGATTCCCGGTAGGCGTACCAAATTGCTGGCAATGGCGCTCATACAACCAGCGATAAGCCTGATCGATGCTGGCATCGGCCATGTCCGACAGGTCGCGGCAGGTTTCAATCAGATCGGCCTGACGGTTGAGATCACGCCAGATAATCCGGATTTGCTGACGGGTGCGCTGACGCCGCAGTACACGGCCCAGTTCGTCATCGGTGGTTGCCGTCGCCACGACAGCCGCGATTTGCCCGCACAACTCGCCAGGCTTGAAGCTGCGGTCCAGCTCCCCCGCGCGCACCAGCTCTAGCAACATCAAAGGGTCACGCAATGACTGTTCAATAAAGAAGTCACTCGCCGCACTTACCCGATCAAACGCTGCCCAGCGCTGCGGCGACCAGTCATCGAGTTCCTGCTCGCCTGCGAGTTGCGCGACCGCAGCACGCCATGACTGTTGGCTACGGCTGGCAAGTGGCAATAAAAGGCTGGGGATTGCGGCAAGCGAGGGAAGGCTCATGGTCTATCCTTGATCGGCGAAGACGTTGCCGAGTACGGTGACAGGAAGAAACAGCGGTTAAATCCGACTGTCGAACAAAGGTTACAAATAGCTGAATTTTCTATTTAATTGGCAGCCGACCTGACATCTGAAGGTCAAATTGTAAATTACGCACCAACAATATCGATTTTTCACACAACGCAATAGGTAAGCATCCTATGCTTTCCTGTAGTTTTACTACTGAGCAAGATACTCGAAAGGCTGAAATGGCCGACGATTTGTAGTAAAACTACACAACGCCGGAATCAACCCTCCGGTCATCCAAGAATTTATGTCGTCTGCCCACAAGGCCAGTCGCAAACTCAGGCAACCGATTCTGGAAGCCTTTCCGCCCTGGAGCAAGCCATGCAAGACCTCGATCCCGTCGAAACCCAGGAATGGCTGGACGCCCTGGAATCGGTTCTCGACAAAGAAGGCGAAGAACGCGCTCACTACCTGATGACCCGTATGGGTGAGCTCGCTACACGCACCGGTTCGCAACTGCCGTACGCCATCACCACGCCATACCGCAACACGATTCCTGTTACCCACGAAGCACGCATGCCTGGCGACCTGTTCATGGAACGCCGCATTCGCTCGCTGGTACGCTGGAACGCGATGGCGATGGTTATGCGCACGAACTTGAAAGATTCTGACCTGGGCGGTCACATCTCCAGTTTCGCTTCCAGCGCAACGCTGTATGACATCGGCTTCAACTACTTCTTCCAGGCGCCGACCGAAGAACATGGCGGCGACCTGATCTACTTCCAGGGTCACACCTCGCCAGGCGTTTACGCCCGTGCGTTCATGGAAGGCCGCATCACCGAAGACCAAATGAACAACTTCCGCCAGGAAGTCGACGGTCAGGGCCTGTCGTCCTACCCGCACCCTTGGCTGATGCCTGACTTCTGGCAGTTCCCGACTGTATCCATGGGCCTTGGCCCGATCCAGGCGATCTACCAGGCACGCTTCATGAAGTACCTGGAAGCCCGTGGCTACATTCCTGCCGGCAAGCAAAAAGTCTGGTGTTTCCTGGGCGACGGCGAGTGTGACGAGCCGGAATCCCTGGGCGCCATCTCCCTGGCAGGCCGCGAAAACCTCGACAACCTGATCTTCGTCATCAACTGCAACCTGCAGCGCCTTGATGGCCCGGTTCGCGGTAACGGCAAGATCATCCAGGAACTCGAAGGCGTGTTCCGCGGCGCTCACTGGAACGTGACCAAAGTCATCTGGGGCCGTTTCTGGGACCCACTGCTGGCCAAGGACGTCGACGGTATCCTGCAACGTCGCATGGACGAAGTCATCGACGGCGAATACCAGAACTACAAAGCCAAAGACGGCGCGTTCGTGCGTGAGCACTTCTTCAACACGCCAGAACTCAAGGCAATGGTTGCCGATCTGTCCGACGACGAGATCTGGAAGCTCAACCGTGGCGGCCACGACCCGTACAAGGTCTACGCGGCGTACCACGAAGCGGTCAATCACAAAGACCAGCCAACCGTCATCCTGGCCAAGACCATCAAAGGTTATGGCACCGGTGCCGGCGAAGCGAAAAACACTGCGCACAACACCAAGAAAGTTGATGTTGAAAGCCTGAAGCTGTTCCGCGACCGTTTCGACATTCCGGTCAAAGACGACGAAATCGAAAACCTGCCGTTCTTCAAGCCGGAAGACGGCAGCGCCGAAGCCCGTTACCTGAGCGAGCGTCGCACTGCACTGGGCGGCTTCGTCCCTCAGCGCCGCGCCAAGAGCCTGAGCATCCCCACCCCGCCACTGGACACGCTAAAGGCCATCCTTGACGGTTCCGGCGACCGTGAAATTTCCACCACCATGGCTTTCGTGCGCATCCTGGCGCAGTTGGTGAAGGACAAGGACATCGGTCAGCGCATCGTTCCGATCATCCCGGACGAAGCACGCACCTTCGGTATGGAAGGCATGTTCCGCCAGCTGGGCATCTACTCGGCCGTCGGCCAGCTCTACGAGCCGGTTGATAAAGACCAGGTGATGTTCTACCGCGAAGACAAAAAAGGTCAGATTCTCGAAGAAGGCATCAACGAAGCAGGCGCCATGAGCTCCTTCATCGCCGCCGGTACATCGTACTCCAACCACAACCAGCCAATGCTGCCGTTCTACATCTTCTACTCGATGTTCGGCTTCCAGCGCATTGGCGACCTGGCCTGGGCTGCCGGCGACAGCCGCACCCGTGGCTTCCTGATCGGCGGCACCGCCGGGCGTACCACGCTCAACGGTGAAGGCCTGCAGCACGAAGACGGTCACAGCCATATCCTGGCCAGCACCATCCCGAACTGCCGCACCTTTGATCCGACCTACGGCTATGAGCTGGCGGTGATCATTCAGGACGGCATGAAGAAGATGACCGAAGAGCAACAGGACGTCTTCTACTACATCACCGTGATGAACGAGTCGTACCAGCAGCCAGCCATGCCGGCCGGTGTTGAGGAAGGCATCGTCAAGGGCATGTACCTGCTTGAAGAAGACACCAAGGAAGCGGCTCACCACGTTCAGCTGATGGGCTCCGGCACCATCCTGCGCGAAGTACGTGAAGCGGCGAAAATCCTGCGTGAAGACTTCAACATCGGTGCTGACGTATGGAGCGTTACCAGCTTCAACGAACTGCGTCGCGACGGCCTGGCCGTTGAGCGCAGCAACCGTCTGCACCCGGGCCAGAAGCCCAAGCTGAGCTACGTTGAAGAGTGCCTGACTGGCCGTAAGGGTCCGGTCATTGCCTCTACCGACTACATGAAGCTGTTCGCCGAGCAGATTCGTCAGTGGGTACCGGTCAAGGAATTCAAAGTGCTGGGCACTGACGGTTTCGGCCGCAGCGACAGCCGCAAGAAACTGCGTCACTTCTTTGAAGTAGACCGTCACTTCGTGGTGTTGGCAGCCCTTGAAGCACTGGCTGACCGTGGCGATATCGAACCCAAGGTGGTGGCTGAAGCCATCGTCAAGTTCGGCATCAACCCGGAAAAACGCAACCCACTGGACTGCTGAGGAGAATATTTGTGAGCGAACTCATTCGAGTACCTGACATCGGCAGCGGTGACGGCGAAGTCATCGAACTGTTTGTAAAAGTCGGCGACCGTATCGAAGCCGACCAGAGCATCCTGACCCTGGAGTCGGACAAGGCGAGCATGGAAATCCCTGCTCCCAAGGCCGGCGTGGTCAAGAGCCTGAAGGTCAAGCTGGGCGACCGCCTGAAAGAAGGCGACGAACTGCTGGAGCTGGAAGTTGAAGGTGGCGCTGCTGCACCTGAAGCACCAGCCCCTGCGGCGCCTGCTGCCGCCGCTGAAAAGCCGGCCGCCGCCCCTGTTGCCGAGGCCCCTGCGGCCCCGGCTGCAGCACCTGCACAATCCACCGTCCAGGACATTCACGTCCCGGACATCGGTTCGTCGGGCAAAGCCAAAATCATCGAGATCCTGGTCAAGGCCGGCGATACCGTTGAGGCTGATCAATCGCTGATCACCCTCGAATCCGACAAAGCCAGCATGGAAATTCCATCGCCGGCCGCCGGTGTGGTTGAAAGCATTTCGGTCAAGCTGGACGACGAAGTCGGCACTGGCGACTTCATCCTCAAGCTCAAGGTAGCGGGCGCCGCTGCGCCAGCTGCACCGGCTCAGGCGCCAGCACCTGCTGCGGCCACAGCTGAAGCGCCAGTGGCTGCTCCTGCAGCTGCACCGGCTACCAAAGCCACGGCACCTGCCCCGGCCGCCGCACCTGCGCCAAGCGGTGCCAAAGTTCACGCCGGCCCGGCCGTGCGTCAACTGGCCCGCGAGTTCGGCGTCGAGCTGAACGCGGTCAGCCCGAGCGGCCCGCACGGTCGTGTGATCAAGGAAGACGTGCAGGCTTACGTCAAAGCCATGATGCAGAAGGCCAAGGAAGCTCCAGCAGCCGGCGCAACCGGCGGCGCGGGCATTCCTCCGATCCCTGTAGTGGACTTCAGCCGCTTCGGCGAAGTTGAAGAAGTGGCCATGACCCGCCTGATGCAAATCGGCGCGTCGAGCCTGCACCGCAGCTGGCTGAACATCCCGCACGTGACTCAGTTCGACCAGGCTGACATCACCGAGCTGGAAGCCTTCCGCGTCGCGCAAAAAGCCGTCGCAGAAAAAGCTGGCGTGAAGCTGACCGTACTGCCTCTGCTGCTCAAGTCCTGCGCCCACCTGCTCAAGGAAATGCCGGACTTCAACAGCTCGCTGGCGCCAAGCGGCAAAGCGATCATCCGCAAGAAGTACGTCAACATCGGCTTTGCCGTAGACACCCCGGATGGCCTGCTGGTCCCTGTGATCAAAAACGTCGACCAGAAAAGCCTGCTGCAACTTGCCGCGGAGGCCGCTGCACTGGCTGCCAAAGCCCGTGACAAGAAGCTCACTGCCGACGACATGCAGGGCGCCTGCTTCACCATTTCCAGCCTCGGGCACATCGGCGGCACCGGCTTCACGCCGATCGTCAATGCACCGGAAGTGGCGATCCTCGGCGTTTCCAAGGCAACCATCCAGCCAGTCTGGGACGGCAAAGCCTTCCAGCCGAAACTGATGCTGCCTCTGTCGCTGTCCTACGATCACCGCGTGATCAACGGCGCGGCGGCTGCACGCTTCACCAAGCGCCTGAGCGACTTGCTGGGCGACATCCGCACTATCCTGTTGTAAGCCACGCCCCGGCCTTCTTCACCGAAGGCCGGGGTAGCGCACAGTTTTCCGGGCGCCACGCTCGTACCTCAACCCCGCCCGTTTGGCGGGGCTTTTTTTGCCCGCGATTTTTGCCGGTCATCCGACTCACCCCATAACCCTGAATGAACTGTGGCACCGATGACGACAGAACCGGGCAGACAGTCATAAAAACGCAATAGCCGACGGACAACCTGCAGCTATCGGCAAGCCCGCCGATAGCGCCTAGAGTCATCATGCTCACTTGTCAGCACCGTAAGCATGATGCAACCTTGCCCAAGACCGCAGGACCAGGGCGCCAGCCCGTATGCAATCAGCATTTGTGAAGCGAGTGTCTTAATGAAAAGCCATCCTGATACTGCCCTGCGTATGGCAGTCGAGGTCGTGACCCAGCTACCCGTGCCTTCCCGGCTCGGCATGCTGCGTTTCGAACGGCTTAATGAAGCCAGCTGGGCACTGCTCTACCTGGACCCGCACTGCGAACGCCAGTTCGGCCTGCCAGCGGCAGAACTGTGCGCGTTCACCGGCTCACCCTATGCCAGCCTGATGGAGCCCAAGGCCCGCTATCACCTGCACGATGCGATTGAGCTGCAACTGCGTACCAGCTCCCACTACGTGGTGCATTACACCCTGCATACGCCTCAGGGAGCGCTGAGCCTCATCGAGCTGGGCGAGGCTTAC
Source organism: Pseudomonas versuta (assembly GCF_001294575.1). NCBI lineage: Bacteria > Pseudomonadati > Pseudomonadota > Gammaproteobacteria > Pseudomonadales > Pseudomonadaceae > Pseudomonas > Pseudomonas versuta. Next base: position 4,111,148 of record NZ_CP012676.1, read on the forward strand.
AAACAACATAACCGGCACTTGCTGCGTGGCTATCTGCTGGTGGTTGAAAGCGCGGTGAACAGTGCGCTGCCTGTGGTTGCGCCCGGGGCCGAACCCGAAACCCAGAACAGTCGCCTGCACCTTGCCCTGGAGCTCAACCAGCGGGCCCAGCAGGAACAACTCCAGCACCTGGAGCGGGTGCGGGCCCAACAGGATTTGATCCTGCTGCTGGCCCGCCACCGGTACAGCCAGCACAATTCGCTCCAGGAAGCCGCAGAACTGATTACCCGCAGTGCCTGCGAGATTTATCAGGTCGACGGCGCCAGCCTCTGGAACCTTGAAGGCAACCAGCTGCTGCCGATTTCGGCCTATCAACGCGAAAGCCAGGCCTTTGCCGAGCTGCAAGTCTTCGACGCCAGTGCCTTTCCGGCCTACCTCGAAGCCCTGCACACCAGCCGTTCCATCGATGCCCAAAACGCCAACCGCGACCCGCGCACCCGCGAGCTGATGGCAAGCCCGGGGCGATGCAAGGCCAACGCCATGCTCGATGCCAGCATCCGCATCGACGGTCAGGTCGTCGGCGTGCTGTGCCTGGAACAGACCGGTAAAACCCGCGTCTGGCAGGCGGATGAGATCGCCTTTGCCGGAGAGCTGGCAGACCAGTTCGCCCAGGTCATCAGCAACCACAACCGGCGCACCGCCACCAACGCCCTGCACCTGTTCCAGCGGGCCGTCGAACAAAGCGCCAACGCCTTTTTACTGGTCAACTGCATGGGAGTGGTCGAGTACGTAAACCCCAGTTTCACCGCCATCACTCAGTACAGCTCCGACGAAGTACAGGGCCACAAGTTGTCTGAACTACCGGCCCTGGAGAACCTCAGCGAGCTGCTGTTTGATGCGCACTCAAGCCTGAGCAAAGGCAATAGCTGGCAAGGCGAATTCAAAAGCCGGCGCAAAAACCTGGAACCTTACTGGGGCCAGATGTCGATCTCCAAGGTGTATGGCGACAACCGTGAACTGACCCACTACATCGGCATTTACGAAGACATCAGCGAATCCAAACTAGCGCAGCAACGCATCGAGCGCCTGGCCTATACCGACAACCTGACCAATCTGGGCAACCGCCCGGCTTTCATCCGAAACCTCGATCAGCGCTTCGCCCGCAACAGCACCACCCAGGTCTGCCTGCTGCTGGTGGACATCGACAACTTCAAGCGCATCAATGACAGCCTCGGCCACCAGACCGGCGACAAATTGCTGATCAGTCTGGCCAGACGCCTGCGCAACAGCCTCAACCCCGGTGACAACCTGGCGCGTTTCGCCAGCAATGAATTCGCCGTGCTGCTCGACGACACGGGCCTGGAAACCGGACAGAAAGTCGCCAGCCAGCTGCTGATGACCCTCGACAAGCCGATGTTCGTCGACAATCAACTGATCAGCGTCACCGGTTCGGTCGGGGTCGCCTGCTCCCCGCTGCACGGGCGTGACCCGCAAACCCTGATGCGCAACGCCGGCCTGGCGCTGCACAAGGCCAAAGCCAACGGCAAGCATCAGGTGCAAGTGTTCACCGAAGCCCTGAATGCCGAAGCCAGCTACAAACTCTTCGTCGAAAACAATCTGCGTCGGGCCCTGACCCAAAATGAGCTCGACGTGTTCTACCAGCCCAAGCTCTGCCTGCGCAGCGGCCGCCTGCTGGGCATGGAAGCCCTGTTGCGCTGGAACCACCCTGAAAAAGGCATGATCCGCCCCGACCAGTTCATCAGCGTGGCCGAAGAAACCGGGTTGATCATTCCGATTGGTAAATGGGTCGCGCGCCAGGCCTGCCGTATGAGCAAGCAACTGTCCGGCGCAGGCCTGGGCAACCTGCAGGTGGCAATCAATTTGTCGCCCAAGCAGTTTTCCGACCCAGACCTGGTGGCCTCGATTGCCAGCATCCTCAAGGAGGAGCAGCTGCCCGCCTCGTTGCTGGAACTTGAACTGACCGAAGGCCTGCTGCTCGAAGCAACCGATGACACGCGCCTGCAACTCGATCAGCTCAAAGAACTCGGCCTGACCCTGGCCATGGACGATTTCGGCACCGGTTATTCATCGCTCAGCTACCTGAAAAAATTCCCGATCGACATTCTCAAAATCGATCGCAGCTTTATCAAGGACATCCCCGACAACCAGAACGACATGGAAATCACTTCTGCGGTGATCGCCATGGCCCACAACCTCAAACTCAAAGTGGTTGCCGAAGGCATCGAAACCGCTGCACAGTTGGGGTTCCTGCGCCGCCATCGTTGCGATGTGGGTCAGGGCTACCTGTTCGACCGCCCGATTCCCGGCAGCGAACTGATTGCAAAGCTCAAACGCTATCCGCGTGGCCCCCTGGCCTGACAACGATGCAACACTGGGGCAAACTGCAGATCTTAATTCCTACAATCTGACTGAGAGGACTTGAAACATGGTCTTGCGCTCGGAAATCCTGGTGAATAAAAACGTGCTACCTACTCAAGAACAGGCCCTGCCGGGCCGTGAAACGCCCATGGTGTTGCCGCAATACCATTTCGTCCACAAAGACACCCCGCTGCTGGGCCCCTTTATCGGCAATGTCGGTTTTGCCATTTTCGGCCTGGGTTGTTTCTGGGGCGCTGAACGCAAGTTCTGGCAGCGTGAGGGCGTGGTCAGCACGGTCGTGGGCTACGCGGGCGGCTACACGCCGAACCCGACCTACGAGGAAGTCTGCTCCGGCCTGACAGGCCACACCGAAGTGGTTCTGGTGGTCTACGACCAGGACAAGGTCAGCTATGGCGAACTGTTGAAGATGTTCTGGGAACTGCACAACCCGACCCAGGGCATGCGCCAGGGCAACGACATCGGCACCCAGTACCGCTCGGTTATCTACTGCACCACGCCTGAACAGCTGGACGAGGCGCTGGCCAGCAAAGCCGCATTCCAGACCGAGCTGACCAAAGCCGGTCTGGGCACCATCACCACCGAAATCGAAGAAGCCCCGACGGTTTACTTCGCCGAGGCTTATCACCAGCAATACCTGGCGAAAAACCCGGAAGGCTACTGCGGTATCGGCGGCACCGGTGTGACCTGCCCGATTTGAGGTGACACAAACAACATCGCGAGCACGCTCGCTCCTACAGGTATCAACTAAACCTGCAGGAGCGAGCGTGCTCGCGATGGTTTTTTGCCTGATGCAAATTACTCTGCGATCAACCATTCCATCTGAAAGCCGCCCTGGGTTTGCCCCAGGTTCCTGGCCAGCCACGGCATCAATTCGCGCAGCTCTTCTTCCAGACCCCAGGGCGGATTGGCAATCGCCAGGCCTGAGCCATTGAGGCTGTTCGGGGTATCCAGTGGATGAACAAACAACTCCACCTGCAGCAATTTAGGCGCACCTGAACCTGCCAGGTCCTGATAGAAGCGACGCAGCTGACGCTTGTCCTTGATCGGGTACCAGATCGCTACAACGGTTTGACGCATACGGCTGATCGCATCTTTGAGCGATTCGGCACAGCGCTTCATCTCATCGAGCTTTTCAAACGGCGGGTCGATCAACATCAATCCGCGCTTCTCGGCTACCGGAAGCAGAGCCCGCGGCACATGCCAGCCCTCACCCAGGTGCACCGCCACCCGGCGATCGCCCTTCATGTTCTCTTTGAGCAACACGCCGTCTTCCGGGTGTTTCTCGTTCAACAGCACGCGATCATGGGAGCGGGTCAAACACCGCGCCAGCTCGGGCGAGCCCGGGTAATAGCGCAACTCGCCATCCGGGTTCATTTTGTTGAGCACCTGCATGTAATCGGCAGTCACCGCCGGCAAGTTCTTCTTGCCCCACAACCGCGCAATGCCTTCCAGATACTCGCCCGTGCGATTGGCCTGATCACCCTTGAGGTCGTACAGGCCGATCCCGGCGTGGGTATCGAGGTAGGCGAAAGGCTGCTCTTTACGCGACATCAGGGCGATGAGGCGGGTCAAGACAATGTGTTTAAAGACGTCGGCGTGGTTGCCGGCGTGGAAGGCGTGACGATAGTTCATGGTTGCTCCTGCGCAGGGAGCGAAGTTTACCCTGTGCAGCGGATAACGTCAGGGGTTAAGCCCGCGGCTGCGCCAAACGGTGCTGCAGATCCGCGCCACCGCGGCCTCGCAAGCAAAAAAGGCCCGCCTCCAAAGGAGACGGGCCTTTTTCAATAGCGCCAGAGCGAACCCGGCGCAAAGCATTTAGCTGTTCTGCAGGAAGTCTTTCTCGGCAGCGTCGAAGCGCTCGAGCATCTTCTTGCTAGGGCCCTGGCCCATGGCGCTGACTGCCAGAATGGCAATGCTGGCGAAGATGAAGCCCGGGATGATTTCGTACAGCCCGAACAGCGAGAAGTGTTTCCACACAATCACGGTAACGGCACCGACCAGAATACCGGCCAGCGCGCCGTTGCGGGTCATGCCTTTCCACAGTACCGAGATCAGTACCACTGGACCGAAAGCAGCACCGAAGCCTGCCCATGCGTAGCTCACCAGGCCCAGAACACGGTTCTCGGGGTTAGCGGCCAGCGCGATAGCAATCAGTGCAACGGCCAGCACCATCAGACGACCGACCCATACCAATTCTTTCTGGGACGCATTTTTACGCAGGAAAGATTTGTAGAAGTCCTCAGTCAGGGCGCTGGAACACACCAGCAACTGGCAGCTCAGGGTACTCATCACGGCAGCCAGAATGGCCGACAGCAGTACACCGGCAATCCACGGGTTGAACAACAGCTTGGCCAGCTCGATGAACACACGCTCAGGGTTTTCATTGACCGGGCCTGCCACTTCCGGGTGCGCCGAGAAGTAAGCAATACCGAAGAAGCCCACGGCTACGGTACCGGCCAGACACAGGATCATCCAGGTCATGGAGATGCGACGCGCCTTGGCGATCGACTTGACCGAATCGGCAGCCATGAAACGCGCCAGAATGTGCGGCTGACCGAAGTAACCCAGACCCCAGCCCATCAGCGAGATGATGCCGATGAAAGAAGTGCCCTTGAGCATGTCGAAGTTGCTTGGGTCTTTGGCTTCAATCGCCAGGAAGGTGGTATCTACGCCGCCGGTGGCCAGCAGCACGATGATCGGCGTCAGGATCAGCGCGAAGATCATCAAAGTTGCCTGGACGGTATCGGTCCAGCTGACAGCCAGAAAGCCGCCCACGAACGTGTAAGCAATGGTCGCTGCAGCGCCTGCCCACAGTGCAGTCTCGTAAGACATGCCGAAGGTGCTTTCAAACAGACGGGCACCGGCCACGATGCCGGAGGCGCAATAGATAGTGAAGAACACCAGGATCACGATCGCCGAGATGATCCGCAGCAGCCCGCTGTTGTCTTCAAAACGGCTGGAGAAGTAATCCGGCAGGGTTAGTGCATCACCGTTGTGCTCGGTCTGTACCCGCAGGCGACCGGCAACAAACAGCCAGTTTAGGTAAGCACCGGTTACCAGACCGATAGCGATCCAGCTTTCCGACAGGCCGGACATGTAAATCGCACCCGGCAAACCCATCAACAACCAGCCGCTCATGTCGGAGGCGCCAGCGGACAGTGCCGTTACTACGCTGCCCAGGCTACGGCCACCGAGAATATAGTCAGAAAGGTTGTTGGTGGAGCGATAGGCCATAAAGCCGATCAACACCATTGCCGCGATATAGATCACGAACGTGATCAGGGTTGGATTACTAACGATCATTGAATAAAGCCCTGGCATTGTTTTTATGTTTAGCGGCGGTCTGGCCGTACGCTCACAAACGTCCTGTCTGAGACGAATAACCTGGCCGCGCATTTATGACTGACGTTTCCCCAGGAAATCCATCAGCCGATGAACCATCCGCAAGTGAGGTTGCACCTTAACCGCGAATGCTATGCAACAAAGCAAATAAGGTGCAACCAGTTTCTTGCGCGACAGTTGCACCTTGTCGCATTTTCAACTCAATCGAGCTTTTTTGCTCCTTTTCGGAGCAAGAACTCACCGTAACGGCCAAAACACCACCCACCCTGCAGGAGCGAGCTTGCTCGCGAGCAAGCTCGCGCCTACATTCGGGTTAGACACACCGCCGATTTTTCCGACAAAAAACGGGTTGCACTAGGTTGCACCTCTATCAGCGCAGCGCTAATCTTGCCGCCAGCTGCTGCCACGCAAATGTGGCACCCATGAGGATAAAAATATGGCTACCACCACCCTTGGGGTCAAACTTGATGACCCTACCCGCGAGCGCCTCAAAGCCGCCGCGACCTCGATTGATCGCACGCCACACTGGCTGATCAAGCAGGCAATCTTCAATTACCTGGAAAAACTCGAGGGTGGTGCAACCCTGAATGAGTTGAGCGGTATCCCTGGCATTAACAGCGATGACGCCGACGACGTACAAACGGACCACGCGCATCAGTGCTTCCTGGAGTTCGCAGAAAGCATCCTGCCGCAATCCGTATTGCGCGCAGCCATTACTTCAGCCTACCGCCGCCCGGAACCGGAAGTGGTGCCCATGCTGCTGGAGCAGGCCCGTCTGCCCGCGCCAATGGCGGAAGCCACACAAACCCTGGCCGCCTCGATTGCCGAAAAACTGCGCAATCAGAAGAGCGCTGGCGGCCGTGCAGGTATTGTCCAGGGCCTGCTGCAAGAATTCTCCCTGTCGTCCCAGGAAGGCGTGGCACTGATGTGCCTGGCCGAAGCGCTGTTGCGTATCCCGGACAAAGGCACCCGTGACGCCCTGATCCGCGACAAGATCAGCACCGGCAACTGGCATCCGCACCTGGGCAACAGCCCGTCGCTGTTCGTTAACGCGGCCACCTGGGGCCTGTTGCTGACCGGCAAGCTGGTGTCGACCCACAACGAAGCAGGCCTGACTTCCTCCCTGAGCCGGATTATCGGCAAAAGCGGCGAGCCGATGATCCGCAAGGGCGTCGACATGGCCATGCGCCTGATGGGCGAACAGTTTGTAACCGGCGAGACCATCGCCGAAGCCCTGGCCAACGCCACGCGCTTTGAAGCCAAAGGCTTCCGCTATTCCTACGACATGCTCGGCGAAGCGGCACTGACCGCCCATGACGCGCAGAAGTACCTCGCGTCCTACGAGCAAGCCATCCACTCGATCGGCAAAGCCTCCAACGGCCGCGGCATTTACGAAGGCCCGGGCATTTCGATCAAGCTGTCGGCCCTGCACCCGCGCTACAGCCGCGCCCAGTACGAACGCGTCATGGACGAGCTGTACCCGATCCTGCTGTCGCTGACCCTGCTGGCCAAACAATATGACATCGGCCTCAACATCGATGCCGAAGAAGCCGACCGCCTTGAACTGTCGCTCGACCTGCTCGAGCGCCTGTGCTTCGAGCCACAGCTGAGCGGCTGGAACGGTATCGGTTTTGTGATCCAGGCTTACCAGAAGCGTTGCCCGTACGTGATCGACTACGTAATCGACCTGGCACGCCGCAGCCGTCACCGCCTGATGATCCGCCTGGTTAAAGGCGCGTACTGGGACAGCGAAATCAAGCGCGCCCAGGTCGAAGGCCTGGAAGGCTATCCGGTCTACACCCGCAAGGTGTACACCGACGTTTCCTACATTGCTTGCGCGAAAAAACTGCTGGCCGTACCTGAAGCCATTTACCCGCAGTTCGCTACGCACAACGCCCACACCCTGTCGGCCATCTACCACCTCGCCGGTCAGAACTACTACCCGGGCCAGTACGAGTTCCAGTGCCTGCACGGCATGGGCGAACCACTGTACGAGCAAGTCGTAGGCAAGGTTTCCGAAGGCAAGCTGAATCGTCCGTGCCGCGTGTACGCACCGGTCGGCACCCACGAAACCCTGCTGGCGTACCTGGTACGTCGTCTGCTGGAAAACGGGGCGAACACTTCGTTCGTTAACCGTATCGCCGACCACACGATCTCGATCCACCAGTTGGTGGCCGACCCGGTGAGCCAGATCGAGCAGATGGCGACCGCGGAAGGCGGCTTCGGCCTGCCGCACCCGCGTATCCCGCTGCCGCGTGACCTGTACGGTAGCGAGCGCGCCAACTCCAGCGGCATCGACATGGCCAACGAACACCGTCTGGCCTCGCTGTCCTGCGCCCTGCTGGCTTCGGCCCATAACGACTGGAAGGCCGCGCCGATGCTCGGCTGCCCGTCGAGCAACGAAGTGGCTGCAGCAGTCCTCAACCCGTCCGACCTGCGTGACGTTGTCGGCTACGTACAGGAAGCCACGGTTGAAGATGCCGACAACGCCATTCAGTGCGCCCTGAGCAACGCCCCGATCTGGCAGGCCACCCCGCCCGCCGAGCGCGCAGCGATTCTGGAACGCGCTGCCGACCTGATGGAAGCCGAAATCCAGCCACTGATGGGCCTGCTGGCCCGTGAAGCCGGCAAGACCTTCGCCAACGCCATTGCCGAAGTTCGTGAAGCGGTCGACTTCCTGCGTTACTACGCAGTACAGGCACGCAACGACCTGACCAACGACGCCCACCGCCCACTGGGTCCGGTGGTTTGCATCAGCCCGTGGAACTTTCCGCTGGCCATCTTCAGCGGCCAGGTGGCTGCAGCGCTGGCTGCCGGTAACCCGGTACTGGCCAAGCCTGCGGAACAGACCCCGCTGGTGGCGGCACAAGCAGTACGCATTCTGCTGGAAGCCGGTATTCCCGAGGGCGTGCTGCAACTGCTGCCGGGCCGTGGCGAAACTGTAGGTGCACGCCTGGTCGGCGACGATCGGGTCAAAGGGGTGATGTTTACCGGTTCCACCGAAGTCGCACGGTTGCTGCAACGCAACGTGGCCGGTCGTCTGGATGCCCAGGGTCGCCCAATCCCGCTGATCGCTGAAACCGGCGGCCAGAACGCCATGATCGTCGACTCCTCGGCGCTGACCGAGCAAGTGGTCATCGACGTCGTGTCCTCGGCCTTCGACAGTGCCGGGCAACGCTGCTCGGCCCTGCGCGTACTGTGCCTGCAAGAAGATTCGGCAGACCGCGTCATCGAAATGCTCAAAGGTGCCATGGCCGAATCGCGCATGGGCAACCCTGAACGTCTGAACGTGGACATTGGCCCGGTGATCGACGCCGAAGCCAAGGCCGGGATCGAGCAACACATCCAGGGCATGCGTGACAAAGGTCGCAATGTTTACCAGATGGCCATTGCCGACATCGAAGAGTGCAAACGCGGCACCTTCGTGATGCCGACCCTGATTGAACTGGAAAGCTTTGACGAGCTGGAACGCGAAATCTTCGGCCCGGTCCTGCACGTCGTTCGCTACAAGCGCAAAGACATCGACCAGCTGATCGCACAGATCAACGCTTCGGGTTACGGCCTGACGCTGGGCGTGCACACCCGTATCGACGAAACCATCGCCAAGGTGGTCAACAACGTCAATGCCGGCAACGTCTACGTCAACCGCAACATCGTAGGCGCAGTGGTCGGCGTGCAACCGTTTGGCGGCGAAGGCCTGTCAGGCACCGGCCCTAAAGCCGGTGGCCCGCTGTACCTGTACCGCCTGCTGTCGACCCGCCCGGCCAACGCGATCGAGCAATCATTCGCCAAAGTCGACGCCATCACCGCTCCGGACACCCAGGCCCGCGAAGTAATGAGCAAACCGCTCAACGCCCTGCAAGCCTGGGCCACCAGCAACCAGCAACCTGCGCTGGCAGAGCTGTGCGGCGAGTACGCAGCACATTCGCAAAGCGGCATCACCCGCCTGCTGAACGGCCCGACTGGCGAACGCAACAGCTACGCCATCCTGCCGCGCGAGCACGTGCTGTGCCTGGCCGAAGTTGAAAGCGACCTGCTGACCCAGCTGGCTGCGGTCTTGGCCGTAGGCAGCACGGCAGTCCTGCCGGAAAGCGAACTGGCCAAAGCACTGGTTGCACGCCTGCCAAAAGAAGTGAAGGCGCGCATTACTCGGGTGCCAGACTGGACCAAGGACGACGTCATCTTCGACGCCGTTGTCCATCACGGCGACTGCGATCAACTTCGTGACGTCTGCCAGCAAGTGGCAAAACGTCCGGGCGCCATTATCGGCGTACAGGGCCTGTCCCAGGGCGAGACCAACATCGCCCTGGAACGCCTGGTGATCGAGCGCGCACTGAGCGTCAACACCGCGGCAGCTGGTGGTAACGCAAGTTTGATGACGATCGGCTGACAGCTGGCTGAAACATGAAAAACCGGACGCCCCCAAGGGTGTCCGGTTTTTTTATGCCTTCACAAATACAACCCGCACACCCTGTTGCTCAGGGCCGGCCAGCGAACTCGATATAGACCACAAACGCCAAAGCTATCCCGCCCGCCAGTGTGCACAGCAGGTTCGCGCTGCTGAACGCGTGATTGCTGCGGCCTTGCGGGTCATCACCCAAGACATTGATTGCGCGCTGGGCGCCGATGAACAGGAACACACCCGCTACTACCAGCACTGCATCGGCCACCAGCACAAAGCCGGTGTCCGAGGGACGATCAAAAAACAGCGACAACAGGATGGCGATCATGACCAGCAACATGATCAGCAACGCCCTGGCTTCGGAATACCAACGGTATGAGCGCCCGCTGATGTCCAGGCTCTTCTGAATTTTGTCGAACAGTTCAAGAATGAAAAAAGGCCAGAACACAGCACGCATGGCGGGCATGATGTCGACCCTGCTGACGGCTCTGAACGACGTCCAGTTACGGTAGGACCAATAGAAGATGTAGCCGCCACCGGTCAGTAGATACAACAGTACAAATTTGCTGACGGACACAACATACAACTCGCCCGGGCTGTCAAAAAATGGCCGTTTCCCATCCGGCACACAGGCGTTATCGGCAGTGGTGGTTTTCATGACTCATCCATTCATCAAGAAGAAGATGTGTATAGATACAATTCACTCATGCAAAAAAATGCAGTCTTGCTCCCTTTCTTGCGTAAGAAAAAGCGCCATCACTGGATCCGAAGCTTCTGTGAAGCCGCGCACGCCACAAACACCGCACGAGCACGCTGGCTACTGCTGGCGTCATGCCCTTAAAAACCTTTTTGACAGTCCGCCAAGAACGCAGGTTAGAATCGCTGGCACGCAGACTGCATGAGCCGTTTGCGCCCTGTCTTTGAAGTTTTCCGGAGTACTGCCTTTGAATGCGACGACCATCAACAGCCTGTTCTTGATCGGCGCGTTGCTGGTAGGTGCAAGCATTCTGGTGAGCTCACTGTCCTCGCGTCTGGGCATCCCGATTCTGGTCATCATCCTCGCGGTGGGCATGGCGGCAGGTGTCGATGGCGGCGGGATTATTTTCGACAATTACCCGACTGCGTACCTGGTGGGCAACCTCGCCCTGGCAGTGATCTTGCTCGACGGCGGCTTGCGCACCCGGGTCTCGAGCTTCCGGGTGGCCTTATGGCCCGCACTGTCGCTGGCCACGGTCGGGGTGATGATCACCACCGGCCTGACCGGGATGATGGCGGCCTGGCTGTTCAACCTGAACATGATTCAAGGCTTGTTGATCGGCGCCATTGTCGGCTCCACCGATGCCGCGGCGGTGTTCTCGTTACTGGGCGGTAAAGGCCTGAACGAACGGGTCTCGGCCAGTCTCGAGATCGAGTCCGGCAGCAACGATCCGATGGCGGTGTTCCTCACGGTCACCCTGATCGACATGCTTGCCAGCGGCGAAACCGGCCTGCATTTGAGCCTGCTGCTTAACTTGCTGCGCGAGTTCGCGATCGGTGGCGCGGTGGGCCTGGCGGGAGGCTGGCTGCTGCTGCAAATGGTCAACCGCATCCACCTGGCCAACGGCCTGTACCCGATTCTGGTGATCGCTGGCGGCCTGGTGGTGTTCGCCCTGACCAACGCCCTGCATGGCAGCGGCTTCCTCGCGGTTTATCTGTGCGGCCTGGTGATCGGCAACAGCCCGATCCGCAGCCGCCACGGCATTTTGCACATGCTCGACGGCATGGCCTGGCTGGCACAGATCGGCATGTTCCTGGTTCTGGGTTTGCTGGTCACCCCGCACGACTTGCTGCCGATCGCCGTGCCAGCACTGGCGCTGGCACTGTGGATGATCCTGTTCGCACGGCCACTGTCGGTGATAGTCGGCCTGCTGCCCTTCAAGGCCTTCCACTCACGCGAAAAAGCCTTTATCTCCTGGGTCGGCCTGCGCGGTGCTGTACCGATCATTCTGGCGGTGTTCCCGCTGATGGCCGGTCTGCCCAATGCTCAGCTGTACTTCAACCTGGCATTCTTTATCGTGCTGGTATCGCTGCTGGTACAAGGCACCAGCCTGCCCTGGGTTGCAAAACTGTTGAAAGTTACCGTGCCGCCTGACTTGGCACCGGTATCGCGCGCAGCACTTGAGGTCCACCCGACCAGTGAGTGGGAGCTGTTCGTTTACCGGCTCGACGCACAAAACTGGTGCATCGGCGCGGCCCTGCGGGAACTGAAAATGCCGGAGGGCACCCGTATCGCGGCGTTGTTCCGCGACCAGAAATTGCTCCACCCGTCGGGCAGTACCACCCTCGAAATCGGCGATTTACTGTGCGTGATCGGTCACGAACACAATTTGCCGGCCCTGGGCAAGCTGTTCAGCCTGCCGCCGACCCGTGGCCTGGACCTGCGCTTCTTCGGCGATTTTGTGCTCGAAGGCGACGCCCGGCTGGGCGCGGTGTCGGCGCTGTACGGTCTCAAGCTCGACGGCATCGACCCCGACATGCCACTCAGCAGCTTCATTGCACAGAAAGTCGGTGGTGCACCGGTGGTCGGCGACCAGGTGGAGTGGAACAACACCATTTGGACAGTGGCGGTCATGGACGGGAACAAGATAGCCAAAGTGGGCGTCAGATTCCCCGAAGGAAGTGCCCCGGGTCCGGGGTTGTTCCTCTAAACTCTCACTTTTCGACCCTTGTCTGACCGGTATCTATGCCAACTCTGCGCACGTTTTTCGCAACAGTCCTGCTCGGCCTGAGCCTTAGTGTCGGCATGCTCCAGGCCGCCGAACCGCCCTCCGCTGAGGCGGTGCAGCAAAGCCTGGACAAAATAGCTGATCGCAAACTGCCAGAGGCCGATCAGAAAGCCTTGCAAACGGTGCTCCAGCAGACCCTCAGTCTGCTGGCCAACAAAGCCGATTACGAACAGCGTTTGAACGATGTCAAAGAGCTGCTGGCCAATGCACCCCGCCAAACTACAGAAAACCAGCGGGAACTGGCCCGGCTCAAGGCCACAAAACCCCTGCCGGTAGCCCAGCGCTACAGTGGCATGACCGTGCCGCAGCTGGAACAGATGCTGGCCGACCGCACCACGCAACAGGGCGAACTGCAAAAATCCCTGGCCAGCGCCAATAGCCAGAGCATCGCCGCCCAGACCCGACCAGAGCGTGCTCAGGCAGAAATCAGCAACAGCCAGACGCGCATCCAGGAAATCAGCAACATCCTGAAAACCGGTCGCGACAATGGCAAATTGCTCAACGCCGACCAGCGCAACCAGCTCAACGCCGAAGCCGCTTCGCTCACCGCATTGATTGCCCTGCGCCGCCAGGAACTGGCGGGCAACAGCCAACTGCAAGACCTGAGCGGCAGCCAGCACGATCTGCTGCTGGAAAAAACCACGCGCCAGGATCAGGAAATTCAGGAGCTGCAAACCCTGATCAACCAGAAGCGCCTGGCCTACTCACAGCAGACCGTGACCGAACAATCGATCGAGGCGCAAAAGTCCGGCAGCAGCAGCCTGCTGGCAACCGAAAGCGCGATCAACCTCAAGCTCTCGGACTACCTGCTGCGCAGCACCGACCGTCTCAACGAGGTCACCCAGCAGAACCTCGAAACCAAGCAACTGCTGGATAACGTTACCCAGAGCGATCAAGCGCTGGATGAGCAAATCAGCGTGCTCAAAGGCAGCTTGTTGCTGTCCAAGATTCTCTATAAGCAGAAGCAGGCGCTACCGCGCGTGCAGAAGATGGACAAGAATCTGGCAGATGAAATCGCCGATATTCGTCTGTATCAGTTCGAGATCAACCAGCAGCGCGAGCTGATCAGCAATCCGACGACCTACGTCGACAACCTGCTGTCGACTCAACCCGCTGATCAAGTAACCCCTCAACTGCGCAAAACCCTGCTTGAACTGGTTAACACCCGCAGTGATCTGCTCGACCGTCTGAACCGCGAATTAAGCTCGTTGCTCAATGAATCGATCACCCTGCAACTGAACCAGAAACAGCTGGTCAGCACCGCGCAGAGCCTGCGCGCCACCCTTGATGAGCAAATGTTCTGGATCCCCAGCAATAAACCGCTGGACCTGGAATGGCTGGAAGGTGCGCCACGCCAACTGGAGCGACAAGTCGTCACCCTGCCCTGGACGTCAAGTTTCAGCGAAGTCGCCGACGGTTTGTCCAAGCGCCCGCTGCTATTCCTGCCGTTTGTGCTGTTGATGGTGGGCCTGCTGTGGAAGCGCAGCTACCTGTACCGCAAGCTGAATAAAATCCACCAGGACATTGGCCACTTCAAACGCGACAGCCAATGGCACACGCCACTGGCGATCCTGATCAACATCCTGCTGGCAATGCCGGTATCGCTGGCGTTGGCGCTGTGCGGTTACGCCCTGCAGATTGATGCCCGGGGAATGAACAGCAACACCGGAGCGGCCCTGATTCAAATGGCCGAGGCCTGGCTGGTGTTCTATACCGCGTACCGGATCCTGGCGCCTGGCGGCGTGGCCGAGCTGCATTTCCGCTGGGAAAAACCGCTGGTTGAATTCCTCCAGAACTGGATCCGCAAGCTCGGCTTTGTGGTGCTGGCCCTGGTCGCAGTGGTGGCCTTTGCCGAACAACAACCGGCTGCACTGGCCGAAGACGTACTGGGCATACTCGTAGTCCTGAGCTGTTATGCCGCCATGGCCTGGCTGCTGATGCGCCTGTTGCTCAACGACAAGACCGAGAAAAAAGCCTATCGCCTGCGCAAGTTCCTCGGCTTTCTGTTTGCCATCTTGCCCATCGCCTTATTTGTGGCCGTGTGTTTTGGCTATTACTACACCGCCCTTAAACTCAGCGACCGCTTGATCAACACCCTGTACCTGCTGATGCTGTGGATGGTCATCGAAGCCGCCTTTGTTCGCGGTCTGGCCGTGGCGGCGCGACGCCTGGCCTATCAGCGCGCTCTGGCCAAACGCCAGGCCGCCAAGGAAGCCGGCGAAGGCAACGACATCATCATTGAAGAGCCGACACTGGACATCGAACAGGTCAACCAGCAGTCGCTGCGCCTGATTCGCCTGGCCCTGCTCGCGGGCTTTATCGGCGTGCTGTACTGGGTGTGGGCCGACTTGATCTCGGTATTTTCCTACCTCGACAACATCACCCTCTATGAGTACACCAGCGGCACCGGTGCCAACATGAGCATGGTGCCCATCAGTATTGGCGATGTGATCGGCGCACTGATCATCATCGGCATCAGCATTGCACTGGCGCGCAACCTGCCCGGCCTGCTTGAGGTACTGGTACTGTCGAGGCTCGACCTGGGCCAGGGCAGCGCCTATGCCACCACCACCTTGCTGACCTACGTGATTATCGGCATCGGCTTTGTGTCCACCCTGTCGACCCTCGGCGTGAGCTGGGACAAGTTGCAATGGCTGGTGGCCGCCCTCTCGGTGGGCCTGGGTTTCGGCATGCAGGAAATCTTCGCCAACTTTATCTCCGGCATCATGATCCTGTTCGAGCGTCCGGTGCGCATCGGCGACACCATCACCATCGGCAACCTGTCGGGTACCGTGAGCAAGATCCGCATCCGCGCGACCACCATCACCGACTTCGACCGCAAGGACATCATTGTCCCGAACAAAACCTTCATCACCGGGCAACTGATCAACTGGTCGCTGACCGACACCATCACCCGCGTCACCCTCAAGCTGGGTGTCGACTACGGGTCTGACCTGGACCTGGTGAAACAACTGTTGCTCAAGGCCGCCCAGGAAAACCCGCGAGTGCTCAAAGAGCCTGAGCCTCACGTGTACTTCCTCAATTTCGGCACCAGCACCCTGGACCACGAACTGCGCATGCATGTGCGGGATCTGGGCGACCGCAACCCGGTAATCGACGAAGTGAACCGCTTTATCAACCGCGAGTTCAAGAACCACCACATCAACATCTCGTTCCAGCAGATGGAGGTTTACCTTAAGAACCTCCAGGGCGAGGAATACAAACTGGTACCGGTAGAGCCGCAAGCGCAGTCCGAGACGCCAGCGCCGCAAAAGCCGCAACTGGGCAAGCTGGACTGATCACTTCCCCCTGTAGGAGCGAGCTTGCTCGCGAGCTTTTCCACATAGCCGCACAGAGCTCGCTCCTACAGACGACACGCCCCCCATTTTTCACTGGAGACGGTCATTGAAAGCCCTCGACGAACTGACCTTCGATAACCGTTTCGCCCGTTTGGGTGATGCCTTTTCGACCCACGTGCTGCCCGAACCCATCGACGCGCCGCGCCTGGTGGTTGCCAGCGATGCGGCGATGGCCCTGCTCGACCTTGACCCGGCTGTCGCCCGCGACCCGGTGTTCGCCCAGCTGTTTAGCGGCCACACCCTGTGGGCTGACGCCGAACCCCGCGCCATGGTCTATTCCGGCCATCAGTTCGGCTCGTATAACCCGCGCCTGGGTGACGGTCGCGGGCTGCTGCTGGGTGAGGTGTACAACCAGGCAGGCGAGCACTGGGACCTGCACCTCAAAGGTGCCGGCATGACGCCCTGGTCGCGTATGGGCGATGGCCGCGCCGTGCTGCGTTCATCGATCCGCGAGTTCCTCGCCAGCGAAGCACTGCATGCACTGGGCATCCCCAGCAGCCGCGCACTGTGCGTGATCGGCTCGGACACCCCGGTGTGGCGCGAGAAACAGGAGCGCGCGGCCATGGTCCTGCGTCTGGCGCAGAGCCATGTGCGCTTCGGGCATTTCGAGTACTTCTACTACACCAAGCAGCCCGAGCAACAAAAACAGCTGGGCGAGCATGTACTGGCGCTGCACTTCCCCGAGTGCCTGGAACAGCCGGAACCGTATCTGGCGATGTTCCGCGAGATCGTCGAGCGCAACGCCGAACTGATCGCCAAATGGCAGGCCTACGGTTTTTGCCACGGGGTAATGAACACCGACAACATGTCGATTCTGGGCATCACCTTCGACTTTGGTCCGTTCGCTTTCCTCGACGACTTCGACGCCAACTTCGTCTGCAACCATTCCGACCATGAAGGGCGCTACGCCTTCAGCAACCAGGTGCCCATTGGTCAGTGGAACCTCAGCGCACTGGCCCAGGCGCTGACACCGTTCATCAGCGTCGAAGCATTGCGCGAAACCCTGGGCCTGTTCCTGCCGTTGTACCAGGCCCATTACACCGATCTGATGCGCCGCCGACTGGGCCTGACCACCGCTGAAGACGATGATCAAAAATTGATCGAAACCCTGCTGCAGCGCATGCAAGGCAGCAGCATCGACTACACCTTGTTCTTCCGTCGCCTGGGCGATGAACCGGCCAGACAGGCCGTGGCCCGACTGCGTGACGAGTTTGTCGACCTCAAGGGATTTGACGAGTGGGCGGCACAGTATGTCGATCGGGTCGCACGTGATGGCGTGACCGATCAAAACGCCCGCCGCGAGCGCATGCACGCGGTCAACCCGCTGTACATCCTGCGAAACTATCTGGCGCAAAAGGCCATCGATGCGGCTGAGGCGGGGGACTACAGCGAAGTACGGCGCCTGCACCAGGTGCTGACCCAGCCGTTCACCGAACAAGCGGGCATGCAGAGTTATGCCGAACGCCCGCCCGAGTGGGGCAAGCATCTGGAGATCAGTTGTTCGTCGTAACAGCCATGAATGCGCGGCAGCTCACCGGGGCTGCCGATTGCTGCACCTTTACACTGGTCCGGCCAGTGGCGCATCCACCCATCATCTGCTGAACTGCACCTTCTAAAGACGTGTGCATGACTTGTGGGAGCTGGCTTGCCAGCGACTGGTTGGCATCTGCAACCAGCCCGATACCGGAGTATTTGAAATGACCGATCCGCTACTCATCCCCTGCCCTCACTGCAATGGCCTGAACCGCATTCCCGCGGCTCGTGTGGGCGAACAGCCAAAGTGCGGACGCTGCAAAAATGAGGTGCTGCTCGCCAGGCCTTTCGACTTGAAGCAAACCGACTACAGCAGTCAGATCAAGGGTGATCTGCCGCTATTGGTGGACGTATGGGCGCAGTGGTGCGGACCGTGCAAAGCGTTCGCGCCCGTATTTGAACAGGCGGCCGGCCAGTTGGTCGGAAAATGCCGCCTGGCCAAACTCGACAGCGAGGCCAACCAGCAACTGGCCGCGCAACTGGGGATTCGCTCGATCCCCAGCTTGATCCTGTACAAGAATGGCCAGGAAATTGCCCGTCAAAGCGGCGCCTTCCCGTTGCAACAACTCAAGGCATGGCTGCAAAGCCACGGCATCAGCGCTTAGGCGTTCTGGTCCAGATAATCGTGCAACTCAACAAACTGGCGGGTCAGTTTATGTCGCGGGTCAAAGTAGACCAGCGGCTGACTGGCCTGGTGCGATTCGCGCATACGCACTGAGCTGCCCAGATACACCGGCAGTACGGGCAAACCTTCAGCCATCAGTTCGTCGAGCATTTGCTGGGGCAGACTGGCACGGGCCTGGAACTGATTAACCACGATGCCTTCGACCTGCAGGTCTTGGTTGTGGTCCTCTTTAAGCTCTTCGATCTCCGCCAGCAGGCCATACAGGGCCTGCCGCGAAAAGCTGTCGCAGTCGAAAGGGATCAGTACCCGATCGCAGGCAATCAGCGCCGATACGGCATAAAAATTCAATGCAGGCGGGGTATCGACGTAAATCCGGTCATAGTCTTCGGCCAGTTCATCGAGCAACTTTCGTAACTTGTTGATCTTGTGCTTGGCTTCAAGTTTTGGCTGCAGATCAGCCAGTTCGGCGGTGGCGGTAATAACGTGCAAGTTCTCGAAGGGCGTTTCGTAAATATCGACCCGATTCTTCTTGCTTCCCACCCCGGCCGACAAACTGTGTTTGAAGAAGTCGGCGATCCCCATAGGGATGTCTTCGCCCGTAAGCCCTGTGAGGTATTGAGTGGAGTTGGCCTGCGCATCCAGGTCCACCAACAATGTCCGGTAGCCTTCGCTGGCGCTGACTGCCGCCAGATTACAGGCGATGCTGGACTTGCCCACGCCACCTTTTTGATTGAACACCACGCGACGCATTTCAAACCTCCGTGTATCAATAAGTGCCCGAGTGTAGATGCCATTTGTGACGCTTCGCTACCTTGGCGCGAAATGTACTTGAGCTCCAGCGAACATATCGCTGATTTGGAAGTCATAAAGGCTATCCGTAGTTCAATAATGGCAAAAAGACAGCTTTTTCTTCCGCAGCGGGCAAAAAACCCGATTCAAAATGCAAGCGATGTTTGCTACGAGCCAACCGCACCGGGATAATGCCGCCACTTTGTAATAGGTGCCGCATTGATCGCTGCCTACCTCCGTATCAAGGAAGCCCGCAAGGGCGGGATAGACCTGCAGTGATTAATTTCAATATTGCCGCATGGCGCGCCTGGGCTCCGGGCCTCGACAGCGTGGCCGATTGGCGGGCCTGGAGCCAGCAACCCCGCACGCTCGCCGTCAGCGACAGCGCCCCCGACGTCTCGTTTTTGCCTGCCATGCAACGCCGTCGTCTCAGCCGCCTGGCACGCATGGCATTCAGCGTCGGCTGGCCACTGGCAGAAGGTGTCGCAGACCTGCCGCTGGTGTTTGTCTCCCGCCACGGCGAAACCCCGCGCACCTTCGACATTCTCAGCGACCTTGGCGCAGCGCAACCCCTGTCACCCACTCAGTTCAGCCTCTCGGTGCACAACGCCGTGATTGGCCTGTGGTCGATCATGCGGGGCGAGACCAGCGAGATGACCGCCCTCGCAGCAGCGGGCGATGGCCTGGAACACGGCCTGATCGAAGCCTGTGCACTGCTCAACGAAGGCGCACCAGCGGTACTGCTGGTGATTACCGAAGAACAACCTCCCGAGGCTTATGCGCGCTGGATCGACGACGTGCCGTTCCCCTATGCCGTAGGCCTGCTGCTTGAGCCCGGCGAACAATGGCAGCTGTCGCTCGCCACTGGCGCGCCCTCTTCGACCGGCACCCGGTGGCCCCATGCCCTGGAACTGGTACGCCACCTGCTCGATGAGCGCACCTCGTTCCAACACGCCTGGAAAAGCCGTGTCTGGAACTGGCAACGCACCCCGTGAGCAGGCGCAGCGATGTCTATTACTGGCGCCTGATCGCCACAGCCGCAAGCTTCACGCTGTTCGGGCTCGGCGGCCTGAGCCTGCGTCTGGTGGTTTTCCCGCTTCTGAGTTGCCTGCCCGGCGATGCAGTACGCCACCGTCAACGTGCGCGTTACACCGTCAGCCGACTGTTCTGGCTGTTTATCCGCTTTATGACGCGTACCGGCGTGCTGAGCTATGAACTGCATGGCGCAGAACGTCTGGGCCGGCCCGGGCAAATGATCATTGCCAACCATCCGTCGCTTATTGACGTGGTGTTTTTGATCGGCCTGATGCGCGACACCAACTGCGTGGTCAAACAAAGCCTGTGGCAAAACCCGTTCACCCGCAGCCCGGTACGGGCCACGCAATACATCAGCAATGACGGCAGTGTCGACATGCTCGACAACGCCGCCGGGGCGCTCAAAGAAGGCCAGACCCTGATTATTTTCCCGGAGGGGACGCGCACCCGGCCCGGCCATGCACCTGCCTTTCATCGCGGCGCTGCCGCCATTGCGCTGCGGGGTGCGAAGATCCTCACCCCGGTGGTGATCACGGTCAATCCAACCTCGCTGACCAAGGCTGAACCCTGGTATCGGATCCCCAAACAACGCATGCACTTCAGTTTTCGTGTCGGGGCCGATATAGATCCACAAACCTTTGCCGTACTTGGCCCGCCGCCCAAAGCGTCGCGCCTGCTAAACGACTTCGTGCATGACTACTTTATTAAGGAGCTCGCCATAGATGAGCGATCTGAAACGTGACATCAAACAGCTGATCATTGACGCCCTGGGTCTGGAAGACATCAGCGTCGACGATATCGGCGATGAACAGACCCTGTTTGGCGAAGGCCTGGGGCTCGATTCGGTTGACGCCCTGGAACTGGGCCTGGCGATTCAAAAAACCTACGGCATCAAAATAGACGCCGACGCCAAAGACACCCGCGATCACTTTTCCAACGTGGCCAGCCTTGCGGCTTTTGTCACTGCCAAACAGGCTGCCTGAGACCGAACCATGCAAACCCGTGAAGACATTTTCAACACCCTGCGCGACTCTCTGGTCGAGCTCTTTGAACTCGAGCCCGAGCGCATCACTCTGGACGCCAACCTGTACCAGGACCTGGAAATCGACAGTATCGACGCCGTTGACCTGATCGATCACATCAAGCGCAAAACCGGCAAAAAAATTGCTGCCGATGAGTTCAAGTCGGTGCGTACCGTCAATGACGTGGTTGAGGCGGTTTATCGCCTGGTCCACCCCGGCGCATGAGTCGACTGATTGCCCCGGCACTGCTGCTGGCCGGCCTGCTGTACCCCTTCGCGGTGTATTTCGGCATGGCCCGTTTCGCCCCGTGGCAGTTTGCGCTGCTGCTCGGCGGCCTGTGGCTGGCGCGGGCCCTGACCGGCCAACGGCGTGCGGCCAACCTGTGGATGGCCGTGGTTGCGCTGGTGTTCTGCGCGTTGCTGGCACTGTTCAACAGCCCGGCCCTGCTGAGTTGGTACCCGGTGCTGATCAGCACATTCATGCTTAGCCTGTTCGGCCTGAGCCTGAAATTTGGCCCACCCATGATCGAGCGCATGGCGCGATTGCGCGAGCCCGTGTTGCCCGCCATTGCGATTCATTACACACGGCAGGTGACCAAAGTCTGGTGCCTGTTTTTTCTGCTCAACGGATTAGTCGCAGCCAGCCTGACGTTGTGGGCGCCGCTGAGCTGGTGGACGTTGTACAACGGCCTGATCGCCTACGCGCTGATGGGGTTGTTGTTTGCCATTGAATGGCTGATACGACAAAAAGTACGAGGCAGGGCATGAACTGGATAAAACTTGAGCAGTTATTGCTCAAGGGCTACACGCAACGGGCGGTCAGCTTCGACCCGGCCCTGGATCACGCCACCCTGCGCGAGCAGGCACTGAGCCTGGCAGGTGGCTTGCAGCAGCGCGGCGTGCAACGGATTGCCGTACACCTGGAGGATGCCGCCGAGCTGGCGATCGCCTTGCTCGGTGCCTGGCGGGCCGGCGTCAGCGTGTTACTGCCCGCCGACCTGCAAGCGCAAACCCGGCAACGCTGGGATGCCCAGGTTGACCTGTGGATAACTCAAGGCAGCGAACTGCAGGCGCTGTATGCCGCCCCTCTGCCTGCTGCCGCGCTGGATCTCGACGGGTGCCGGCTGAGCCTGTGTACCTCGGGCTCCAGCGGTGAGCCCAAGCGCATCGACAAGACCCTGCGCCAGATGGCCAATGAAGTTGAGGCGCTGGAGCAACTGTGGGGCAGTGAGCTGGGCGATGCCTGCATCATCGCCAGCGTGGCCGCACAGCATATCTATGGCCTGTTGTTCCGGGTGCTCTGGCCGCTGTGTGCGGGCCGCAGTTTTGTGCGTCAGCAACTGGCGTTCCCCGAAGACATGCAACGCGTCAGCCGCGAGCACCCGGCCTTTGCCTGGATTGCCAGCCCGGCCCTGCTCAAGCGCATGGGCGACAACCTCGACTGGGCCGCGCTGAGCCCGGTACGCCGGGTGTTTTCCTCGGGTGGCGCCTTGCCCGCCGAAGCCGCGCACGCCTTGCACCAGCGCCTGGGCCAATGGCCCACGGAAATTTTCGGCAGTTCTGAAACCGGTGGTATCGCCTGGCGACAGGGCCCGACCCTGTGGCAACCGTTTGCCGATGTACAGCTCAGTCAGGGCGAAGACGGCGCGCTACGCATCGCCTCCACCTACCTGCCCCCAGGCCATATTGAACACAGCGCCGATGCAGCACGTATCGAAGCCGACGGGCGCTTCGAATTGCTCGGGCGCCTTGACCGTATCGTCAAACTCGAAGAAAAACGCATCTCTCTGCCAATGTTGGAACAGGCACTGATGGCACACGACTGGGTGCTTGAAGCCCGCTTGGGTGTCGTGCGGGAAAACCGGGCTTCGCTCGGCGCCTTGCTGGTCCTGAGCGACAGCGGCCTGTTTGCCTTGCGTGAACATGGCCGCCGCACGCTGACCCAGACCCTGCGCCAGCACCTGAGCCAGCACTGCGAAGCACTGGCTTTGCCGCGTCGCTGGCGCTTGCTGCACCAGCTGCCCCTCACCAGCCAGGGCAAACTGGCGCAGTCCCAGGTCGATGCGTTGCTGCTGGCGCCACGGCCCAAACGGCCCGAAGTTCTGAGCCAACACCTGGTCGACGGGGTGTGGTCCCTGAGCCTGGCGGTGCCCCCGGACCTGGCTTTTTTTAGCGGTCACTTTCCCAAAACCCCGGTGCTGCCAGGGGTGGTGCAAGTGGACTGGGCCATCGGCCTGGGCCAGCAACTGCTCGACCTGCCACCGCGGTTTGCCGGGATGGAAGTGCTCAAATTCCAGCAACTGGTGCGCCCCGGCGACCAAATTGAGCTGACCCTGCGTTTTGACCCTGAGCGCAGCAAATTGCACTTCGTCTATCGCCATGGCGACGCCGCCTGCTCCAGTGGGCGCATTGTCCTGGCCGTCCATGACAGCCGCAGTGGGAGCAGCGACACAAAGGGGCCTGCCCATGCATAACCCCTGCGCGGTGATCCCGGTCTACAACCACGAAACCGCCGTGCCTGCAGTGGTTGATGCGCTGCTCGCCGCCGGTTTGCCCTGCGTGCTGGTGGACGACGCCAGCAGCCCCGCGTGCAGTGCCGTCCTCGAACAGCTGGCGCAAGGCGAAGGCATTCATCTGGTCCACCTGGCGGTCAATCAAGGCAAGGGCGGCGCGGTCATGGCCGGTCTGCGCGAAGCCTCTGCGCTGGGCTTTACCCACGCCCTGCAGGTGGACGCCGATGGCCAGCACGACCTGCGCGACGTGGCGACCTTTATCCAGGCCTCGCAACTCAACCCCCAAGCGCTGATTTGCGGCTATCCGCAATATGACGCCAGTGTGCCCAAAGGCCGTTTGTACGCGCGCTACCTGACCCACGTCTGGGTGTGGATCAACAGCCTGTCGCTGCAAATCCCCGATTCGATGTGCGGCTTTCGGGTCTACCCGCTGCCTGCAACCCTGGCCCTGATCAACTCGGTCAAACTGGGCAAGCGCATGGACTTCGACCCCGAAATCCTGGTGCGCCTGGCCTGGCGCAATCAACCGATGCGCTGGTTGGCGACCCGGGTCCATTACCCCCAGGACGGTCTCTCGCACTTTCGCCTGTTCCACGACAACGCGTTGATCAGCGCCATGCACACCAAGCTTTTCTTCGGCATGCTGATCCGTTTTCCGGTCATTCTCTGGAGACGCTGGCAGACATGAGCGATGCACAACAGCATTGGGCTGAGCACAAGGAGCGCGGCAATTTCTGGTTGATGAAGCTCACCTCCCTGGGCATCAAACTGCTTGGCCGCCGCCTGCTGACGCCGGTGTTGTATGGCATCGTGCTGTACTTCTTTGTCTTCGGCCGCCGCGCTCGCCACAGCATTTGGTGCTACCAGCAACGGCTGGCCGACTGGAGCGGGCAACCCGCCTTGCGCCCCTCTCACTGGAAGGTGTTCCGCCAGTTCATGGCATTTGCCGACGCGCTGCTGGACAAGCTCGACATCTGGAATGGCCGGCTCAGGATTGAAGACATCGAAATCGTCGACCCGGCCCGCCTGCGTGATCAACTGCGCGGCGAGCGCGGGCAAATGCTGGTGGGCGCGCATCTGGGCAACCTTGAGGTGTGCCGCGCACTCGCCGAGCTGGGCGAAAAGGTCACCATGAACGTGCTGGTGCACACCCGCCACGCCGAGCAATTCAATCGCCTGCTGGGCGAAGCCGGGGCCACCAACCTGCGGCTGATCCAGGTCAGCGAACTCAACCCCGGGGTCATGCTGCAGCTAAGCCAGCGCCTGGAAAACGGCGAGTGGCTGGCAATTGCCGGTGACCGGGTACCGCTGCATGGCGGGCGCAATGTGCAGGTCGATTTTTTAGGCCACCCGGCGCCCTTCCCCCAAGGCCCGTGGCTGCTGGCCGGGCTGCTCAAGTGCCCGGTCAATTTACTGTTTTGCCTCAAGCGCGAAGGCCGTTACCGAGTGATCCTCGAACCCTTCGCCGATGCCGTGCTGTGGCGGCGCAGCGACCGCCAGCAAGTGATTGCCGACTGGGCCACCCGCTACGCCGAACGCCTGGGCCATTACTGCCTTGAAGCGCCACACCAGTGGTTCAACTTTTACCCTTTCTGGAAAGCCGATGACGACGCAACCCCATGAGCCAGTAACCTTCGGCCAAACCCCATTGCGCATTGAAGACGTGCTGGCGCTGGCCAATCGTCAGGTGCCCTCCCGTCTGCAAGACGACGACGCCTATCGCGAGCGCATCGCCAGGGGCGCGCGTTTTCTCGATTCGTTGCTGGACAAGGAAGGCGTGATCTACGGCGTGACCACCGGTTACGGCGATTCATGTGTGGTGGCGGTGCCGCTGGAGCATGTCGAAGCGTTGCCGCGTCATCTCTATACCTTTCATGGCTGCGGGCTGGGCAAACTGCTCGACGCCCAGGCCACCCGCGCCGTGCTCGCGGCGCGTTTGCAGTCGCTGTGCCATGGCGTGTCCGGGGTACGCATCGAGCTGCTGGAGCGCCTGCAGGCCTTCATCGCCCACGACATCCTGCCGCTGATCCCGGAAGAAGGCTCGGTCGGCGCCAGCGGTGATCTGACCCCGCTGTCCTACGTGGCCGCCACCCTGTCCGGCGAGCGCGAAGTGCTGTTCAACGGCGAACGCCGCCTGGCGGCTGACGTCCACCGCGAGCTGGGCTGGGCCCCGCTGGTACTGCGGCCCAAGGAAGCGCTGGCGCTGATGAACGGCACCGCCGTGATGACCGGCCTCGCGTGCCTGGCCTATGCCCGCGCCGACTACCTGCTCAAGCTGGCGACCCGCATCACTGCGCTCAACGTCGTTGCGCTGCAGGGCAACCCTGAGCATTTCGACGAGCGCCTGTTCGCCGCCAAACCGCATCCGGGGCAAATGCAAGTCGCCGCATGGATTCGCCAGGACCTGGCCATCGACGCCCCGACCGCGCCATTGCATCGTCTGCAAGACCGCTACTCGCTGCGCTGCGCCCCCCATGTACTGGGCGTGCTGGCCGACAGCCTGAACTGGCTGCGGTCGTTTATCGAGATCGAACTCAACAGTGCCAACGACAACCCGATCATCGACGCCGAAGAAGAACGCGTGCTGCACGGCGGGCATTTCTACGGCGGCCATATCGCCTTTGCCATGGACAGCCTCAAGACTCTGGTCGCCAATGTCGCCGACCTGCTGGACCGCCAGCTCGCACTGCTGGTGGACGTGCGTTACAACCACGGCCTGCCGAGCAATTTGTCGGGCGCGACGGCGGAACGGGCCATGCTCAACCACGGCTTCAAGGCGGTGCAGATCGGCACCAGTGCCTGGACCGCCGAGGCCCTGAAAAACACCATGCCGGCCAGCGTGTTTTCGCGTTCCACCGAATGCCACAACCAGGACAAGGTGAGCATGGGCACCATCGCCGCCCGCGATGCGATCCGCGTGCTGGAGCTGACCGAACAAGTGGCCGCCGCAGCCCTGCTGGCCGCCAACCAAGGTGTGTGGCTGCGCAGCCGTGGTGAAGATGCCCGCCCGCTACCGCCGGCACTGGCGCATATGCACGCCGAACTGGCCAAGGACTTCCCGCCCGTGGTTGAAGACCGCGCCCTAGAAGCCGAACTGCGCCTGTGCCTGGCACGGATCGCCCAACAACACTGGAGGCTGCATGCGTAGCAAAGGCGTTCTGCACGTTGACACTGAAATTCTGGTGCCGTTTTTCGACATCGATACCATGCACGTGGTGTGGCACGGGCATTACGTCAAATACCTGGAAGTGGCGCGCTGCGCGCTGCTGGACCACATCGGCCACAACTACACCCACATGCTCGACGCGGGGTATGCCTGGCCGGTGATCGACATGCAGCTGCGTTATGTGCGCGGCGCCACCTTTGGCCAGCGGATCAACGTACGCGCCAGCCTGGTGGAGTGGGAGAACCGCTTGAAGATCAATTATCTGATCAGCGACCTGGCCAGCGGCGAACGCCTGACCCGCGCCTGCACCGTGCAGGTTGCGGTGCAGATTGCCAGTCGCGAAATGCAACTGGCGTCGCCCAAATGCTTTACCGACGCCGTCGCCAGGGTGCTGCCATGACCCCGATCGACAAATGTTGTAGTCGCTGCCGAAGGCTGCGATCGAGCCCGAAGGGGTCGCGCTTTTCCCGCAGTGAAGGTCCTTCGGCCCTTATCGCAGCCTTCGGCAGCGACTACAGGAAATGGCTGCTTACCCTCTTATTGGGCTTTTCATCTTTTGCCCATGCCTTCGACCTGCAACAGCTCAGCGCACAACTGGCCCGGCCGCAGGTTATCCACGGCGATTTCATCCAGGAAAAACACTTGCGCGCCCTGCCCAAGCCGCTGACCAGCACCGGGACCTTTGTGCTGGCCAGGGACCACGGCCTGCTCTGGCAGCTCAAAACCCCGCTGCAGCAGGATTACCGCATCACCGCCCAGGGCATCGCCCGGCGCAACGGCAATGAATGGCAAATGCTCCCCGGCAAGAGCGCCGGCGCCGAGCAAAACCGGCTGTTCCTCGCCGTATTGCAAGGCGACAGCAGCGGCCTGCAGCGCGACTTTGACCTGCAACTGCAAGGCGAAGCCAAGGACTGGAAGCTGACCCTGACCCCGCGTTCACTGCTGCTCAAACAGATCTTCACCCGTATCAATATCGACGGTGGCGAACTGGTGCAGCGCATCGAGTTGCAAGAAACCCAGGGCGACAGCACCTTGCTCAAGATGCAAAACAGCGTCAGCAACCAGCCATTGAGCGACGCGGAGCAGCATGATTTTGCGCAGTGAACGCTGGTTGCCCCGTGGTTTTCTGATCCTGCTGCTGGCCGTACTCGCAGTGGCCGCCTGGCAATGGCGTCATGGCGCACCGCTGTCGGCCAACCTGATGGAACTGGTGCCCGGTGAGTCGCCGGACGCCCTGGAACTCAGCGCCGAACAGCGCATGCAAGAACCGCTGAACCGCGAGATGCTGGTGCTGGTGGGCAGCGCCGATCGCCAGCAGGCCATCGCCACCGCTCAGCAGCTGGGCGAAACCTGGCAAGCCAGCGGCCTGTTTGAAAAGGTGCAGTGGAACCTGCAAGCCGACCTGCCGGCGCTGCGCCAACAACTGCTGCGCGGACGTCTGGCGATGCTGGCCGAAGATGACCGCACACAACTGATTGAACACCCCGATGCCTTCATCCAGCAGCGGGTGCAATCGCTGTACGACCCGTTTACCGGCTTCAGTCTGGTGCCGAGTCAGGACGACTGGCTGGGCCTGACCGGGCGCATTCAGAACAGTCAGCCGGCCCGCGGCACAGTGCAACTGGATATCGGCAGCGGGGCCCTGATCGCCGATGCCGACGGCAAAAGCTGGGTGCTGCTGCGGGCGCGGACCCGGGGCAACGCCTTTGACATGAAGCTGCCGCTGCAAGTGGCCGCCCTGCTCGAACAAAGCAGCCAGCAGGCCGCCAGCAACCACGTGCAACTGCTGGCCGCCAGCGGCCTGTTATATGCGGCGAGCGCGCAACAACAAGCGAGCCGCGAAATAACCTGGGTCGGCGGCGGTGCCACCCTGGGGATTCTCCTGCTGTTGCTGCTGGCTTTTCGTCGCTGGCGAGTGCTGCTGGCCTTTGTCCCGGTGCTGGTCGGCATGCTGTTTGGCGCGGTGGCCTGCGTCGCCTTCTTTGGCAGCATGCACGTGATGACGCTGGTGCTGGGCTCCAGCCTGATCGGCGTGGCAGTGGATTACCCGCTGCATTACCTGTCCAAGAGCTGGAGCCTGAAACCCTGGCGCAGCTGGCCTGCCTTGCGCCTGACCTTGCCCGGGCTGAGCCTGAGCCTGGCCACCAGTTGCATCGGTTACCTGGCCCTGGCCTTTACCCCGTTCCCGGCCCTCACCCAGATCGCCATTTTCTCCGCCGCCGGCCTGGTCGGTGCTTACCTCAGCGCCGTATGCCTGCTGCCCGCCCTGCTCAAGGGCGTCGAGCTGCGCCCCGCGCAATGGCCGCTGAGCATTGCGCAAACCCTGCTGGATATCCGTGGCGCATTGCTGAAAAAGATCCCCACACCCGCCTTGCTGGCCTTGTTGCTGGCGTTCTGCGCCGCCGGTTTGTGGCAACTGACCAGTAAAAACGATGTCCGCCAATGGGTCGGCGCACCGCCGCAGTTAATGGCCCAAGCCCAGGCTATTGCGCGGATCACCGGCTACCAGCCCACCAGTCAGTTTTTCCTGGTGCGCGCCGACAATGAACAGCAGTTGCTGGAGCGCCAGGCCGCCCTCAGTGAACGTCTGGATCAGCTGGTCAACATGGGCAAGCTGCAAGGCTATCTGGCGCTCAACCAGCTGGTCAGTCAGCCCGGCGAGCAACAGCAACTGCGGGCCGCCCTGGATCAGCTGCCGCAACACTGGCAGCCACTGCTGGAGCTTGGCGTCCCTCAAGAAGCCCTGCAAAACGAACTGGCGCAGCTCAAAGCCCTGCCCGAGCAGCATGTTGACGATGCCATGACGGGGCCGCTGGCCGAGCCGTGGCGTGCGCTGTGGCTGGGTAAAAACCCTCAGGGCGTGGCCGCGATGGTCAGCCTGCAAGGGTTGAACAATGCCAGCCTGTTGCGGGTGCAAGCACTGGACTTGCCCGGTGTGCAACTGGTGGACCGGCTGGGGGATTTGAACAAGGTGTTCGCCGCCACCCAAATCAGCGCCGCCGAATTGAAGCTGTTGTCCTGCGCCCTGATCGTGTTGCTGTTGATCGCACCCTTCGGTTTTCGCGGCGCGCTGCGCATCGTCGCCCTGCCATTGCTGGCCGCGCTGTGCAGCCTGGCCAGCCTCGGCTGGCTGGGCCAGCCGCTGACCCTCTTTAGCCTGTTCGGTTTATTGCTGGTAACGGCCATCAGCGTCGATTACGCCATCCTGATGCGCGAGCAAATCGGCGGGGCCGCGGTCAGCCTGCTCGGCACCTTGCTCGCGGCACTGACCACCTGGCTGTCATTCGGCTTGCTGGCCGTGTCCAGCACGCCTGCGGTGAGCAACTTCGGGCTGGCGGTGAGCCTGGGGCTGGCGTTCAGCTTCATCCTCGCGCCATGGGCCAGGAAACAGGAGCACACCCCATGCTGAGCCTGCTGTTCTGGCTCATGGCCCTGGCCTTGTTCGCCTTGGCCACCCGCCTGGGTCGCCGCTTCGGGGTGATCCCGATTGTCAGCCAGTTATTGCTGGCGTCCATCGGTTTGCCGCTGCTGATGCTGCTGTGGGTCGAACCCCACTGGCAGCTAAGCGGCGCACAGCTGGTCACGCCGGTGTGGCTTAAAAGCCTGTACAGCCTGAGTTTCGCCCTGTTGCTGGGGCATATCCTGAGCGATGTGATTGATCTGCGCATCGACCGCCAGAGCCTGAAAATCGCCGTGCCCAGTTTTGCCGTTCCGTTTGTCTGCGGGCTGGCCTGCGCGGTGTGGCTGTTGCCTGCACAACCCTGGCTGAGTTCGCTGGCGGTCGGCCTGGTGTTTGCGATCACCGCAATCCCGGTGCTGTTTCTGTACTTGCGCCATATCGACTACCCGCCCGCTGCCGCCCGGCGCCTGGTACAAAGCGCGATCCTGATCGATCTGACCTGCTGGAGCCTGTTCGGCCTGGCCCAGGGCAGCCTCAACCTCAACAGCTTGCTCCTGCCGCTGGCAGGCGCCCTGTTGCCATTGCTGCTGCGCGGGCTGCGGATTCGCCAGCCGCTGTGTTACAGCCTGAGCTTTTTCGCCCTGCTGGTGGTGGCCGAGCATTACCACCTCAACGCGCTGATTTTCGGGGTCGGTTATCTGCTGTGCATGGCGTGGCTCAAAGTCCCGCTGGCGATGCCATTGAAAGCCGCCTGGCTGGAAGCTTTGCAGACCCATTTCGCGGTGCCGTTGATCCTCACGTTCGGCATTGTGCAGATCAACCTGCACAGCGCCCTGAACACCATCAGTGCACTGCAGATAGCGGCGCTATTGCTGCTGCCGATGGCGAGCAAACTGCTGGGCAACTGGCTCGGCCTGAGCTGGGCCACACCCTCGTTCGCGGGCGCCAGCAAATGGCGTGAAAGCCTGCTGCTGAATATTCGCGGGTTGAGTGAAATCGTTTTTCTCAACCTGCTGCTGCAACAACAACTCATCAGCCCCGCGCTGTATTTCGCGCTGATGCTGATGGGCTTGATCGCCACGCTGTTACCGGCGCTGGCGGGCATGAACAAACCCCCTTTGAAGTCTGCTGTAACCCGCGACAAGGAGCCCTTGTGTCAGTAGTAGATATGGAACGTCGTCAGGTGGTGGTGATTGGTGCCGGGCCCTCCGGCGCAATCGCGGCTGCCCTGCTCAAACGCAAAGGCCATGATGTATTGATCGTCGAGCGCCAGCACTTCCCGCGCTTCTCCATCGGCGAAAGCCTGCTGTCGCACTGCCTGGATTTCGTCGAAGAAGCCGGCATGCTCGAGGCGGTGCAAGCCGCCGGTTTTCAGCTTAAGAACGGTGCTGCCTTTGCCTGGGGCGAGCAGTACAGCGCCTTCGATTTTGGTGACACCTTCAGCAATGGCAAGCCCACCACATTCCAGGTCCAGCGCGCCGATTTCGACAAGTTGCTGGCCGACCAGGCCGCACTGCAAGGCGTCGAAATCCGCTATGGCGAAACCGTGAGCGCAGTGGATGTCGAGCGCAGCAAACCGCTGCTGCAGGTTGTACGCGAAGACGCCAGCCGCTATCAGATCGAGGCCGACTTTATCCTCGACGCCAGCGGTTACGGACGCGTACTGCCGCGCTTGCTCGACCTCGAGGCGCCCTCCAGTTTCCCGATACGCCAGGCGGTGTTCACCCACATTGAGGACCGGATTGACTGCGAGGGTTTCGAGCGCGAAAAAATCCTCATCACCACCCACCCGACCCGGCGCGACATCTGGTTCTGGACCATCCCCTTCAGCAATGGCCGCTGTTCGGTGGGAGTGGTGGCGGCGGCAGAACAGTTTTCCGGACACAGCCAAAACCTCGACCAGTGCCTGCGCGGTTTTATCGATCAGACCCCAAGCCTGGGCCGGGTGCTGGCCAATGCCGTGTGGGACACCCCGGCACGCACCATCGGTGGTTACTCGGCCAACGTCAAAACCCTGCACGGGCCGGGTTTTGCCTTGCTGGGCAATGCCGCCGAGTTCCTCGACCCGGTGTTCTCTTCGGGCGTGACCATTGCCATGCGCTCGGCCAGCATGGCCGCCGCAGTGCTGCACCGCCAGCTGCAAGGCGAAGCCGTAGACTGGCAAACCGAGTTTGCCGAACCGCTCAAGCGCGGGGTCGACACCTTCCGCTGCTATGTCGAAGGCTGGTACGCCGGCACCTTCCAGGACGTGATCTATCACCCTGACAGCTCACCGCAAATACGCCGCATGATCAGCGCGATTCTGGCCGGCTATGCCTGGGATGAGCGCAACCCGTTTGTCAGCGAACCCAAGCGTCGCCTGCGCATGCTGTCGGACATCTGCGCCACGGAGACCGTATGAAACCTCTGAGCGATACCTACGTTGAAGAAACCCGTTTCGGGTTCTGGTTCTTGCGCAGCCACACCTGGCAGCATCACGTGTTGCGCGTGGCAATCAACGATCTGCGCAGCCTGTTCAGCGCTGAACTGCCAACTGCGCCGGTGATCCTCGATGCAGGCTGCGGCCAGGGCAAGTCATTCCAGTACCTGCACCGCACGTTTGCGCCCAAGCGCCTGATCGGCCTCGACGCCGACCCGCTGAGCCTGACCCTGAGCCGCGAAGAAGCGCGCCGCCAGGGCATCGACATTGAGCTGATCGGCAGTGACTGCGCCGAACTTGAAGTCGCGGACGCCAGTGTCGACATTCTGTTTTGCCACCAGACATTCCATCACCTGGTGCAACAGGACCGGGCGCTGGCCGAGTTTTATCGGGTGCTCAAGCCTGGGGGGTATTTGCTGTTTGCTGAATCTACCGAGGCCTACATCGACACCTGGGTGATTCGCTGGCTGTTCCGCCACCCGATGCACGTACAGAAAAGTGCGGCGCAGTACCTGGAGATGATCCGCGATCAGGGCTTTGAGTTTGAAGCGCAGAACGTGTCGTACCCGTACCTGTGGTGGAGCCGTTCCAAGGACTTCGGGCTGCTGGAACGCCTGGGCCTGCGTCGTGCAAAGCCGGTGGGTGAGCGCGAGGAAACCCTGGTCAACGTGGTGGCACGTAAACCTGCGGGACCTGCGCAGTGAGCCTGGCGATGCACAAAACCTGTAGGAGCGAGCTTGCTCGCGAGCTGTTTGATCTTTTTAAAAATCTCGCGCGCAAGCTCGCTCCTGCAGGGTTGCTGGCGTGTCTGCTATTGAGCGGCTGCACCAACCTGCCGCTGCCCAAACAAATGCCGACCCTGACGTTGCCGATGCAATTGCATATTCAGCGCGAACAGGGCGATCAGAGTCAGGACTGGCTGCTGGTGATTCAGCAACAAGACGCAGGCTTGCGCTGGTCATTGATGGACCCGCTGGGGATTCCCCTGGCGCGTCAGGTGCTGCAGGACGGCAATTGGCATGCCGACGGTTTGTTGCCTCCCAACCCCGAGGCCCGGGAGCTGTTTGCCGCCTTGCTGTTTGCATTGACGCCACAAGCCGGGCTGGCAGCTAATTATCCACAGGCAGAATCGGCGTCCGACGCGCGATTTCTGGGGTCGCGCTGGCAGGTGCATTATCAACCGCCACAAGCGTTTCGCATTGATATGAAGGGCAATCTGCACTACGCCATTAGCCCGTTGGAGGCGGCACCATGACCGCATACCTGAATGCATTGGGCATCATCTGTTCACTGGGCCGCGGCCCGGATGAAGTGGCTCACAGGCTGATGGCCGGCGACTGTTCGGGCATGCAGCGCGCCAGCGGCTGGGTGCCCGCACGCTCGGTGTCGGTAGCCGGTGTGCAGGGTGCACTGGCAGCGATTCCGGCTGAACTGAGCGGGCACAACAGCCGCAACAATCAATTGCTGCTCGAAGCGGCATTGCAGATTCGCGAGCCCATTGAGCAGGCAATCCGCACCTGGGGCCGCGATCGCATCGCCATTGTGCTGGGCACCAGCACCTCGGGTATCGATGAAGCCAGCAACGGTATAACCCATTACTTGCAGCATCAGCAGTTCCCTGCCGATTACGATTATCAGCAGCAGGAACTGGGCGCACCGGCCAACTTCCTGGCTGACTGGCTGAACCTCAGCGGTCCGGCCTATGTCATTTCAACCGCCTGTACCTCCAGCGCCCGCGCCCTGATGAGTGCCCAACGCCTGCTGGACATGAATCTGTGCGACGTGGTGCTGTGCGGCGGTGTCGACAGTTTGTGCAAGCTCACCCTCAATGGCTTTTCGGCGCTTGAGGCGGTGTCCGATGAGCGCTGCAACCCGTTCTCGGTAAACCGCAGCGGGATCAATATCGGCGAAGCCGCGGTGCTGTTTTTGATGAGCCGCCAGCCCGCCGCCGGGCATTCGATTGCCCTGCTCGGCGCCGGTGCCAGTTCTGACGCGCACCATATCTCCGCCCCCGAGCCCACGGGCCGGGGCGCGGCTCAGGCAATGCACAAGGCCTTGCGCCGGGCCAGTCTGCAAGCCAGCCAGATCGGCTACTTGAACCTGCATGGCACTGCCACCCGGCACAACGACGCCATGGAAAGTCACGCCGTGACCCAGGTGTTCCCCCAGGGGGTGTCCTGTTCCTCGACCAAGCCCATGACCGGGCACACCCTGGGTGCAGCAGGTGCTCTGGAAGCTGCGTTTTGCTGGCTGAGCCTGACCCACGGCAACCTGCTGCCTCCCCATGTCTGGGATGGCCAGGGCGATCCGGCACTGGCGCCGCTCAATTGGGTGACGCCCGGCCAGACTCTGGCATCTACACAACAACGCTGCCTGATGAGCAACTCGTTTGCTTTCGGCGGCAATAACGTCAGCCTGATTATCGGAGACGCCCCATGATTGATTGGCCGCTCGCCGAATTGCTGCCCCACGCCGGCGACATGATCCTGATCGATCAGGTGCTGGGGTTTGACCAGGAACAGATTCACACCCGCCTTACCGTGCGCGCCGGCGGGTTGTTCAACCGCGAAGACGGCAGCCTCCCGGCGTGGGTGGGCATCGAGTTGATGGCGCAAAGCGTGGCGGCCTATGCCGGTTGCCGCGCACGCAGTGAAGGCAACCCCGTCGAGCTGGGCTTTTTGCTCGGCACGCGCAAATTTGAATGTAACGTCGAGCACTTCCCGGCGGGCGCCGAGTTGCAGATCCACGCCCTGCGCTCGCTGGAAGACGACAACGGCATGGGCGTGTTCGAGTGTCACCTCAGCGGCCCCGGCATTCATGCCAGCGCCCGCCTGAACGTGTTCCGCCCGCCCCAGGCACAAAACTATCTTGCTCAAGCATCCCGGGAGACGCGTCATGACTGAGTCCATTTTGGTCACAGGTTCCAGCCGTGGCATCGGTCGTGCCATCGCCTTGCGTCTGGCCCGGGCCGGCTTTGATCTGGTGCTGCATTGCCGCAGTGGCCGCAGCGAAGCCGACGCCGTAATGGCCGAAGTACAGGCCCTGGGCCGCAGCGCCCGGGTGCTGCAATTTGACGTGTCGGATCGCGCCCGCTGCCGGGAGGTTCTTGAAGCCGACGTTGAAGCCTTTGGCGCCTATTACGGCGTGGTGCTCAATGCCGGTCTGACCCGCGATGGCGCCTTCCCGGCGTTGAGTGAAGACGACTGGGATGTGGTGATGCGCACCAACCTGGACGGTTTTTACAACGTGCTGCACCCGGTGATGATGCCGATGATCCGCCGCCGCAAGGCCGGGCGCATTGTGTGCATTACCTCGGTGTCGGGCCTGATCGGCAATCGCGGGCAGGTCAATTACAGCGCCTCCAAGGCCGGTCTGATCGGTGCCGCCAAAGCGCTGGCCATCGAACTGGGCAAACGCAAGATCACCGTTAACTGCGTCGCTCCGGGCCTGATCGACACCGCCATGCTCGACGAAAACGTCCCCGTGGAAGAACTGATGAAAATGATCCCCGCACAACGCATGGGCACCCCGGAAGAAGTGGCGGGCGCGGTCAACTTTTTGATGTCCGACGAAGCCGGCTACATCACCCGCCAGGTCCTGGCGGTTAATGGAGGCCTGTGCTGATGAAGCGCGTTGTCGTCACCGGCATGGCCGGCATCACCTCGCTGGGCAGTGACTGGGCCAGTATTGAAGCCAATTTTTTAGCCGGACGCAGCGGCATTCGCCGGATGGACGAGTGGGACCGGTTCACTGAGCTCAACACCCGTCTGGCCGGCCCTATCGATGACTTTGCGGTGCCAAAGCACTGGACCCGCAAACAGCTGCGCAGCATGGGCCGGGTCTCACGCCTGGCCGTTGGCGCTGCCGAGCTGGCCTTGCAGGACGCCGGTCTGCTCGGCAACCCGATCATTCGCGACGGGCGCATGGGGGTGGCCTGCGGCTCGTCCACCGGCAGCACCGACGAGATCAAGGCCTTTGGCAACATGCTGCTCAACTCGGTGGCCGACGGTTTGAATGCCAACAGTTACGTGCGCATGATGCCCCACACCACAGCGGCCAATATCAGCATCTTCTTTGGTCTCACCGGGCGCCTGATTCCCACTTCCAGCGCCTGCACCAGTGGCAGCCAGGGCATCGGCTATGCCTACGAATCGATCAAGTACGGACGCTTGCCACTGATGCTCGCGGGCGGCGCCGAAGAACTGTGCCCCACCGAAGCCATGGTGTTTGACGCGCTGTATGCCACCAGCCTGAAAAACGACGCCCCGCACACCAGCCCGCGCCCGTACGACAAGGACCGTGACGGGCTGGTGATCGGTGAAGGCGGCGGCATGCTGGTGCTCGAAGAGCTTGAACACGCCCTGGCCCGTGGCGCCCCTATCCATGCCGAAATCGTCGGTTTTGGCAGCAATGCCGACGGCCAGCACACCACCCGCCCGGAAGTCAGCACCATGCGCCGAGCCATGGAGCTGGCGCTGGAGGACGCAGGCATTGCGGCGCAGGCCATCGGCTATGTGAACGGCCATGGCACGGCCACCGAACAAGGCGACATTGCCGAAACCCTGGCCACCAGTGAGTTGTTCGGCAAGCACATGCCGATCAGCTCGCAGAAGAGCTTTCTGGGCCACACCCTGGGTGCGTGCGGGGCGCTGGAATCGTGGTTCTGTATCGAAATGATGAACCGCGACCGCTATGTACCGACGCTCAACCTGGATGAAGTCGACCCGCGCTGCGGCGAGCTGGATTACCTGCGTGGCGGGTTTCGCGAAATGCACAA
Organism: Pseudomonas versuta; assembly: GCF_001294575.1. Classification (NCBI taxonomy): domain Bacteria; kingdom Pseudomonadati; phylum Pseudomonadota; class Gammaproteobacteria; order Pseudomonadales; family Pseudomonadaceae; genus Pseudomonas; species Pseudomonas versuta. Next base: position 4,148,673 of record NZ_CP012676.1, read on the forward strand.
CGAATACGTGATGAACAACAACTTTGCCTTTGGCGGGGTCAACACGTCGTTGATCTTGCGCCGCTGGTCGTAACACTTCTGGAGCCAATGGAATGTCTTACCTGCTACGCGTAACCCTGATCGCCCTTGCCCTGCTGACCACTGTGTCGTGCAGCAGCAAACGCATGCTGACCCCCGACCGCACGCTGCACCCCTCGATTCATGCTGACCGGGCGCAGATGCAACAGGCGATCGTAAAGTCCCTGGTCGGCCGTGGCTGGACAGTGCAAAAAATCACCCCTGAACGGGTGCAGGCGCAAATCACCGTGCGTGAGCAATTCCACGCCGAAATCGACATCCCGTACAGCGCCACCCACTACCAGATCATTTACCGCAACAGCAGCGGCCTGGACTACAAGGACGGCAAGATCCACAAGAACTATATCCGCTGGGTACGCCTGCTGGACCGCGACATCGTGCGCGACCTCAAGGACAACCAGAACGAGCGTACGGCGCAGCAGCTGTCGGAAGCGGCTGCAAAGTGACAATTACCCCCTGTAGGAGCGAGCTTGTTCGCGAGCAAGCTCGCTCCTACAGGGGTTGGTTAACGGTTTTACGCGTCAGCAGTTCGGCAAATGCCGTGGCCATCGGCGAGCTTTGGCCCTTGCGCTGCACCAGCCACACCGCTGAATGGGCATCGGCATCAAGCAGCGGCCGATACACCACGCCCTTGATCCGCATGTGCTGATACGACGCCGGCAGCACCGATACGCCCAACCCCGCCGAGACCAGGCCAATAATGGTCATGGCCTCGCCCGCTTCCTGTGAAAAGTGCGGGCTGAAACCTGCCTGGCGGGCCAGGGTCATTAGCTGTGCATAGAGTCCGCTACCGTAACTGCGCGGGAAGAATACAAAGGGCTCCTCGGCCAGGGCCGCCAGCTGCAGGCCCGCTTCGCTGCCGGCAGCCAGCGGGTGGTCGCCCCGGATCACGGCCACCAGCGGTTCGCTGAACAGTTCAACGGCGGTCAATGAGTCCGGCAACGCCAGCGGGCGGATCATCCCGACTTCGATGGATTCGTCCACCACCCCTTCGGCCACTTCGCGGCTGCTCATTTCCTTGAGGTTTAAATGCACCGCCGGGAACGCCTGGCGAAAGGCAAATATGGCCTGGGGAATACTCGAGCTGAATGGCGCCGATGAGGTAAAACCGATTTTCAGTTCGCCCAATTCCCCCAGCTGTGCGCGCCGGGCTACATCGGCAGCCTTGTCGACCTGGGCCAGCACCAGGCGCGCTTCCTCCAGGAACAAGCGGCCCGCTTCACTGAGCTCGACCCGACGGTTGTTTCGATCGAACAGGCGAGCGCCCAGTTCTTGTTCCAGCGCCTGTATTTGCTGGCTCAGCGGCGGCTGGGAGATACCCAGCAACTGGGCCGCACGGCCAAAGTGCAGTTCTTCGGCAACAGCGATGAAGTAGCGTAAATGGCGCAATTCCATAGAAGTCCTATTAAGTCGTAAAACCTATCAAACAGGTCGAACAATATATTGGAAAGAATCGTTAGCCACCTATATTCTTTTGCCATTGCCGCTCGGCTTTACGCTTTCTGAGGTCCCCGTGAAAACTGCTGTCGCCCCTCTCGCCCACGAAATCACGCCGCCTGCACAGGATGATGTGATTGCGCAACTGAATGACATTTTTATCGAAAAAGGCACACCGCTATTTATGCGCACGGTGCTGGCGCTGTTCTCGGGGGGCTTTGCAACCTTTGCCTTGCTGTATTGCGTGCAACCGATGATGCCGGTGCTGTCCCATGAATACGGGATTAACGCGGCGCAGAGCAGCCTTATTCTGTCGGTCGCCACTGCAATGCTGGCTATCGGTTTGCTGATCACCGGGCCCATTTCCGACGCGTTCGGGCGTAAGCCTGTGATGGTGTTTGCGTTGTTTTCGGCGGCGGCGTTCACCCTCCTCAGCGCGCTGATGCCCACCTGGGAAGGTGTACTGATCACCCGGGCGCTGGTGGGTTTGTCACTGAGCGGACTGGCCGCCGTGGCCATGACCTATTTAAGTGAAGAAATTCACCCGCAACACATTGGCCTGGCCATGGGCTTGTACATTGGTGGCAATGCCATTGGCGGCATGAGCGGACGCTTGATCAGCGGCGTGCTGATCGACTTTGTCAGCTGGCATACGGCGATGATGGTGATCGGCGGTCTGGCGCTGGTCGCAGCCCTGGTGTTTGTGAAGATCCTGCCCGAGTCGCGCAACTTCCGCCCTCAGGCCATGAACCCGCGCAGCCTGCTGAACGGGTTCACGATGCACTTTCGCGATGCCGGCCTGCCATGGCTGTTTCTTGAGGCGTTCCTGCTGATGGGCAGCTTCGTGACGCTGTTCAACTACATCGGTTATCGCTTGCTGGCTGAGCCATACAACATGAACCAGGCGCTGGTGGGCTTGCTGTCAATTGTGTACCTGTCCGGTATTTACAGCTCCGCGCAGATCGGTGCGCTGGCCGACAAGCTGGGCCGACGCAAAGTGTTATGGGCCGTGATTGTGCTGATGCTGGCCGGGATCGCGCTGACCATGTTCGAACCCGTCGCACTGGTGATCATCGGCATGCTGCTGTTCACCTTCGGCTTCTTCGGCGCGCATTCGGTTGCCAGCAGCTGGATCGGCCGGCGCGCGACCAAGGCCAAGGGCCAGGCGTCGTCGTTGTACCTGTTCAGTTACTACGCCGGATCGAGCATCGCCGGGACCGCCGGCGGTTTCTTCTGGCATTACGCCGGGTGGAACGGCATCGGTTCGTTTATCGCCGCCCTGCTGGTGATTGCCCTGCTGGTGGCGTTGCACCTGGCCCGATTGCCGGTACTGCCGGGGAATCGGAAAACCCCGTAACCCGGCAGTTTTTCCTTGCTCGCGCCTACAAAGGGTTGTTGCTGAGCTGTAGCTGGGCCTGCAAGCTCAGATCGCGCTTTTCCAGGCGCACACTTTCGAACCGGGCATCTTCCTGTTCGATGCGCTCAAGCCAGCCCAGCACCGCCACAGCATCGCCACTCAGGGTTATACGCAACACCCGGGCATCCATCTCGAACTGCTGCACATTGAGCCCGGCACTCGCCGCACTTTCGCTCAAGCGGGTCGCCAGCGGTTGCTCGCCCCCCTTGGCCGCGAGAGTGGGCCGGGCCAGTTGCACTTGCGCCGCTTGCAGTACAGCCCTGGAGTACAGCGCCTGGGCTGTGTCCCAACGCTGGCCCGCCGGCTGCCAAAAGCCATAAAAGGCCAATACAGCCAACAGGAACACGCCGAGCATACCCAGCAGTTGACGGTCCCGGCCCGGCAGTTGCCGCCAATAGTCGCGTAGCTGGCTCTTCATAAATCGTCCTTCAGGGTGAGTAATGCCTGTACCCGGCGGCCCTGCTGGCTGGCATTGCCCAGGATGACCGGTAGTCCACTCTGCACGCCTCGCGCCCGCAGATGCTCAAGCTCGGTGAAGCTGCTGGCGGTGATGTTCAGCGTCCAGCCGGCTGCCGCCTGCCATTCCATACTCTGGACTTCGACACTGCTGGCACCAATCACCTGTTCGGTCAGTTGAAGTAACCGCCGCATGTGCCCGCTTGGTCCTGAGGCATCTTGCTGCTGCAAGTGCCTGAGCTGCGCGGACAGGTCGACAATGCGCGTTTGCTCGGGATACAGCGCCCTGAAACGCTGCTCGCTGAGGGTATGGAGGCGGGCCGTTTGCTCTTCCAGAAAACCGCTACGCAGATGGGAAAACCCCAGCCCCAGGCTAAAGACCACCAGCAAGGCAGCGCTGATTCCATACCAGGGCAAGCGCCGGGTGGCCTGTTTGAATTCGCCTTGCAGCAGGTCAATCGCCTGCTGAGCACTGAAAGCAGCCTGGGCCTCTGTGTGTAGCCAGACGATCTCAGGGGGCAGCGTCGCCTTGATGGCCTCAAGGTCTTGCGCTGATAACACCAGCCGTGCCGGCAGCGCACCGCCGATAATCCAGCGCCCGTCCCACCATGCTGCACAGGGCTTGTCACGGGGCAACATATCGGCATCTACCTGCACGCTGACGATGTTCAGCCCGCGCCGCCGAAGCTGCGCCAGCAAGTCCTTGAAACGCTGTTTATGAATGATCAGCAAGGGATAACGCTGTTGTGCATCTGCCCGACCGACGCCAATGTGCACGGCGTCGAGGTCGTCTGCCAGTTGCTCTTCGACGCTGAAAGCCAAGCTTTGCACGGTCGGTCGACGCCTGCCCGGCCAGGGATCGGTCAGCAGCCAGCTGCACAGGTGCATGGGCAAAATCAGGTGGATACTGTGGTCTTCAAGGCCCCTCACCGCCTCGTTCAAAGAGGTTCGGTGCAGGGCCAGAGGGTCTTGCCAAAAACATACTGGCGCGTCATCCAGATCGGTTTCATCGCCCCGGGAAAAACCCTCGGCGGTCAGGTAAAGCCAGCTTTTCATCCAGAAAACTCGTTGTGTGCCGGGGCCATGAAGCGCCGCTGCAGGAGATGCCATTTGCCGGTTTTACTGTCCCGGGCCATATCACTTTCAAGACGCAAACGGCTTTGCCCCAGACCCACGTCAGTAGTGATCCTGAACCAGCGGCTGTGGATACCCAGGCCCTGGCTGTTGATCCCCAGCCCGACCAGCGCCGGGGAAAAGGTGAAATCCTCGACCCTGGCATGGCCTTGAGCCGGACGTTCCCCCACCAGCCTGCGCGCCATGGCCGGCGTCACGCCTTCCAGGGTGGCCAGCAGCGTGGCGGGTGCAGTGTTGATGTTGAGCGCTGCGCCTTTGCCCAGGAGTACGAGCCAGGGCTGCATACGCGCGAACCACTGGCTATCCACGCCGGGTACCTGACGTAACTGGCTGATGTCGCTCAGGCTAAGTCCTTGAAAGGTACTGGCCGGTATCGGGGCCAGGTTGAGGCCGGTTTGCAGGCGAAACCAGCGTTGCGCGGTCAACTCGTCGACCGGCTCTTTAGTGAGCAGGGCCGAGACATTGAAGTACCCGGCCAAGTCTTCGATACGGACCTGGATCTGTCCATTGTCGATGGCCAGTGCCGGCGTCCCCGTGGCCCAGGCTTGCCCCGCGGCCACCGCGGCCGTCGAATCTGCGGGCAGGTCGCGCAAACGCTGGCGAGCCCAGGCTTCACCGGCAAAGCCCATTTGCCGCAGTTGCAGTTGATGGAGCTGTTGCGCGCTGCTGTTTAGGGCCAGCCGGTGGCTGCGTAGCATGCCCGCACAAATCAATAGCGCCAGGCTCATGACCAGCAACACGGTAATCAGTGCGATTCCTTGTTGAGCCCTGCGCATTACTCACCCTCCGGCAGCAGAAAAACCCGGCGAATCTGTTCCATACGCCCTGCCGAGAACTGAATTTCCAGAGCTTTGGGCGGGGCTTTTGGAGCGGCTTTGCCGACGGGCCACTCGCTGCGCCAACCCGCATTGGCATCGAACAGACGCCAGCTCAGATCACGCACATCGCCGAGTATTTTTTGCTTTTGCAGCAACGGCAAACCCAGGCCTTGGCTGTAACGCCAAAGCACGCCGTTTTCAAGACGGTAGCTGATCTCTTGCAGTTCGCTGCGGGGCTGATCCAGCGGATTGCGCCAGTTGCCACGGCGCAAGTTGAGTTGATCGGGATACAGGGTAAGGCCGGGAAATTTGGCTGAAGTGCGGACATGCAGCACATCGCGCTCGATGACCGCCACTGCCCGCTGCAGGCTGCGCAGCTCTTGCTCATGGGCGCTGCTGCTGCGCTCGACGCGCACGACGGCGTCAAACAATCGCCAGCAGCCAGTGCCCAGCATCGCGAATATGGCGATCGCAATGACCAGTTCAAGCAGGGTGAAACCAGCTTGGGGTTTAGTCATTTTCGGCGGCTATCCAGTGAGTCACTGCCTGCACGACCTGCTCGCTACCGGCAACACTGACGCTCAGCTCGACCCGCAGCAAGCCGGTGTTGGGCTCGGGCATGATGCGTTGCTGCAAACGCCAGTCGCGCTGGGCGAAACTCAGGTTCAGAGCCCGTTGCCCCGGCGCCGGAGCCACCGTTTGCAGTTGCATTTCGCTGAGGTGATTATCGGCCAGCCAGGCAGCCAGCAACCGGACCTCGACCCGGGCACTTTGCCCAAGCACATACTGGCTGGCAGACATTACCGCCGCTGCCAGTGTGGCGAAGATCGCGAGCGCGATCATGACCTCGAGCAAGGTGAAGCCTTTTTCAGTCTTCATGGGGTACGTCGATCGCGGCATCGCCGAGGCCATCGCTGACGATGCTGAGCCAGCGCCGGGGCGGGCTGTCAATGTGCAGGCTGAACACTGTGTTTTCATCACTGCTCAACCACACTAACTGCGGCGAATCTGAAGCGGCTGTCAGTGGCTGCTCTTGCCCCTCCAGACTCAGCGCCAGCGCCAGCCCCTCAGGCAGGCTCACTCGCGCTTCGGCCACCTGCCACTGCCCACCTGCAAAACGCACAACCTGGTAAGCCCCCGGCTCCAGCCGCAAGCCGTATTCCTGGCCCTCAAGCACGGATTTTTCACGCAAGCCATGCATCAGGCCGAGTAACACCCCGGCTTCCTGGCGAGCATGGCGGGCCCGATTGTCGCCGAGGCTGATATGCACCATTGAGACCAGTACACCAATCAGCACTATGACCACCATCAACTCAATCAAGGTAAACCCCGCCGCCGCCCGCCGCATGCCCTCAGTTGCTCCAGTTGCCGATATCGGCGGCATATCCTTCACCGCCCGGGACGCCGTCCGAGCCTAAGGAAAACAGGTCGTAGGCCGCCGAGCGGGTGCCCGGGTTGAGGTATTGATAAGGCTTGCCCCATGGGTCCATCGGCATGCTTTTGAGATAGCCCTGGGGATTCCAGTTTTTGGCCACAGGTGCGCCGGCCGGTTTTGTCACCAGCGCTTCGAGCCCCTGCTGGGTGGAGGGATAACTAAAGGTGTCGAGGCGATACATTTCCAGGGCAGTGGCGATCGCCTGAATGTCAGTACGCGCTGCCGTGACCTTGGCCTGGTCCGGACGGCTCATGAACTGCGGCACCACGATGGCACCGAGCACGCCGATGATGACCACGACCACCATGATTTCAATCAGGGTGAAGCCACGCTGGGAGGATTTTGCAGAGGTTTTCATGGTTCAGTTCACCAGTTGATTGAGACTAAGAATCGGCAACAGAATGGCCATGACAATCAGCAGTACCACTCCTCCCATCAGTACCAGCATGAGGGGCTCAAACAGGCTGACGACCAGGGCGATACGCGAGGCGAGGGTTTTTTCCTGCTGTTCGGAAGCGCGCGCCAGCATGCTGTCCAGCTCGCCGGCCCGCTCGCCGCTGGCAATCAGGTGCAGCATCATCGGCGGGATGTCCCCGCTGCGTTCCAGCCCACGGGCCAAGGTGCCGCCTTCGCGCACGGAGCGGGCGACATCGAGCATGCGTTGACGGATGGCAAAGTTCGCAATCACCGTGGCGGAGATTTCCAGAGCATCGACCAGGGGCACAGCACTCTTGCCCAAAATCGCCAGAGTGCTGGCAAACCGTGCTGCTTCCATTGCACGTAGCAACTTGCCCACCATCGGCAAGTCGAGCAGCAACCCGTGCCAGCGCAGTTTTAACCGGGGTTGGCGCAACACCCAGCGCGCCATGCAAATACCCGCAACCAGCAGCACCAGCAATAACCAGCCGTAGCGTCGCAGAGCGCTGCTCGTGGCGATCATGGCCTGGGTCAACAGAGGCAACGGCTGACCGCTGTCGACAAATATTTTGACCACGTCGGGCACCACGTAACCGAGCAAGAAGCCAACGATGGCCACCGAGGCAAACATCAGGATCATCGGGTAGACCAGTGCCAGCTGGATTTTCTGGCGCGAGGCATGCCTGGCTTCGGTGTAGTCGGCCAGTTGCTCCAGCACCTGACCCAAGTGGCCGCTGCGCTCACCGGCGGCGACCGTCGCGCGAAATAACTCCGGGAATGCCCGGGGAAACGCCGACATCGCAGTGGCCAAGGCATGACCTTCCAGCACCCGGCTACGTACCGCGGCCAACAGGTTGCTCACCGCGCGCTTTTCGCTCTGGGCCGTCACTGCGGCCAGGGCTTCTTCAAGAGGCAGGCCGGCATGAACCAGAGTCGATAATTGCCGGGTTAGCAGGGCCAGGTCGGTCACACCGAGCCGGGTTGCCGACTGCCCGAAGCCAGTGCCACGGGCATTTTTCCTGGCCGCAGTCAGGCGGGTCACGCGCATTCCCCGTTCGCGCAAAATCTGCCGCGCATGACGCGCGCTGTCGGCCTCTTGCTGTCCGCGACAGTTGCGCCCGCTGGCGTCCTGCGCCTGATAGTCAAAAGCCGGCATGCTCAGTCCTCCTGGGTGACACGCAGCAGTTCGTTGAGGCTGGTGATGCCTTCAATTACTAGCCGCTGGCCATCCTGAAACAATCCGGGAGACAGTCGCCGCGCCTCGCCTGTCAGCTCCGGTTCACTCGCACCCCGGTGGATCAAACCGGCCAGCGTCGCAGTGATGCCAATCAATTCATAGATGCCGGTACGGCCGCGATAACCTTGCTGACAATGACTGCAACCCTGCGCGCGATACAGGGTCAGGCTGGCCGAGTCAGCTAACCCGAGCCGGACACAGGTTTGCGGATCGGCGAGGTAGGGGACTTTGCAGTCAGCGCACAGGGTGCGCAGCAGGCGCTGAGCCAATACGCCGATAAGCGAGGACGCCAGCAGGTAGGCATCAACCCCCATGTCTACCAGGCGGGTGACTGCGCCAATGGCACTGTTGGTGTGTAAGGTCGAAAGTACCAGGTGCCCGGTCAGCGAGGCCTGTACGGCAATTTCGGCAGTTTCCTGATCGCGGATTTCCCCCACCATGACCACATCCGGGTCTTGCCGCAAAATCGCCCGCAAACCGCGGGCGAAGGTCATATTGGCCTTGGTGTTGACCGGCGTTTGACCGATGCCCGGCAGGTGATACTCCACCGGGTCTTCGACCGTCAGGATGTTACGGGACTGATGGTTCAGATGGCTCAGCGCGGCGTACAGGCTAGTGGTTTTGCCCGAGCCGGTCGGCCCCGTTACCAGAAATATGCCGTGGGGACGCGCCAACACCTGTTCAAAGCGACTCAGAATGGGAGCTGGCATGCCCAGGCATTTCAAGTCCAGGCGCCCGGCCTGTTTGTCGAGCAAACGCATGACCACGCGCTCGCCATGGGCCGAAGGCAAGGTCGATACGCGAACATCCACTTCATGCCCGGCCAGTCTCAGGCTGATACGGCCATCTTGCGGTACGCGTTTTTCGGCGATGTCCAGCCGCGCCATGACTTTGATTCGCGACACCAGCAAGTTGGCCAGTTCACGCTTGGGCCGCAGCACCTCACGCAGCTGACCGTCGACGCGCATGCGTACCGACAAGTAATGCTCGAAGGTTTCAAGGTGAACATCCGAGGCTTTTTCGCGCATGGCTTCACGCAACAAGGCATTGATCAACCGGATGATCGGCGCGTCGCCTTCTTGCTCCAGCAAATCGGCGGTTTGCGGCACCTGTTCAGCGAGGCTCATCAGATCGAGTTCCTCGTCCAGTCCTTGGGCCACCTGCTCGGCGGCACTTTGGCCAGCACTGTAGCTATTGGCTAACAACTCACTGAAGCGTGTATCTGTCACTGCTTGCAGGTCCAGTGCCTGGCCAGCCCAGCGCCGTGCTTCGGCCAGGGCGGTCAATGGTGTATCCGCGCGGATCAACAAAGCTGGCGGGCTCGCAGTGAAGTCCAGTAACACCCCGAAACGGCGGGCGAAGCTGAACGGCAATCGCAGGCTCGGCGATGTCATGGACGCGCTGCTTTCGAGGGGCGCAAGTCGACCGTGGCCGGAGCTTGCTGGTTGGGGTCAAACATCTGATGCGGGTCAACCGGCAGCAACCCGCGGCCCTCCTTGCTGGCGGGCTGGCTCAGGTGGCGCAGGGCGTTGTAGTTGTTGTCGCTGAACTCCCGGATATCGTGCTTGCTGCGCACGATGGTCGGGCGCAGAAACACCATCAGGTTGGTTTTGCTGTGGGTGTCTTTATTCCAGCGAAACAGCGCTCCCAGGTATGGAATGCTGCGCAGCAAGGGTACGCCACTGACCTGGGTGCGCACGCTGTCCTTGATCAGGCCACCAATAACGATTATTTCGCCGTCCTCCGCCAGGATGGTGCTTTTGAGGGCGCGCTTGTTGGTAATCAGGTCTGTCGAATCGACGCCTTGCAATGAAGGCGCGATTTCTGAATTTTCCTGTTCGACCTCAAGCCGCAACGAGCTGCCGTCATTGATGTGCGGTTTGATTTTCAGGCTGATGCCAATGTCCTGGCGCGTCACAGTGGTGAACGGATTTTGCGAATCATCACCGGGGCCGGTGTATGACCCGGTTTTGAACGGCACGTTTTGCCCAACCAGAATTTCTGCTTCCTGGTTGTCCAGGGTTAACAGGCTCGGTGTGGACAACACGTTGTTATTGGTATCGCTGGCCAGGGCCGATATCAGGGCGCTGAAGCGGTCACCGCCGATTTGTAGCGCCGCGCCTTCAGGCAACTGGCCATTGCTGGCAGACCATCCGCCGATTTGCAAATTAGTACCCGGGAAGGTAATCGCGCCTTGTGCACTGCCGGTGTTCGCCCCCCATTGCACGCCGAGGGTTTCAACAATGTCACCGGAGATTTCCACAATGGCCGCATGAATCAACACTTGCGAGCGTGGTTGATCGAGCTCGCGCACTATGCTTTCGAGGGCGCGGACCCGGGCTGGATCGGCCATGATCACCAGCGCATTCTGGCTCTCATCGGCTGCCACCATGACGTCCCGCGAATTCGCCGATTGTGCGGCACCGGCCAACGCCGTCTCTTGCTTCATGCCTTGCCCTATCGTTTCCAGCACCTCGGCCAGTTGCTTGGCATCGCTGTGACGCAGGCGGATGACCCGGGAGTTTTCCTGGCGCGGATTAGTCGGCGTATCAAGGGTCCGGGCCAAGGTGTTCAAGCGCTTGCGGGCCGCTTCACTGCCCAGAATCACCAGGCGATTGCCCGACATGTCCGGGATAACCTGGCTGCTCGCGCCCGTGGCTTTTTTGTCCAGTGATTGCTCCATGACCTTGGCGATGTCACTGGCCAGACCGTGCTTGAGCTCCACCAGGGAGTGGCCGTAGCGGGTACCTGCATCCAGCTGACGAACAATGTCGAGGATTCGACGGGTGTTGGCAGCGGTATCGGTAATGATCAGCGCATTGGCCGACACCGAGGGTCCAATGTAACCGTTGCTGGACACCAGGGGACGCAGCAGCCCTGCCAGATCGGCAGCCACACTGTCATTGAGCTCAACGACCCGGGTCACGAACGCCTGGGCGGGCTCAGTGTCGGTACTGTTCTGGCCGGCACGGGATTTCGCATCCGCAGCCGGGATGATTAACAGCCGGTCACCCTCATCGATAATCGAGAATCCCTGGGCATCCAGCACTGAATAAAACAATCGGCGTACGCCTTCACGGTCCAGGGCCTCATCGGAAACAACGGTAACGCGACCCTGTACACGAGGGTCGAGCACCACTGTGGCACCGAGTACCGAGGACATTTCCTGAACCACATCACGCAGCTCCGCGTCTTTCATTGCCAGCTGCCAGTAGCGCCCGTCCGCATGCGCCGAAGGTTGCAACAGCAACACAATGGACACAGCGCCACAGGCTAAAAAGTGGCCGATGCCGAACGCATTGGGCTTGGTCATGGAGTTTCTCTAAGGTTGCTCGGCGAAGGGCCGCAAGTGAAGGAAGCCAGCTCCGGGGGTGGCACTGTCAGTACTGGACACTGGCAAGACATGCTTGCCTGCGGGCCTGAGGGCCAGGCGCTCTTCGCGACCATTGCGCCAAAGCACCACGTGATCCACCTCGACCCGGCGCAGAACACTGCCACCGGGCAAGCGCTCGCCTTGCGAGTAAAAGCGAGCCGTGCGGGTGTCTGCCAACAAGGCTTGAGAGGTGCCGTCATTGGTCACAAAACAGGCCCGTAACTGCAAGGCCTCGGCACTTTGCACCCAGGTATTCTGCGCACCAAGGCCGAGTACAGTGGCAATCGCGTCGGGCTTGAACGCATCGGGAACCGCTACGGGTAACGCACTGACGGGGGCAAAAACGGGCACCGCGCGTAGAGACTGGCGATAGACCTGTTCTTGCCACGCCAAATAGCCGCCATAGATGACCGGCACTACCAGCAAGATCCACTTCAATACGACTGACCAATAGCGATTGACCGCTATTGTCGATCTGTTCAAAACCGTCTCATCTTTGTTCCCGGGTCAGTCTGATGAAGCATTTAATGTTGCGCCCTGAACACGTTCAGAAAGCCATGCGCTTGATAACCGACTGCCCTGCCAGTTGATGCTTGATGACGGCAGCAATATGCAGCGTCACCAGCAAGGCCAATAGCAGGCAAACAGCTATATGAAAACGAAAATAAAAAGCAATAGCTTCACTATTACTTAAGGGCTGAGGAAAAGAGAAAACGTCAAAAAAAACAATCGGCCGGTCCATCATCAAAATACCTGACACCAGCACTAACATCACCAGCACATACATCATTGTGTGAATAATAAACGCCATCCAGTGCGCCAGATTTTTATCACCTTTCACCGCTGCATAACCCCGGCCAAATGACACATAAGTGCGCACCAGAAAAATAGGGATCAACAGCAAACTTAGGGATACATTAAAAGCGCCGATAACATGCTTTAACGGTTCCTCTTCCTTGATTAACCCTGCGTAAAAACCCGACATCAACAACCACAAAATCATGAGCGCCGAAATAGCATGAAGAGCCTTTTGTAATTTTGTGTATTCGATTTTTTGCATAGTAATGTTCAGGCTGATCATAGGGGGCTCATTAAGCACCGGGCCGCTCATCAAGAACGGCCCGGTCATTTCAGAGTTGCTTACTTCTCAATCCAGGCATCCGCCCAGTGCGAACCGGTTCCCGGCTCGTAATGGGTAGCTGTTGGCGAGTATTGCGAGCACCAACCCGAATACGGGAACGGCTTGCATTCATACACCAGGCCGGTTTTTGGCTGCAGCACGGTGGTGCCTGCTTTGTAGTCTTTAATGCCTTCCGGGAAGATGGCGTCGTAATCCTGAGAACCGCCTTCACCGGTCAAGGTGATTTCTTTCAGTTCCTGGAAGTTTTCGCGCCCGTCTGCACTGGTTGCAATCAGCTTCAAGGAGTGGGCACCCGGAGCACTTTTCACCGCTACCGTCATCGGTACAGTGGTGGCATTGACCATTTGCGTGGACTGACCCACTGGCTTGTTGGCATCGTTGTAAACAGTCGCTTCTACCGAGATGTTTTTGTTGGTCATCAGGGTCATGCTGATGTTGGTCTGACCTTTGTCCAATACGTACTCGGCGGCAACATCATGCACATGCATGTAAGCACCCGGATCCGGGACCATAGTGGTCTGCATCTGGTAGCTGGTCACACCACTTTCAGCCTTGGCATAGAAGGTGTTGGTGCCCTTGATCGGCTCAATGGCGCCCTCTTCGTTACGCACACCTGCACGCACTGGCTTGTTCGCTGCATTCACCGTTTCGGCCAGTTTGAAAGCCCAGTTGGCAGGCTGACCCTCTTCGGCAGAATCGATACCGATGCTGAAGCTGTATTGCGCGCTTTCAGCACTGCCAGTGAATGCGCGGGCTGTAACCGTGTCACCTGGCAGCAGCGTCTGGGTAGGCGCAACGACACCGACATTGCTCCAGCCATCCGGATCCGGAGCAGCAGCCACGATGTTCACATCGACGACGTTGTAGAAGGCTGCCGCGGTGTTATCAATGGTCCATGCACCCAGAATGATGTGCTGACCGTTACGATCTGCAGGAATCACGCAGTCGTGTTTTACCGCGCCAGGTCCGGTGCCGCCTTCATTGCCATTGATAGGTACGCTCCCACCCCCTTCCACACTGCAAAACGGAGTTGCATCAAAGCTGGCACGACTCAGGGGCAGATTCGGGTTCCAGCCGGCCTTGGTAATGAAGTATTCCCATTTAGTGGTTTTATGGGCCGCCGTATAGAACCAGGAGAACTGGATGTTACGCTCGGTGATGTCGGTCAGGTGCCAACGGGTCGCCGACTGTGCGTCAACAGCTGCGAACTGGGTGAGACCGCCACTTGCCAGCTTGCCGTCAACCGGGCCCTGTGCCGGAAAGCCCTTGGGCCCTTCGCCAACGGATTGCGGCTCGTACTCGGCAGCACCACAACCAGTATTCAATGCCAACCTGCACGCATATGCACGCGAAGGCGGCTCACTCATATAACCGTGAGCCGCTGCTTGTTGCGAGGCAAACAGTGTAGCCATAAGCGTTAACGAGGACGCACACCCCATCATTACACGGGACGTTGAATGTGCACGTTTCATAAAGTTTCCTTTAGCTTTATTTATTGAACAACTCTGTTCCGCTGATCAAGACCTGCTATTTATATACTTAGGCAAAATAACAAATAGATATGACCAGCGCCGGTTAGTTAAGCGTCATTCAACCTCAACTTCTGCGGCCTCAAATTGACGGCTGACTGGTACGCTCCAACCTGAAAAATTCCACACTAACCCGATATAAACGCGTTATCGACAATGACGAGTTCCAGACAAGCTCGGTCCTGCGCAGACAACCACTAATTTGTCCTGGCACCTCTGCAAACAGCACAAACCAGAAAGTCATCTAGCTAATTTGTTTCACATGGGATTAAACATCTAGTGCCGGCATCTTACGGACACGCGGGAAAATTAAAATAGGAAAACTCCTAGCGACTGAGATAAAATCCTAAAAATATCCGATCGATCAAAGGATAAACACGCAAAAAACAAAAAACCCGGCATCGGCCGGGTTTTTTATGGGCGTTGAGCTTACTCGTGATACTGGCCCGAGAACTCGTGCACGGCGCTGATAAAGGCGCCGGCATGTTCCGGTTTCACTTCCGGGGTAATGCCATGCCCCAGGTTGAATACGTGGCCCGAACCCTTGCCGTAGCTGGCCAGAATGCGCTTGACCTCGGTACGGATCGCCTCGGGGTTGGCGTAAAGCACAGTCGGGTCCATGTTGCCTTGCAGCGCAACCTTGTTACCGACGCGCTGACGGGCTTCACCCAGATCGCAGGTCCAGTCCAGGCCCAGCGCATCAGCGCCGGCATCGGCAATGCTTTCGAGCCACAGGCCGCCATTTTTGGTGAACAGGATCACCGGTACTTTGCGCCCTTCATGCTCGCGGATCAGACCGCTGACGATTTTGCGCATGTAGGCCAGCGAAAACTCCTGATAGGCCGCAGACGACAGATTGCCGCCCCAGGTATCAAAGATTTGTACGGCCTGGGCTCCGGCCAGAATCTGGCCATTGAGGTAGGACGTCACCGACTGCGCGAGCTTGTCGAGCAACAGGTGCATGGCGTGCGGGGTGTCGTAGAGCATGGCCTTGGTCTTGCGGAAGTCTTTCGACGAACCGCCTTCGACCATATAAGTGGCCAGGGTCCACGGGCTGCCGGAGAAGCCGATCAGCGGCACACGGCCGTTGAGCTCGCGGCGGATGGTGCTGACCGCGTTCATCACGTAGCCGAGGTCTTTTTGCGGGTCCGGAATCGGCAGGGCTTCGATGTCGGCCAGGGTGCTGACCACTTTTTTGAAGCGCGGGCCTTCGCCGGTTTCGAAGTACAGGCCCTGACCCATGGCATCGGGGATGGTCAGGATGTCGGAGAAGAGGATGGCCGCATCCAGCTGCGGGAAGCGGTCCAGAGGCTGCATGGTGACTT
The DNA here is from genome assembly GCF_001294575.1 of Pseudomonas versuta. Taxonomy (NCBI): domain Bacteria; kingdom Pseudomonadati; phylum Pseudomonadota; class Gammaproteobacteria; order Pseudomonadales; family Pseudomonadaceae; genus Pseudomonas; species Pseudomonas versuta. The sequence goes on from NZ_CP012676.1 coordinate 4,164,470, forward strand.
CACAGGCGAACTCGGCGTTCTTGCACAGGCTCATGAAATCGCCGGCCTTGGCGCGGCTCGCGCGGTACTCCGGCAGATAGCGACCGGCCTGACGCATCATCCAGACAGGCGTGACATCTACGGGTTGCTTGAGCAAAGCGCGAAGGAAACGGTCATTCTTGAGATCAGTCATGTCTGCATCCGGAAAAAAAGTGGGGGCATTTTCTCAGAGACGGACGCAAAAGGCACGGCAAGAGCCGTGCCTTTTATCTATCGGGTCGATTTGTCGCGGAGATTTTGATTTGGCGCAGACCACAAACCCCATTCTGCAATGAGGTTTGTGTGGGAGCTGGCAAGCCAGCCCCCACATTTTGATCATATTTCACAAATTACAACCGCATCACACGCCCAGGTAATCCATGATCCCTTCAGCCGCGGTGCGGCCTTCGAAGATCGCGGTGACCACCAGGTCGGAGCCGCGCACCATGTCACCACCGGCAAAGATCTTCGGGTGGCTGGTCTGGTGTTTGAACTGCGACTGCTCGGGTGCAATGACACGGCCCTGACTGTCGGTCTGGATCTCGAACTGCTCAAACCATGACGCCGGGCTCGGGCGGAAACCGAAAGCGATGATCACGGCGTCCGCCGGGATGATCTCTTCAGAACCCGGGATCGGCTCCGGGCTGCGACGGCCGCGGGCGTCCGGTTCGCCGAGACGGGTCTCGACCACCTTCACGCCTTCGACCCGACCTTCGCCGACAATGGCGATCGGCTGGCGGTTGTAGAGGAATTTCACGCCCTCTTCCTTGGCGTTCTTCACCTCTTTGCGCGAGCCGGGCATGTTGGCTTCGTCACGACGATAGGCACAGGTCACCGATTTGGCGCCCTGACGGATCGAAGTACGGTTGCAGTCCATGGCCGTGTCGCCGCCACCGAGCACCACAATCTTTTTGCCTTTCATGTCGACGAAGTCTTCCGGCGACTTTTCAAAGCCCAGGTTGCGGTTGACGTTGGCGATCAGGAAGTCCAGCGCGTCGTGGACGCCCGGCAGGTCTTCACCGGCAAAGCCGCCCTTCATGTAGGTGTAAGTGCCCATGCCCATGAATACCGCGTCGTACTCGGCCAGCAGCTGCTCCATGCTGATGTCCTTGCCGATCTCGGTATTGAGGCGGAACTCGATCCCCATGCCGGTGAAGACTTCGCGACGGTGGCTAAGCACGGTTTTTTCGAGTTTGAACTCCGGGATGCCGAAGGTCAGCAGACCGCCGATTTCCGGATTCTTGTCGAAGACCACCGGGGTCACGCCGCCACGCACCAGCACATCGGCACAGCCCAGGCCCGCAGGCCCGGCACCGATGATCGCCACACGTTTGCCGGTCGGCACCACCCTGGACATGTCCGGGCGCCAGCCCATGGCAAAGGCGGTGTCGGTGATGTACTTCTCGACCGAACCGATGGTGACCGCGCCGAACCCGTCGTTGAGGGTGCAGGCACCCTCGCACAGACGGTCTTGCGGGCACACCCGGCCGCACACTTCGGGCAGGGTGTTGGTCTGGTGCGACAGCTCGGCGGCGGCGAGGATGTTGCCCTCGGCTACCAGCTTGAGCCAGTTGGGAATGAAGTTATGCACAGGGCATTTCCATTCACAGTACGGGTTACCGCAACCCAGGCAGCGGTGGGCCTGCTCGGCCGACTGCTGGGGTTTGAAGGGTTCGTAGATTTCCACGAACTCTTTTTTGCGTTGACGTAACAGTTTCTTCTTCGGATCTTTGCGCCCGACATCGATGAACTGGAAGTCGTTATTCAGACGTTCAGCCATTGTTAAAACCTCATCAAACTCTTCAGGCGCATATCACTGCGGATTGGCACGGATGCTGGAAAGCAGCGATTTCAAGCTGGCAGCCTTAGGCTTGACCATCCAGAAACGACGCAGGTAATCATCGAGGTTTTCCGAGAGGTTACGGCCCCACTCGCTGTTGGTTTCCTCAACGTATTCGTCCAGCACGTGTTGCAGATGGTTGCGATAGGCCTCCATCGCTTCGCCGCTGATACGCTGGATTTCCACCAGTTCGTGGTTCACCCGGTCTACGAAGGTGTTGTCCTGATCCAGCACGTAGGCGAAACCGCCGGTCATGCCCGAGCCGAAGTTGTAACCGGTCTTGCCCAATACGCAGACGAAACCGCCAGTCATGTATTCACAGCAGTGATCACCCGTGCCTTCAACCACGGTGTGGGCACCGGAGTTACGCACGGCGAAACGCTCGCCCGCAGTACCCGCAGCAAACAGCTTGCCGCCGGTGGCGCCGTACAGGCAGGTGTTGCCGATAATTGCGCTGTCCTGGGTTTTGTAGACGCTGCCTGCAGGCGGCACGATCACCAGCTTGCCGCCGGTCATCCCTTTGCCCACGTAGTCGTTGGCATCGCCTTCGAGGTACATGTTCAGGCCGCCGGCGTTCCACACACCAAAGCTCTGGCCAGCAGTGCCTTTGAAGCGGAACGTGATTGGCGCCTTGGCCATGCCCTGGTTGCCGTGGGCACGGGCGATCTCACCCGAAATACGGGCACCGATCGAACGGTCGCAGTTACAGATGTCCAGGGCGAAGTCCGCGCCACTCATGTCGTTGATGGCCGAAGTGGCCATGTCGACCATCTTCTCGGCCAGCAGGCCTTTGTCGAACGGCGGGTTGCGCTCTACCTGACAGAACTGCGGCTTGTCGGCCGGGATATGGTCGCTGCCCAGCAGCGGCGTCAGGTCGAGGTTGTGCTGCTTGGCCGTCTCGCCCTGCAGGATTTCCAGCAGGTCAGTACGCCCGATCAGCTCTTCGAGGGTGCGTACACCGAGCCTGGCCAGCCATTCGCGGGTTTCTTCAGCCACGTAGGTGAAGAAGTTGACCACCATGTCGACAGTGCCGATGTAGTGGTTTTTACGCAGCGATTCGTTCTGGGTCGCCACGCCGGTCGCGCAGTTGTTGAGGTGGCAAATACGCAGGTATTTACAGCCCAGGGCGATCATTGGTGCGGTGCCGAAGCCGAAACTTTCAGCGCCGAGGATCGCGGCCTTGATCACGTCGAGGCCGGTTTTCAGGCCACCGTCGGTTTGTACCCGAACCTTGCCGCGCAGGTCGTTGCCGCGCAGGGTCTGGTGGGTTTCGGCCAGGCCCAGTTCCCACGGTGCGCCCGCGTATTTGATCGAAGTCAGGGGCGAGGCGCCGGTGCCGCCGTCATAACCGGAGATGGTAATCAGGTCGGCATAGGCCTTGGCCACACCTGCGGCGATGGTGCCGACGCCCGCTTCCGCTACCAGCTTGACCGAGACCAGTGCCTTGGGATTGACCTGTTTGAGGTCAAAAATCAGCTGCGACAAGTCTTCGATGGAGTAGATATCGTGGTGCGGCGGTGGCGAGATCAGGGTCACGCCGGGTACTGCGTAACGCAGTTTGGCGATCAGACCGTTGACCTTGCCGCCTGGCAGTTGCCCGCCTTCGCCCGGCTTGGCGCCCTGGGCCACCTTGATCTGCAGCACTTCGGCATTGACCAGGTATTCCGGGGTGACACCGAAACGACCGGTGGCCACTTGCTTGATTTTCGAGCTCTTGATGGTGCCGTAACGCGCCGGGTCTTCGCCGCCTTCACCGGAGTTGGAGCGTGCGCCCAACCGGTTCATGGCTTCGGCCAGGGCTTCGTGGGCTTCCGGGGACAGTGCGCCGAGGGAGATACCCGCCGAGTCGAAACGCTTGAGGATCGAATCCAGGGGTTCGATCTGGTCGATGGACAGCGGCGTGTCGAGGGTTTTGACCTTGAACAGATCGCGGATCATCGACACCGGGCGTTTGTCGACCAGTGCGGTGTATTCCTTGAATTTGCTGTAGTCGCCCTGCTGTACGGCCGCTTGCAAGGTGGCAACCACGTCCGGGTTGTAGGCGTGGTATTCGCCGCCGTGCACGTACTTGAGCAGACCGCCTTGCTGGATCGGCTTGCGCGCGCTCCAGGCTTCGGCTGCCAGCAGCTTTTGCTCGGCTTCAAGGTCGATGAAACGTGCGCCCTTGATCCGGCTCGGTACGCCGCGGAAGCTCAGGTCACAGATTTCTTCGGACAGGCCAATGGCTTCGAACAGCTGCGCACCGCGGTACGAGGCAATGGTCGAAATGCCCATCTTCGAGAGGATCTTGAGCAAGCCTTTGGTGATGCCCTTACGGTAGTTTTTGAAGACTTCGTAAAGGTCGCCCAGCACTTCGCCGGTACGGATCAGATCACCCAGCACTTCGTAGGCCAGGAACGGGTAGACCGCCGAAGCACCGAAACCGATCAGTACCGCAAAGTGATGCGGGTCACGGGCAGTTGCGGTTTCTACCAGGATGTTGCTGTCGCAGCGCAGGCCTTTTTCGGTCAGGCGGTGGTGAACAGCGCCCACGGCCAGCGAGGCATGAACCGGCAGCTTGCCCGGCGCGATATGGCGGTCGGTCAGGACAATTTGCGTACGGCCGGCACGGGCGGCTTCTTCAGCCTGGTCGGCAATGTTACGCACCGCCGCTTCAAGGCCAACCGACTGGTCGTAGTTGAGGTCGATGATCTGACGCTCAAAGCCCGGCAGCTCGAGGTTCATCAGTGAGCGCCATTTGGCAGGCGAGATCACTGGCGAACTGAGGATGACCCGGGAAGCGTGCTCAGGGGATTCCTGGAAGATGTTGCGCTCGGCACCGAGGCAGATTTCCAGCGACATGACGATGGCTTCACGCAGCGGATCGATCGGCGGGTTAGTGACCTGCGCGAACTGCTGGCGGAAGTAGTCATACGGCGTGCGCACACGCTGGGACAAGACGGCCATTGGCGTGTCGTCACCCATCGAGCCCACGGCTTCGTAGCCCTGCTCGCCCAATGGACGCAGCACCTGGTCACGCTCTTCGAACGTCACCTGATACATCTTCATGTATTGCTTGAGCTGATCGACGTCGTAAAACGCCGAACCGTGATCATTGTCGTCAATGGTGGCCTGAATGCGCAGGGCATTCTTGCGCAGCCACTGTTTGTAGGGGTGGCGCGACTTCAAGCGGTTATCGATGGAATCTGTGTCCAGGACCTGGCCGGTTTCAGTATCGACGGCGAGGATCTGGCCAGGGCCCACACGGCCTTTGGCGATCACGTCCTGCGGCTGGTAGTTCCACACGCCGATTTCCGAGGCGATGGTGATATAGCCGTTGGTGGTGGTGACCCAGCGCGCCGGACGCAGACCGTTACGGTCGAGCAGGCAGACTGCGTAACGACCGTCGGTCATTACCACGCCCGCCGGGCCGTCCCACGGTTCCATGTGCATCGAGTTGTACTCATAGAACGCCCGCAGGTCGGGGTCCATGGTTTCAACGTTCTGCCACGCCGGTGGAATCAGCATGCGCACGCCGCGGAACAGGTCGATACCGCCGGTGACCATCAGCTCAAGCATGTTGTCCATGCTGGAGGAGTCAGAACCCACGCGGTTGACCAGCGGGCCGAGCTCGTCGAGGTCGCCGATCAGGTCGTTGGCGAACTTGGTGCGACGGGCCAGGGCCCAGTTGCGGTTGCCGGTGATGGTGTTGATCTCGCCGTTGTGGGCGAGAAAGCGGAATGGCTGGGCCAGCGGCCATTTCGGCAAGGTGTTGGTCGAGAAACGCTGGTGGAACACGCAGATCGCGGTTTGCAGGCGCTCATCGCTCAGGTCCGGATAAAAGGCGGTGAGATCCGCCGGCATCATCAGGCCTTTATAAATGATGGTCTTGTGGGAAAAGCTGCAGATGTAGTGATCGGTATCAGCGGCGTTGGCCACCGAGGAACGGCGACGGGCGCTGAACAGCTTGATCGCCATGTCCTGATCGCTCAGGCCGGCACCGGCAATGAACACTTGCTCGATCTGCGGCAGACGGTCCAGCGCCAGACGGCCCAGGACGCTGGTGTCGATTGGCACTTTGCGCCAGCCCACCAGTTGCAGGCCCGCCGCGAGAATTTCGCGGTTCATGTTGTTACGGGCCGCTTCAGCCTTGATCGGGTCTTGGTTGAAAAACACCATGCCGACCGCGTACTGCTTGGGCAAATCATTGCCGAACTGCTCTTTGGCGACTGCACGCAAGAACAGATCAGGTTTTTGAATCAGCAGGCCACAACCGTCACCGGTCTTGCCGTCTGCGTTGATCCCACCGCGGTGGGTCATGCAGGTCAGGGCCTCAATGGCGGTTTGCAGAAGGGTATGACTGGGTTCGCCCTGCATATGGGCAATCAGGCCGAAACCACAGTTATCCTTGAATTCATCGGGGTGGTACAGACCTGCTTTCATAGACACTTTCTCACCAGGCTGCCCTATAAAGGGGCAAATTTCTTTTAATTCAACCACTTGGTCCCCGCGCTGAACGTACGCCAGCTTGGCAGGGCAAAAGGGTGGTCATTCTACACACCGACGTAAGGGCTCACAAATTAAGCGGCGATTTGCCGTAAATTCATGTCGCATTTATGAAGGTTTAAAGCGATTGCCTGTGCTAGTCAAAACATTTTTGATGTTGACCGCCACACGGCGCAGACACCACAAGGCCTGCGGCTTAAGAAGTCGCAGGCACAAGCTGGAATTTTGATGTACTAGAACGGCGGCCTGGGTAAGGCCGCCGGAGCATCAGCGAGCTGCTGCCAGTTCTTGTTGGACGCTGGCGACAGTGCGAGGCCAAGGTTTACCAGCCTGAATCTTCGCTGGCAAGTTCTTGATTGCCGCAGTTGCTGCGGCATGGTTCGGGAAATTGCCGTAGGTGACGACAAACAGGGGCTTGCCGTTGAGCGATTTCTTGAAGTAGCGGGCTTCGCCACCCACCTCTTTGACAACGTTTTGCGCAGACGCTTCGGAGCTGGTGCCGACAATCTGCACCACGTAGTTAGTCGCTGGCTGGCTGGAGTACCAGCTACCGCCCGGTGCAGCCTTGGCCAGGGTGACCGGCTTCTCGGCAGGCTTCACGACAGGCTTTGGAGCCGGGGCCGGGGCTGGCTTGGCAACCGGGGCTAGCGCGGGCTTGGCTGCTGCAACGGCTGGCGCCGGGGCCGGACGCGGTGCGGCTACAGGCGCAGGGCCAGGTGTCACGCCCGCTGGTGGCGCGGTAGTGGTTACGGTTGGCGGCTGAGCCACACCACCGTCGACTGCCGGAACACCGCCGTCATCGCCTTCGGCAATGCCGCCAGCGGCCTCAGCCAGAGGCCCGCGCATTACCGGCTGCGACTGGCCCACCAGCGGCAATGGCATTGGCTGCGAGGAACCTGCGAAATCTATCGACGGGTTGGCGCCGCTGCTGGGCGTAGCCTGGCCCAGTTGCGTCTGCTCGGTAGCGGGTGCGGTTGGTGCTTTGCTGCGACCCGGAATCAGAATGGCAGCGGCTACAGCCACGACCACTACGGCACCAATGGCCAATACGTGTTTCTTAGGCATCTTGAACCCCATACTTGGACGCTTGACCGCAGAACGGCTAGCTATCATGGCTTCGATCATTGCATCGCGGGCGACCTGGTTGATGATGCCAGGCCAGCCTTCGGAGCTCTCGTGTATATCTGAGATCTGCTGTGCGCTAAAGAGTTCGATTCCGCGCCCGGCACCTTCAAGCCGCTGAGCCAGATACTCGCGGGTTTCTTCTTCGGTGTAGGGCTGCAACTCGATCACATGGAAGCGCTCTTCATCAGCACTCAACTGCTCAAGTCCGGCAATCATCGATGGCTCGCCGAACAGGAATACATGCGGCCGGCCTTCCGGCGCACCTGCTGCCAGTGCCAGCAACGCTTCAAGCGCAGACTCGTCGAGCTGCTCGGCATCATCGACCAGCAGGTAAACTTCCTGGCCGGTCAGCGCCAGCTGTACCACCTGCGCCAGAATCGCCCCCACATCGGCCCGGGCAGCGTTAAGCGTTTGCGCCACCTGGCGCAAGATGCCCGCAGCGTCACCGGCACCCCGTGCCGATACCACAACGCTCTGCACTGACTGCTTGTTGGTACTGGCCACCAGCGCCTGACGCAGCAAGGTTTTGCCGCTGCCTTCAGGCCCTGTCACCACCAACAGCAACTGGCTGTAGCGCGCTAGGTGGTGCAATTGCCCCAGCACCGGCTTGCGCTGGGCAGGAAAAAACTTGAACCCCGGCACCCGTGGTGCAAAGGGGTCGTGGTTGAGCTGGAAGTGACCGAGGAACGCCTCGTCGGCATGCAAACTAGTCATCAGGATCTTATTAACCTTTAAGCTGAGCCAGTGCGCGGTAATCCGCACCCAGCGTGGCTTGTAGAACCTCTTGTGGATAATCGTCAGTCACTGTGGCTTCGCCCATGCGGCGCAGCAGCACCAGTCGCAAACGACCGTCGATCACTTTTTTATCAACTGCCATGTGTTGCATGAAGTCGGCTTCGCTCATGCCTGCAGGCGGCACAACCGGCAAACCGGCACGCTGGAACAAGCGGATACCGCGATCACGCTCGGCTTGACTGATCCAGCCCAGGCGGTAAGACATTTCCAGCGCCATCACCGTACCTGCCGCAACCGCCTCGCCATGTAGCCAGACGCCATAGCCCATATGGGTTTCGATGGCGTGGCCAAAGGTGTGACCAAGGTTGAGCGTGGCGCGTAGGCCCGACTCGCGCTCATCGGCGCCGACCACTTCGGCCTTGGCGGCGCACGAGCGCTGAATGGCGGCAGTCAGGGCGACCTGATCAAGGGCACGCAGTGCATCCATGTTGTCTTCAAGCCAGGTCAGGAAAGGCTCGTCGCATATCAGCCCGTACTTGATGACTTCCGCCAGCCCTGCGGACAATTCGCGGGCAGGAAGCGTATTGAGGGTCTGTGTGTCGATCAGCACCAGATTGGGCTGATAGAACGCACCGACCATGTTCTTGCCAAGCGGATGGTTGATCCCGGTTTTGCCGCCAACTGACGAATCAACCTGAGACAGCAAGGTGGTCGGCACCTGGATGAAATCGACACCGCGCTGATAACAGGCAGCTGCGAACCCCGCCATATCGCCAATCACACCGCCACCAAGAGCAATCACAGTGGTGCGACGGTCATGCCGGGCAGTGAGCAGGCCATCGAAAATCAGCTGCAGGGTTTCCCAGTTTTTGAATGATTCGCCATCAGGCAGAATGATCGGCAGTACGGAGTACCCCGCCAGGCTGCGGGTCAGGCGCTCAAGATAGAGGGGGGCAATGGTGGTGTTGGTCACAATCGCCACCTGGCGACCGGCGATGTGCGGAGCCAGCAGCAACGGCTGATCCAGCAAACCTTCGCCAATGTGAATCGGGTAGCTACGCTCGCCTAGATCAACCTTCAGTGTTTGCATGAATCCCCGCATTGAAAAAGGACAGCCTGCGTCCTGTCTCACAATTATCAAGTGTGGGTCGCGCCGGGAAGTGACACAACCCTCTAGCCTTTGACCATACCGCTGAAACAATACAAGACAAGCTCTGTGGGAACTGGCCTGCCGGCGGCTGCATAAACCGGGTCAAACTGTGAGACCGCGGCGCCTGCATCGCTGGCGAGCCAGCCCCACACTAAATTTGACTGCCTGGTCCATGACCGGCGCCGAGGATAGCGCATTTCGCAGCGCACTTTAATGGCCCGGCCATGGATACACCGTCAAGGGAACGGTGGTTTTTTGTAACCGCTGTCGAGGCAACCGCTACCGTGGAGCAAGCTGAGCCAGACGCTCAAGAATATTCAGCACCACCATTCGCGGCGGCCGCTCATCGGTTTCGATCACCAGATCGGCGATTTCCCGGTAGAGCGGGTCACGGATCGCCAGCAAGTCCCGCAGGATTTTCTCCGGGTTCGCATTACGCAGCAGAGGCCGATTGCGGTCACGCGCGGTGCGTGCAACCTGCTGTTCAATGGAGGCATGCAAGTACACCACCCGCCCGCCATTGCGCAGCGCAAGCCGGTTTTCCGGGCGCATGACCGCGCCACCACCGGTTGCCAATACCACGCCATCGGCCTCGCAAAGTTCGGCAATCATTGCCGTTTCACGATCCCGGAAGCCCGGTTCGCCTTCTTTATCGAAGATCCACGGGATATTGGCACCGGTGCGCAATTCAATTTCCTTGTCGGAATCTTTGAAAGGCAGGTGCAGCTCTTTGGCCAGCAAACGTCCGATGGTGCTTTTTCCAGCCCCCATTGGCCCAACAAGAATCAAATTTCGCACAGAATCAATGACTCACAGCAATCGCCTGGTTGTTCATGATACGCGGAGTCAGGAACACCAGCAGTTCGGATTTTTTTTCCTGGACAACGTCTCTACGGAAAAGTCGGCCAACATACGGCAGATCGCCAAAAAATGGCACTTTATCTATTACATTGCTTTGAGTATTTGAGAACACCCCCCCAATCACAATGGTTTCACCATCTTTAACCAGCACTTTGGCCTTGACCTCATTCTTTTTGATCGGCGGCACATCGTTGACCATATTGATGTAATCAGGCTCGTCCTTGGTCACAACGACTTCCATGATGACGCTGTTGTCCGGAGTGATTTGCGGAGTCACTTGAAGCGACAGCGACGCTTCCTTGAACGACACCGAGGTTGCCCCGCTGCCACTGGTTTCCTGATAGGGGATTTCGGTGCCTTTAAGGATTTTGGCGGTTTCCTTGTCCGCGGTAACGACCTTGGGTTGAGAGATGATTTCGCCATTCCCGGTTTTTTCCATGGCGCTGAGCTCCAGGTCAAGCAACACATTGTTGCTGATGAAGGCGATGCCCAACCCCGAGGAATTACTCCTGATACCCAGATCGACGAAGCTCGTATCGCCGCTACCACCTGCCGGTTCAAGACCGCCAGCGCTCCACTTACCACCCTGGTTGATCGCACCGCCCCAGCGCACCCCCAGGTTCCTTTCAAAGTCCACCCCGGCCTCAACAATACGGGCCTCGATCATTACCTGACGCACCGGCACATCCAGCTGAGCCACGATGCGGCGCAACTCTTCAAGCTGCTCGGGGGACTGCAGCGCAATGATGTGATTGGTACGCTCATCGACCATCAGCGAGCCCCGCCCTTCTGCGCCAGGCTGGCTAGCGGCCCCTGACTCGAACAGCCGTGCAATGTCTGCTGCCCGGGCATGACTGACCTGCACCAGCTCTCGACGCAAAGGCACAGCTTCGGCCAGTTTATTTCGCACTTCTTGTTCATGCTGTTCACGGGCGTCTATTTCGTCAGCCGGTGCAACCAACAGCACATTGCCTTCAAGGCGCTTGTCGAGGTCTTTACTTTTGAGCACCAGCTCCAGTGCCTGATCCCAGGGAACATCCTGCAGGGTGAGCGTCACACTGCCCTCTACGGCGTCACTGACCACCAGATTGAATCGGGTGAAATCCGCCAGCAACTGAAGCACCGTACGCACTTCGATGTCCTGAAAGTTAAGCGATATTTTTTCGCCCGCATACACCGTACCGCTCGCTTCGGGCCCTGGTGCCACAAGGGCACCGGCCTGTGCGAGCGCCAGTATTGGCGGCGAATTCAGCGCACTCCATAGCGCCAGCCCAAACACCGGGAAAATCCTTTTCATGGCGTAGTTCCGTCAAGACTGCTGTTTTAATGGGATCGTCAGGGATCGCTCCAGCCAACCGCCCCGACCATCAGAAATCACTTCAAACACTTCAACCTGCGCAGCATCGATCGAGACAACCTGACCGTTATTGCGCCCCAGGTAATCACCTGTTTTCAAGCGATGGACACCCTCGCCAGCCCGCAACAAGGCGCTGGTTTGCTGGGCACCGGTGAGCGTGCCGACCATTTCGAATTGCTCAAGATCAAAACTCTCCAGAAATTGCCGCGGCCGGTTCTCGTCAAGCCCGTCACCCGCAAGACTTGCCTGCCAGCTCCCGGAAGCACCTTCTCCTGCGGCCATAAAAGGGTTGCGAAGAGTCTGCGCCTGGTAGACAAAAAGCGGCCGGAGCGCAATTTTCGGGACAGGCGCAATGGCATCTCCCGGGAGAGACCGGACTGTCTGAAACCAGGCTTGCAACTCCAGGGTGCCTTGCGTGTTGTCGCACCCCGCCAGAGCCACCATGCACCCCAGAACGCATAACCGGGTACGAGCGCTCATGGGACCAATCCTTGATCGTGGGTGCGGTAAGTAGTGGCCAGCAAGGTCATGCGCAATTGTTCGCTACCCGAACCACCAAGAGCCGCAAGGGTAAAGTCCTGCACTGTCACAACCCGGGGCAAGCTCGCAAGACCGCTGACGAAAAGGCCAAAGTCGTGATACCCGCCGACCAGCGACATCTGCAGTGGCAGCTCGGTATAAAAAGACTGAAGAACTTCAGGCAACCAGTGAATGTGTTCGATCCGCAGACCGCTGGTCAGGCCTATGCGCGCAATCTCATCCAGCAGCCCGGGCACTTCTGCCTTGCGGGGCAATTGCACCACCAGGTTTCTGAATGAGTTTTCGAGCTCCTGCATTTGCAGCAGGTGGGCATCAAGACCCGCAACATGCGACGCCCTGGCCTCAAATCCGGCCTTGAGCACCACCTCCGTCGCACGCTCCTCCTGGAGCCTGATTAACGGAGACTGAATCTGCAGCAGATACCCCGCCAGCGACACAAAGCCCGTTAACGCGAGCACCACCACTGACTTGCGCCTTACCGACCAATCCCCCGGATGCCCAGCTTCCAACTCGCGCAAATCAAGGCTGCGCAGGCTCTCCAGCCACTGCGCAACCATTAGAACGTACCTCCGGCCGGGGCATGCCGGCTGCGTACGGTCATCTGAAACAACCGCTCGTCGCCACCGGCCTGAACCGGACCGGCTTTCACATCGATGAGCACCGGCGTTTCCAGCCAATGCGAAGCATCCAGATTTCGCATCAACTCGGCGACGAGTGTGTTGGACAGGGCAACCCCCGTGATGACGATGGTGCGCTCAGTCATTTTGACGTCGGTGAAATACACGCCCACCGGCAGGCTGCGCGCCAATTGCTCCAGGATGATCCCGCTGTCCGACCGGTTTGCCTGGAGCGTCTCGATGGTTTGCATGCGCTCAAGCAATTGCTCGCGCCGCACCTTCAACTGATCGATTTGCCGGGCTCGCCCATCCAGTTGCACCGTGGCACTCCTGATCAGGTCATTGCGTGCCAGCTGGCGCTCAACCGCACGGTCAATAAAGCGCTCAATCACCAACAAACCACCTGCCGCCACCAGCGCCAGGGCTAACAGAACGATCAAAAAACGCCTGCGACGCTTTTCACGCGCCAATGCGCGCCAAGGCAGCAAGTTGATTCTCGCCATTAATCAAACCCCCTCAAGGCCAGACCGAAGGCAGTCAACAGCATCGGAGCATCGCAGAACAAGGCTTCAGGCGCGAGCGCAGGATCAAGGGCCATGAATGCAAACGGGTTGGCCACGCATGCCGGCAGGCCCAACTGCGCTTCAATCCACCGATCCAGCCCCGGACGGGACGCCCCTGTGCCCGCCAACATGATTGAAGCGACCGGCCTGTCATTCCCGTACCCGGCAATCTGCTCAAGCCCGTCACTCAGGTGCTGAACAGCCAGCGCTCTAAAGATTTCATCGCAAGGTTCGCCTGCCCCAAACAGCAATTGCCGGGAATGGGTTACACGGCCTTGCTGCACGATGCTTAACAGGGTCGTCTCTGTAGCGAACTCAACCACTGCCACTGCGCCTGAGGCTTGCAGAGCCGGACTCGGCATCCACAACACCGCACGGGCCAAAGCATGGGGCCGAACATCGATCACCCGTGCCTGCAATCCGGCACAGCTCAATAGCGCCTGATACCACGCCAGGGTCTCTTGCCGACACGCCACCAGCAAAACGCTGACTTGCCCCGGATTGATCGACAGCTCCTCTTGAACTTCGAAGTCCAGCGCAGCATCTTCAAGCGCATAGGGCAGGTATTGCTCGGCTTCCAGCCAGACGTGAAGCTCGAGTTCTTCCTGACTCAAGCCCGCTTGCACCTCAAAGGTTTTACCAATGACCTGCGTGTCAGACACAGCGACAACAGCCTCACGAGCCACCACTCCCGCCCTCTCCAATGCCATCGTCAGCGCCTGCGCGACACTTTTCGGATCAGCGCCGGTCTGATCCTCCGTACACAGGGGAGCCAGCGCTTCAATGGCATAGGCATGCAGCCTGAACGCACCGTGCGCACGGCTCAGTTCGACGACTTTAATCGCGTGCGAACCGATATCGATCCCCACGTATCGCTGGCCGGACTTGCTAAATAATCCGCTCACTGATGTTTTCCCTAATGCAATCCGTGACTTACGGAGGGGTAAAAAATGAGATCCGTTCAAAACCCGTTCTGACATGCGGTCCATGACGTCCATGAGCGAAAAATGCTTATAATGCCGGGCGTTTTTTTCCGTATCGTCGACCCGTCGCACTTGCGCACTACCCTGACGTGCAAACCCATTTCTTAATCTGGAAATCCAAAAGCCTTGATTCGTCTGCTGAAGTTTTTCGGGTGGTCTTTCGTTGCTGTGTTCTGCGGGCTCCTGCTCGTACTGAGCGGCGCGTTTCTCTATCTTAGCCCTGGCTTGCCGTCCGTAGAGTCGTTGAGAAGTATCCAGTTGCAGATTCCTTTGCGGGTCTTCACCAGCGACGGGAAATTAATCGCAGAGTTTGGCGAAATGCGCCGCTCCCCGATCAAGTTCGCCGACATTCCGCCCAATTTCATCAATGCGTTGCTGTCGGCAGAAGATGACAACTTCGCCAATCATTACGGCGTCGACCCCAGCAGCCTGATGCGCGCCGCAACCCAGCTGGTAAAAAGCGGACACATACAATCGGGTGGCAGCACCATCACGATGCAGGTTGCGAAGAACTATTTCCTCTCCAGCGAGCGCAGCTTTTCCCGCAAAACCAATGAAATCCTGCTGGCCCTGGAGATCGAACGCGAACTGACCAAGGACGAAATCCTTGAGCTGTACGTGAACAAGATTTACCTGGGCAATCGCGCTTACGGCATCGAGTCCGCAGCGCAGGTTTATTACGGCAAGTCGATCCGCGACCTGAGCCTGGCGCAGATGGCCATGATTGCCGGCCTGCCCAAAGCCCCTTCGCGCTTTAACCCGCTGGCCAACCCGGTGCGCAGCAAAGAACGGCGCGACTGGATTCTGGGTCGTATGTACAAGCTGGGGAAAATTGACAAGGCCAGCTACGAAACCGCGATCGCAGAGCCGGTCAACGCCAGCTATCACGTGCCAACCCCGGAAGTCAGCGCACCCTACATCGCCGAAATGGCCCGCGCCGAAATGGTTGGTCGCTACGGCAGCGAGGCCTACACCGAAGGCTATCGTGTTACCACCACCGTACCGAGCAACCTTCAGGAACTGGCCAATACCGCGGTTCACGAAGGCCTGATTGCCTACGACCAGCGCCACGGCTACCGCGGCCCGGAATCACACCTGCCGGGCAAGACTCCGGCCGCCTGGGCTCAAGAACTCACCAAGCAACGCCCGCTTAGCGGTCTGGAGCCAGCCATCGTGACCCAGGTCGACAAAAACGGCCTGCAAGTGCTGACCCGTACCGGCGAAGGCCACGTGCCGTGGGACAGCATGAAATGGGCG